>CAZAPV010000009.1:0-24398 GCA_964487195.1 uncultured Gammaproteobacteria bacterium | reverse complement strand
TGGTCCAGGTGATCGTGGCGGAGGTTGTGGTGAGCGAAGACGGGGGGACGGTGACGCTTGAGATCTGTGGGCCGGTTGAAGGGGGTGGGGTCGTGTTGCCGCCGCCTCCGCCGCCCGGGGCTGCGGTCGTCACCGTCACTTCGGGATACGCGTCATACGTCACCGACGTGTCGTCGCCGGCGTCCGTAAGGCGGAAACAATAGGTCGCGTCGGTCACGGCATCGGATGTCGGTTCGACGCTGAATTCGAGCTCGGTGAATTGGAATTTGCCAAGCGCAATATCGGACGTTTGCGATGACGTATCCTTGAGATCGCCCGGAACGAAATTGGTTGAACCGTTCGTCAGGCCGGCGTTGTCGACGGTCGGATCGCCATCGTCGAAATTGGCAGAGTTCGCCATCTTCCATGCTTCGCCCGACCCCGAAGGAACCTGCGTCCAGCTGGTGATCGCGTCGCAGGACGTTTCTTTGGTGCCGAACTCGAGGCGGAAATTATAGAACGGATTGAGCAGGATTTTGACGATCTTGCCGGGAGAGGTGAGCGTGCCGACAAAGAGCGTGCTGCCGGTGTTATTCATTGCGACAGCGAAAAGAACGTTCCCGGCGAGCGTGACGGAGTCGGTCTCGGTGAACGTCGAAAGGTCTACCTTCACGACGATGCTCGGATCGGTGTCCGTCGCCGTATACAAGAAACCGTTCGCGGCGTCAACGGAAATATTCAACAAAGTTTCCTGTCCAGTATCGAGCGTCAGCGGCGAGTCGCCGGATTCGGTGAACGTCGAGAGATCGACTTTGGCGATCTTGCCGGGCGCGGTGACGGTGGCGAAATAGGCGAAGCCGTTCGTCGAATCGAGTCCGCCGCGGCCGGCCAAATCTTCTCCCGCGCCGAGTACAAGCGGCGAATCGCCCGTTTCCGTGAAACTCGCGAGACTGATCTTGGCGATACGACCGGGCGATTCGAACGTGCCGAAGTACAGGAAACCGTTTGCGGTATCGATGACGGCGCCCACGGGATTGTCTTCCGCGAGCGTGAGCGGCGAGTCGCCGGATTCGGTGAACGTCGAGAGATCGACTTTGGCGATCTTGCCGGGGGAAGTGTTCGTACCGAAGTAGGCGAATCCCGCGGCGGCATCGATCGTGCTACCGGCCACCTGATCTTCACCGGTTCCGAGCACGAGCGGAGAGCCGACTTCGGTGAAAGTCGCGAGATCGATCTTCACGATCTGTGCCGGCGCATCTTCGGTGGCGAAATAGGCGAAACCGTTGGCTTCATCGATCACGCCGGTGACGATCGGGTTCGTTGACTCATTCAACGTAAGCTGATCGACGCGGGTAAAATCCGAAAGGCGCACTTTGACGATCTGGAGCGGCGTTGAGCCACTGGCGACGAAGTAGGCGAAACCGTTGGTATTATCGATGACGGCCGTCGTAAGTTCATCGGCTTCGGGAAAATCGCCGGCCGAGAGCTCCAACGCGCCATCGCTGATGAACAGGCTGCTCCCGACGGTCGCCGCGCCGATGCGCAGCCGTTTGCTCGAATTCTTTGCGAGACTCGCGAGCGGCGCATTTTCGGCGGCGGCGAAGGTCGCGGTCGTTTCGGAACCGTTATCGTTGCGCCAGCGATAGGCGTTCTGATCAAAGTCCGGCGGCGCGATCGACGCTTCGGCGTACTGGTCGAACGTCATGGAGAGCGTGTCGCCGGCGTTGGTCAGGCGGAAACAGTACGCCCCGCCGTCGACCGCCTTGTTCGTCGCCTGCACGCTGTACTCCAACTCCGTGAAATCGGTCGGGCCGAGCGCGATCGCCAACGTTTCCGAAGACGTATCTTTCATTTCGCCCGGCACGAACGTGGTGTTGCCGTTCGTGACGCCGTCGCTGTCCGTCGTCGGATCGCCGTCGGCGAAATTTGCGGAATCGACCATCCCCCACGCCTTCGACGTATCGTTCGGCACCTGCGTCCAACTCGTGATCGCCGCGCAGGTGGTATCTTTAACCCCGTATTCGAGACGAAATTTGACGTGCAGCACGGGACCGATGTCGAATTGAAAAACTCTGACATCGCCGTTCGCGCTCGCCGAATAATACGCGAGACCGTTCGCCGGATCGATCACGCCGAGCACCTCCTCAAACTCCACATCCGAGGCAAGCTCTTTTTCTCCGACGATGGTGAAGGTCGAAAGATTGACTTGGATCACCGCGCTATGAAACGTCGGCGAACTTAGGAGAGTATGAAAGTAGAGGAAACCGTTGACGGTGTCGATCAGCGGTGCGATGACGTGGGACTGCGGGGTATCGAGCGTCAACGTCGCATCTTCGGCGAACGTCGAGGTGTTGATTCTGACGAGCTCCCCGGTGTCCGTGTCCAATCCGGCGTAAAGAAAGTTATTACCCGGGTCGACGGCGAGACCTCGCGCCAAATTCTCTCCGCTCGCGAGCGTGAGCGGCGAATCCCCCGCTTCGGTGAACGTGGAGAGGTTGACTTTGACGATCTTCGCGGGCGTATCATCGGTGCCGTAGTAGGCGAAACCGTGCACGGTGTCGATCGCCGCGCCTCCGCTGTTTACCTGTTCGGCGAGCGCGAGCGGCGAACTCGCATCCTCGGTGAAGGTGGAGAGGTCGATTTTGACGATCGCGCTCGTGCCGCCGGTCGGAGTCGAGAAGTATAGAAAACCGTTCGTCGTATCAATGAGTCCGGTGGTGGGGACGCCATCCGCCAGAGCTTCGCCAGACCCGAGGGTGAGCGGCGAATCCCCGGCTTCGGTGAACGTGGAGAGGTCGATTTTGACGATCTTCGCGGGTACGTCGTTCGTGGCGAAATACGCGAAACCGCCGGCCGGATCGATCGCGGCCGCGACGATACCCGCGTTGGGCAACGTCAAAGTCAGGGTGCTCACTTTCTCGAATGTGCCGAGGTCGACTTTGACGATCTTGTCGGCGCGATTCGATGATGAATTATAATTGACGTGATACGCGAATCCGTTGATCGTGTCGATGACCGATGTGATGTTGGCGGCCCCGTCTCCCCCGTTCAAGTGAAGCGGCGAACCGGCCGCTTCGCCGAACGTCGTCAAATCGACCTTGGCGATGGCGTTCCCGCCGGGTCCGTCGAAATTGGTAAGCTTGAAATACAAGAAGTTTCCGGAATCGATGACGGCGAGCGGCGTGTTCGTACCTTCGTCGGTCCCGAGCGTAAACGAATCGGCAATGGAAAAGTCAGAGAGATCGATTTGCCTCACGATGCCGGGCAGCGAACCGTCCACCGAGTACGCGAAACCGTTCGGAATATCGAACTCCGCGACATTTCCGGCAACGGAGAACGGCGAACTTCCCACTTCAGTGAACGTGGAGAGATCGATTTTATGGATGTTCGTCGTGCCGGAACCGGGAAACGAGAAGAAATACGCGAACCCTCCGCCGACATCGATCTCCGCCGGTCCCCCGACCGCGGCGTCCGCATTGAGCGTCAGAGGAGAGTCTCCCGATTCGGTGAACGTGGAGAGGTCGATTTTGATCACTTTGCCGGCCGTGCTCCCCGTGCCGCCGCCGGCGAAATACGCGAAACCGTTCGTCGTGTCGATCGTCGCGGCCGCGGGCATGCGCGTACCGCTCTCGAACGAAACCGCCAAGGTGTCGACTTCGGTGAAATCGGAAAGACGGATTTTCGCCACCTTGACGTTGCTGGGATCCGGGCCGACCGCGAAATACGCGAACCCGCCCGTAACGTCGATCACCGCCGCGGGGTCCTGATTACCAAAGCTGGCGTCTTCGGCGAGCGTGAGCGCGTCGACCTCGGTGAACGTCGTGAGGTTGACTTTGATGATCTTCGCGGGCGTGGTTCCGGTCTCGTAATACGCGAAATGATTCGTGGTATCGATCACGCCGGAGAGAACGGCGTTTTCCCCATCGGCGAACGTGAGACCGGCATCTCTCGTGAAATCAGAAAGCTTGATTTTAACGATTTTGCCCGGCGAGGTGCCGGTCCCGTAATACGCGAAGCCGGCGGCGGTATCGATGAGCGGGGCGGTGTTCGCCTCATCGCGCGGTTCGAGTCCCAAGATCGCGTTTTGGCGCAGTTCGCGCTCGGTACCGGAGTTCGCCGCCCCGAAACGGAGGCGTTCCGGAGTGTTTTTGATGACGTCGTCGATCGCGGTATTTTCATCTTCCTGGAACGTCGCGGTCGTTTCGGAGCCGTCATCGTTCCTCCAGCGGAAGGCGTTCAGCACCGCCGCCTCGGCGGCCGGCGCCGTTCCGAAAACGAGAAAAACGCTCTCGATCGCGAAAATCGCGATGAGACTCATCGAGAACGCCCGCCGACTTTTCTGCCTGATCCACATAGCGGATTTTTTCCTTTCATAAGTATACCAAAAAATGCCGCCCTTAATAGTGGATAATTCTTGCCTTAATCCTTGCCAAACCGAGCCAAAAAACGTATCGTACCGATACCTCACGGAGGGTTGCGCCGAATGGTAAGGCAACAGTTTGCTAAACTGTGATCCCGAAAGGGGTCTTGTGGGTTCGATCCCCACACCCTCCGCCACTCGACTCGTTTCGAACTTCGTTCGAAACTCGCTCGTGGTCTCCGCTCCTCGCGTGGCGAGGGGCTTCGACCGGTCATCATTGATGCGAAACGAGTCGAGTGCCTCGAACGAAGTCGAGAGGCGATAAGCAAAAAAGGAGCGACTCATTCTTGGTTTAAAACCCCTGAGGTGTAAGAAAGCATGGGGGGGACGGTCTTGTTCCGCAGCATGGCGGAGGAGTGGCAGAGCGGTCGAATGCGCCGGTCTTGAAAACCGGAACTCCCGCAAGGGGGTCGCAGGTTCGAATCCTGCCTCCTCCGCCATGAGGCGGGATCCGGATGAGTTCGGCGGGTCATTCGACCCGCCGCCCGGTCGGATGACCGGGCGAATCTCACCCTCTCCGCCAGAAAAATGACTGATGCATCGGCCGTTTTTTGCTACTCCAGTCCTTGTGCCATTCGTTTCAAGGTGTACTTCAATTTATTACGACCCGGACCGTTCTTGAGAAAATCTTTGAACACAGAAAGTATCGCGTCCTGACATTCTTTTACTATCGTTTCTTCTACCTGTTTAAGCCGATATCTACCGCTTCCCTCCACCTCTATAATCCAAGAAAAATCTTGAGGCAAATTTTCGCCGTGTCCGTTTTCACGCACCCATTCATCGTCAATTTTTTCCACATCGACAGGATGTAATTTGAAATAATGCTCTATCGTTTCCTGATATGTTTTTGTAACGAGGTCGTCCAGCATTCCACGAAATTGAAGTTTAAAATTGGGATGAAGGCCTGTCCTCCCCATTGTTGTTGGGGGCACCACTGATACAGGGATGGGCAAATGAAGTTCGGTGTCCGGCTTTCTTGCCAACAGCGCTTCAAAAAATACCCGCTTATTAGTTCGAATTATCTCTATCTGCTCTCGTCGCGCCTTTAACTCCTCGGCGACCCTCTCGTTCTTCTCGTTCTCATATTGCATTTCTTCTTCAGCCTTTTGTCTGTGTTCTTTTTCTTCTTTTTTTGATTCTCCATCTTCAGCTTCTATGCCGCCCCCCTGCTCAATCATAGCTGCTCAAAAAATTAATTTAGATGAAATCTAATTTAATTATAGGTGAAAACAACATACTATCAACTAATGCATCACCCACGCAGCAACGTGATCGCCCACACTTTTTTCGCGCCGGCGCGTTTGAGGACGCGAGCGCACTCGGCGAGCGTCGCGCCGGAAGTGGCGACGTCGTCGACGAGCACATAACGCTCCCCGATCCGCGCGCCCGGACGGACGGCGACGGAACCGCGGGCGTTCGCGCGGCGCCGCGCATGATCTTCAAGCGCGGCCTGAGGCGACATCCGGAACCGGCGGCGGAGATGATGACGGGGCGGCGATCCGAGAAAATTCGCGAGCGCCGCGGCGAAGCGGTCCGACTGATTGAAGCCGCGCAGCGCTTCCCGAAAAAAATGCAGCGGCACCGGCGTGACGATCGCGCCCGGGAGCATCGTCGCGATCAACGCCCGATGCCGCGCGAAGAACGCCCGGAACAGCGTTTCGAGCGCGTCGCCCGCCTCGTCCACGCGTTCATATTTATACAAACCGACGAGCGCGCGCAGCACCGGATCGCCGTACGTCGCCAAGGAGATCACGCCGTCGAGCGGATGCGCCCGGCACTTCCCGCGGCCGCAGTTCGCGCCGAACGGGGTCGGATCGCCGCATCCCGGACAAACAAAAATCCCCTCGAGAGGGGCGTGGGCATCGGTGCGGCAATCGGGGCAGAGCGTCGTTCCTTCCCGTCCGCAGCCGCAGCAGAAATGCGGGAAGATCGCCGCCGCAAACCGGCGGAACGTCGTCATCATTGCTTTGCCCACGTCGCCGAATCGACTTTCCATATGTCGCCGTCTTTTACGAACGTCAGCGTGAGGTCCTGATAGATCACGGTGCCGGAGAGCGAGGAGCCGGAAAACTGCTGCCGCTGGGTTTTTACGACGACCGTCGCCGTACCGGCCGTTTCGTCGAACGCGACGATCGTTTCGCTGATCGCGCGCGTCGTGATCCCCGAATATTGGCCCGACTGTTTCTGCGCGCTTTGGGCCGCGACGTACTGGTCGGCCCATTTCGCCATCGCGTCGGTCATGAATACCTTAAGATCGAGGATATTGTCAAAATTGCTGGCATTCGAATAGCTGCCGAACCGCTCGGCGAACGCCGCGGCGAGCCGTTTGAGCGCGGTACGCGTATCCGCTTGCGGCGCGGGCGCATTCGTCGCCGGCGCGTTCACCGCACTGTTCGTCCCGCCCGGCGCGTTCGGCAATTCCCCGATCGGCACGTTCGTGCCGAGGTTGGCGTTCTGTTGTGCCGTCGTCGTCGACTGCCGCCGCAACAGCAGGAACAACAGCGCGAGGATCAGGAGGATCAGGATGATGCCGGCGACGATGATTTTGTTTCTGCGTGACATATCTTATCCGATCTTCGGCGCGCCGAGCGACGCCTCGTACTCTTTCTTCGCTGCCTCGATCTCCAAAAGCTGCTGCGGATTGGTGGTGACGATCTGATCTTCGGCGTACGACGCCACCACCTGGATCGCGGCGTGCTTGTTGCCGGCGAAGAATATCCCCTCCCCGACCGCGCATTCGATCAGAAGATTTTTCTCTTCCTCGGTCAGTAAAAAAGTCTTTTGCACGGTGTTGATCGACGCCGGCGACTGCTTGAGCAGGAGCTGCAGCGCGGAGTTCGTGACGATCGCCTGGCCGTAGGCGTTGCCGAGGAAGTCGTTGACGTCCTGGCTGATCGTCGTGACGCCGAGGAAGTATTTCCGGCACCGCTTCACGAGCGCGAAGATGAACTTCGCCGAATCCTCGTGCTGCATCAGCCACCACGCTTCGTCGATCACCAGGATGCGGCGTTTCCGTTCGGAACGGACGATATTCCAAATGTAGTTGATGATCGCGTAGATCGCGAGCGGGCGCAGTTCGTCCTCCAGGTCGCGCACCGAGAACACGACGAGGATGTTCTTCATCGCGACGGTCGTCGGCGAATTGAAGAGGCCTGCGAACGTCCCTTCGGTGTACTTTTTGAGTTTGACGACGAGGTCCGCGGTCCCTTCCATCCCCTGCAGCACCTCGATGAAATCCTGCATGATCGGCGCCTCGACCTTCGAAAGGTCGACGTCGGGCGTGATGTCTTTTTTCGCGTACGTTTCGAGCAGCGCGCGGTCGAGGATCGAATCCTCCTGCGGCGTCACCGTGCCGAGCATGATGCGGAGCAGCCCCTTCACCGTGATCACCGCGCTCCGGATGATGTCTTCGGTCGTCACCTGTTCGCCGACCGCGCGCGGAAGATCGAACGGGTTGATCTTCGCGTCGGACGAAAGCGAAATGTTGATGTACGTGCCGCCGACCGCTTCGGAGAGATGCTTGTATTCCATTTCCGGGTCGATCACGATCACCTCGGTGCCGAGCATCAGCGAGCGGAGGATCTCCAATTTGACGGTGTAGCTTTTGCCGGCGCCGGAGGTCGCGAACACCACGTAGTTCGCGTTCTGCATCGAGAACCGGTCGAACAGGATCAGGCTGTTGTTGTGGCGGTTGACGCCGAACAGGATGCCGTTGTCCGAGGTGAGGTCGGCGGAGATGAACGGGAACGACGACGCCACCGGCGACGAGTTCATGTTGAACGTGATCATCAGTTCGTCGTTGCCCGCGGGCACCGTGGAATTGAACCCCTGCTCCGCCTGGTAGAAGACCCGCTTGGTGTAGATCAGTTTGCCGCCGAACAGCGACTCGATGTCTTCGGTTTTCCGGTCCAGCTCCTTCTTGTCCGCGGCGTAGATCGTGACGTACAGCGCGAACTGGAAGAAATGCTCGGTGCCTTGCGTGAGCGAATCGCGCAGCCCTTCGATGTCGCGAAGCGCGGTTTCGCGGAGCGGGTCGCGCGGCGCGCCTTTGTCCGCGTCGTCCAAAATCTGCGCTTCGAGCACGCCGACTTTCTTTTTGAGCTGCTTCAAAATCACTTCCGGCTTCACCGGATAGAAGAACATCGCGATATCGAGCGGCTGGTTGAGGTTGATGATCGGCGCGAACCAGCCGAGGGAGATGTAGCGCGGATACGTAATGACGAAGATGGTGCGCACGTGCGTCTCGTTGAGCACCAAGTAGGTCGACTCGATCTTCATCCCGGCCGGCGAGACGAGATCGCGTATCGAAATCACGCCGCGCCGATAGACGCGTTCTTCTTCAAGCAGCTCGCGCTCCTTGGCGATCTTCACCGCCTCTTCGGCGCGCTTTCCTTTCGCAGGCGCGCGCGGCGGCGCGAGCGTCGGTTCCGCCGGCCCGAATTGTCCTGGAGTGAACGCCATACGGAATCAAACGGATGTGATCTCTTCCGACACGCGAAGCTTCGACGCGTCGGTCATTTTTTCGCTGTCATAAATCTCCGGATTGTACACGCGGTAGTACAATTCGATCAGACTCTGCGTGTCGAGCTGCGCCGCCTTGAGCCCCATGCTGCTGAGCGAGCCGATGATGTGATCAACGCGCGTCTGCAGATCCGCGCGGCGTTTCCGGAAACGCTCTTCGGCGAGCTTCACGGACATCGCCGGGATGAACGTCTCGTTCAGCCGGCTGAAAAATCCTTTTGCCTTGTCGGAGAGCGGATTGTACGGCACGACGATGAAGAACTGCTTCTGCATGATCTGGCCGAGCGTGACGAGCTCCTGCACGAAGTTGCGATAGTCGGCGATCTGCACGCGCAGCAATTCATTGGACTGATTCTTTTCCGCGTCTTTGAGCCGGCCGAGATAGTTGTCGATGTTCAGTTTGCGCGACTGAATCACGATCTGCAGCGGGAACTCGAGCGAGTTCAGGAACTGCACGTACGCCGCGATGATCGCGTTCTGTTCGTCTTCGGACTTCAGCGCGAAGTTGATGCTCGCGACAATGAGCACCGAACGAAGCGTGCCGTCTTTCATGACGACGACGTCGTCTTTGACTTCGGCGATATCGAGGTAGCGCTGCGTCGCCGGCCCCGGCTTGCCGCCCGCGAGTTTTTTCGATTGCATTTCCTGCTCGGCCATATCATGCTTCGGGATTGTACACGCCGCCGGTGTTCACGATGAGGGACAGCTCGGTGAGTTTGGTCGCTGCGATCGGTTCTTTTTTGATGTGCGGCTTCGGCGGCGCGGGCGGCGCGACGCGGACGAATTCCAGCAGTTCCGGATCCGTGAGCGCCTTGTTCCACAGACGCAGCCGCGGACGACGGGCGGTCTGCATCAGATTCAGCAGGAAGTAATGGAACGGCTGGCCGTTAATGCGCCCGAACGCGAGCACCGCGCCGATGATGAACGTCGGGATCCCCGTCGCCAAAAACGCCGTGAAATCGAACAGTTTATAACAGACGAAAACGAGCAGCGACGTCACGAGCATGATCAGGAACTGGCGCGTCGTGATCGGCCCGATGATCTTGTCTTCCACGTCGATGAATTGGGGGACGACGTATTTCATCGCTTTCAAGTATACCACGCGGTCGGGCTAGCCGAAACGGAGCTTTCGGTTGAGCTCCATCACCGCGTCGAACTCCGGTTTGGTGAGCGACGACTCCCCTTTCGCCTCCATCTCGGCGATGACGTCGGCGACCGTTTTGCCTTCGAGACTGCGGCGGAGGATGTCGAGATAGCGCTTGTTCGTTTCGGAATCCTGCCACGCCTTGATTCCGCGCGCCTTCATTTCGAACGACTGTTCTTCGAGCAGATCGAACTTGTCTTTGATTTTGAGCGTCGCTTCTTTCGGATCCTTCGAGAGGCGGCGGAAATCCTGCACCGTGAGCGCGCGCAGCTCTTCGACCGGGCCGACCAATGTGGACGCGGTGTGCGTGACGTCCGCGACCATCGGTTTCGGTCCCGTCGGACGGATCGCGGGCGGCGTCGGACGCGGCGCGGGCGGTTCGGGGCGGCTCACCACAGGGGGCGCGATCGGAAGGTTCGGCGGTGGTTCGACGCGGCTCACCACGGGCGGTTCGCGACGGAGGGGCGCTGACGGCGACACCGGCGTCACGCGGACGGGCGGCGCCGGCTTCGACGGCGCAGAAACGACCGGAATCATTTTCGGCACGGATGGTTCGACATGGCTCACCACTGGCGGCGGGGGCGGGATCATCTTCCGACTCTTCCCGACGATGTCGGCGTACAACGCGTCGAGATTCGCGCGCTCCTGCTGCTCTTCGCGCGCGGCGTCGTTGCGCTGCCGCTCGGCGAGCCCGGCAACGTACTGCGTCTTCTCTTTCTCGACCCGCTCGCGACCGCCCGCCCGGAACCATTCGACGTTCGTTTTCAACAACCCCATCACTCGTTCCGCGTCCGTATCGTTCAACCCCATCCCGCCGCTCCCGACCGGGGCGGTCAGTTTGGATTTCGTCTCCAGCGCATCACGCAGATCGCGCATGTACAATTCGACGAGCGTGCGGAAACGCCGCTGCATGTCGTCCGCGAGCGCGAGTCCGCTCGCCGCGACCGTTTCGTCCACGACGCGCCCGAGCGGCGTCGGCGCGGACAAGGCCTCCTCCTTCGAAATTTTCGTCGGCGCGGCGGCGCGCGGCTTGATGGCCTCTTGCGCGATGGTCTCGATCCCGACCGCGAGATCTTCTCTCGTCAAGAATTGTTTTTTCCGTTTCTCTTTCACCGCGAGCGCGGCTTTTTGCTTTTCGACATACGCCGCTTCCTGTTTCTTCAGTTCGTCGCGTTTCGTCTGCAAATCCGGCGATGATCCTTTGATGAGCGCGAGCAATTTTTCGCTCTGCTCCGCAGTCAAACCGACGCCGCCGGTTTTTACCGGCCGCTGGAGCAGTTGGCCGGTTTCGAGATCATCGCGCACATCCTTCAGCCGCGCGACGATAAACGACGCCAACCGGTGACGCAGCGCGGGATCGGCGGGCGCGACGCCGCTTTTTCCGAGGATATTTCTCGCGAGCGCCTCATACTCGTCCCCCTGCGGCGGCTTCGGCAAAAATTCCTCGGGATGGAGATCGCGATAGACTTCGTTCTGTTCGGCGAGCGCGCTCCGGACGGGGAAAAGGACGTCGCCGACCAGATCGGCCTGCATCGCGAGCGCGGTTTCGAAATCGATCCCGAGATCGGCGGACAGCCGTTCGGCGACCTCGTCGCTCGGTATTTTCCCGATGCAGACGTCTCTGATCGCGGCGGCGAATTTCCGCTGGTCCGCGTCGTCGAGTCCGCGCGCCGCCGCGAGCGCCTCGATCGCCTTGCGCGTCGTTTCCGATGCGAGAAAAACCGACAGATCGGGGTCGATCCACGGTTCGTCCGGGAGCGTGAAAAATTTCTGGTCGATCATGACAGTTTTTTATTGAGGTCCGCAAGCTTCACGCGGATTTCATCGACTCTTGCGGCGATCTGTTGCGTCGACAGTTCCGAACTTTCAAGCGCCTTGATGTCGTCCTTGAGCTCTTGGAGCGCCTGCTTCGTCGGTTCGCCGACCGCTTCGTTCTTCAGCAACACCTTGATCGTGCCGAGCGCGTTGTCGGACGCCGCGGCAACCGCCTTCTTCCTTCCGGTTTCGTCGACCGCCGTTTTCGCCTTCTCGAAACCGGCGTCCGCCGCCTGCAGGCCGCTCTTGCCCTTCTGTACGGTCTGGAAATACTCTTTGCGCTTTTCCGGATCGAGACCGCCGATGCGCGTCGCGTTCTCGAGCGCGATCGCCGCGGCTTTCAGATGATCCGCCGCCGTCTTCGCATCGGGCGCGGTGGTCGCTCCCTGCAAGTCCTTCATCATCTGGCTTTGATCGAACACTTGGGCATTCGTCATCCTGTTGCCGGCCGCGTCGACGGCGCCGGTTTCCGCGCCGGTCGCATCCAATCTCGCGGCGAGACCGCGCAATTCTCCCATCGTCGTTTCGACCTCGTCGCGATCCGTTTCGGTCATCGCGCCGGTCGTCTTCACGCGGTCGAGCGCATCGTTCATCCTCCGAAGCGGCGCCTCCTCACCCAATCCTCCATATTTCCCGAGATCGCCGATGATTTGTTGGAGCTTCAGGTCAACGGGGAGCGGCTTCTCTTCTCCTTTCGCCGCGAGTCCCGCGCGCGCGCCGACGCGCCTTCCTTCCATCTCCTGACGCAATTCTTGCGCGCGTCCTTCATTGAACGCGCCGCCAGCCAATTCCTGATATTTCGCGTTTAATTCGTTCCGTTTCGTTTGGTCGGGATCGGTGGTCGCGGCGACGAGCAGCGCGTCTTTGATCCGGTTTTTCAGCGCATCAGTGAACCGATTGAAATCTTGCGCGCTAAGCGCGAGCAGCTTGTCCGCCGCATGCGTCTGCGCCGGCTTGCCGTCCGGACCGAGATCCACGCCCCTGTTGATCCCTTCGAACATTTTCCGTTTCTGTTCGATCGTGCCGATCGCGAGCTTCTCTTCGAGCTGCTTGCGAGGATCGATGCCGCCGACGCCGAGCATCGCGTCCTCATCGCCCGCGGATTTGAGCGCGGCGCGGAGCTGGTATTCGAATTGGCTGTCGCCGCCGACCGCCGCGACGATCTTCGCGAGATCCTTCCCCTTTCCTTTGAGCGAGAGATCTCCTTCCTGCGCGCGGGCGAGCAGCGCGGCGCGCTTGTCGACCATGCTCGTTGCAGACGCGGACTGGATCTTTTCAAGGTCCGCGGTCGAGTACCCCTTGTCTGTAAGCTCCTTGGCGCGCTTCTTGGTGAGCACGCGCTGCTTCGCGTCCGCTTCCCTGTCTTTGCCGGCGATCCGGAGCGCCGCGATGTTGCGCTCCTCCTGCACCTGCTTGTTGTACTCCGGATTCACGCCCACCGCTCTCCCGAGCCGGCTCTCCTTGAACTTCTCGGTGTACGCGGTGCCGAGCGTCGCGAGCGTGGCGCGCCTGCCGGTCGCTTCGTCGAGCGTGCCGGGGAGCGATACGCGCGTCGCGCCTTTCGCTAAACTTTTCGCGCCCTTCTTCACCAGTCCGCCGGCGCCCTTCGCGATGCTCGACCCCCAGCCGACCGCGGTGCTGCTCAACTCCTTCGACATCTGCAGACCGCCGAGCAGCAGGCAGATCGCGATGATGAACGATTGGATCTCGGTCTGCTTGAACTCCGCCGATGCGTCGCCGTTCACCGTCGTCAACGCTTCGCCTCCGGGCCCGGTCGACGGGAAGCCGTCGGAGGTCAGCGTGTTGTTCGCGACCGCGGCGAGCGACAGCCACAGGAAGAACGCCATGAACGGCCCGACGAGCACCTGCTTCGTGAACATGCTCCACCATTTTTTGTAATAACCGGACGCGGCGTCGCCCGGGACGTTGCGCGTGAAGAACGCAAGCGGCGAGATGACGATGAGCAGCCAGAGATAGACGATGCGCACCGTGAGCACGACGGTCATGATGATGACGACTCCGAGCGAGATCGTCACCATCACGAGCGCGAGCAGCAGCGCGATGACGACGCTCCACGCCTGGTGCCCGGTGGAGTCGTCGACCGGCTGCAGCTGCATCAGTTGCGTAATATGAAACGCGTCGGCGAAGTTGCCGCCGGCCGCTTCGTTGAAGCCGTTCACGAACGTGAGCATCACCACCTGCGACATGTCGATCAGGAACGCCGCGATCGTGCGCGAGAAATTGACGACGACCGCCATGATCAGGAATCCGGTGAGCTGTCCTTTGTAACTGTACTTTTCCGCGCCGAGAATCGTGGCGAACGCCATCATCAGGAGGACGCCGATGAAGAACATGTTGGCGATGTCGCGCGTGATCGACCAGCCGCTCGCCACGGCGGCGTTCGTGGCGAAACCGTTGTACTGCGCAACCCAAATGAGCACGCCGACGATGATCAGCAACAGCTGGCCGACGAAGTCGACGATGGCGTGGATGATCGTCGCGAACGTGATCAAAACGTAATCGCCGGCATCGGCGCCGATCCCGGCGTATGCCGGATGCGCGGGCGCGAACGCCGCGACGGCGACGAGCAGGAGCGCGGCGATCATGAACGCCCGTTTCCCTCTCGTCTTGTCGCTGAACATCCGGCGGAGCAGGTCTCGCATACTATGGGGTCGGCGCCTTCACGATGATGTCGCCGGCGTATTCGTTCCACGGACGATTCGGCAGATCGTAACTGCGCGTATCCAGCGTGAAGCAGTTATTTTGCGTACTGACCGGGCCGGTCGATGTGCTGGAATCAATGCCGTAGTTGTCGATCGGCGTGGTGTCGTTGAAGCACGTATTCCCGCTGCTAACATCATGTTGCGGACAAACGCCGTTGCAGGTGCCCCAGTTATCCATGACCTGCACGCGCGGACGGAAGCGGCATTCGTTGCCGACCTTGCAAGGATACGGCCTGCCGGATGATCCGCAGGCGGGCAGCGCCGCGAGCGTCGCGTTGTTGCAGACATACGAGTGCGTCTGCGCGAAATATCCCGGCTGACAGGCGGCGTTGCCCGTGCCCCAGTCATGGCTGTCGCAGTACGTGGCTCCGCTGCCGCACGTCTTGCCCGGGATGCACCCGCGGTGGTTTTTGTAGAGCCCCCACAGCGTAACCGGGGTCGTTCCATCGCCGAAGTCGATGATCTTCCGAAGAATCGGCATGCGATTCGTATCGGCATGGGCGAAGAACTTGACGGTCGCTTCGAATGATCCCTGCGCAAGCGGGGCGATATCGCCGCCAGACACATCGTTCACGGTGATGCCGCCGACGTATCCTTGAGCGGATGGAAGTTCCGTGCAAAGGTTTTGAATCGATTGGTCGCAATTCTCGACGCTCGCCGCGGCGATCAGCGGCGGCGTGCCGTCCGCAAGATGAATGCTCCGGACGTCCCACTTCCCGCTCCCGGCGTTGCTGGGATCATCATAGGCTTGGTTGCCGTTCCACTTGAACGTATCGAACGCGTACGCGAACAGCTGGCCGAGGTTGGAAATTCCCCGAAGTTCGGCGTTCGTTCCCTGGCTGTCCCAGTTGCCGGGCTTCGGACTGAATCCCGCGCACGGTCCGGTGCAGGCGAACGGGATGCCGGAGCTGTTTCTCATCCAGACGACGTTCGGGGTGACGGTGGTATCTTTCGCGTAGTTCGGTATGTAGCCGGAGGCCTGGCCGTTCGTAATTGCGACGCCCCACAGCATGTTCGGACTGCCGCCTTCGGTCGAGAACACGGAGAGATGCTTGTCCCATAACCCGTTTTCGTCATCCGAGGGGAATTCTTTCGTTGATGCGACGGTGCCGGTGACCGGTGTAACCGTGATCACGCCGTACGGATGCTGGTCGGGGTTTTTATCCGGACTCGGATCGGGCCAACCGGTTTTGTGGAGCAACTCATACAGCTTGCTGCCGTTGCTCCATCCGTTGTTGAGCCGATCGGTCCACGCGATCGCCGCCACCGGCCGCGAGATATCGGCGGTTTCCGCGAGCTCGTCGCATTGTTCGCGAAGGAGGACGTCGACCGTGAGCGCGTAGTTCGGATCGCTTACGTCATTTTCATTTCCGCTGACGGTATCGAACCCGGTCAAGTTAAGCGACGCATCAAATCGCGCTTTGATTCCCCAACAATTTTTGCTGTCCCACTGATCCGAGCTGGAAGCGGTGATGTAGTTAAAACAGTGACCATGCTCCGGGCTGTAGAACGTGCCGCTTCCGGGTTGATTTGCGCTGTTGGAAAAATTTTGATCCATCGTCCAGTCGTACTGCTTGAGCAGGTAGAAATAAATATTAAAGCCATCGTTGTACGTCATCCCTTCGGTTCCTGAGTTCATGTGCACTTTGATTCCGGCGATTTGATCTTCGGGGACAGGATTAACGGCGATAAATCGATGGCGCCGCTCCTGTCCGGAACCTTCCTGCGAAATCCATCCGTCGGCTTCGGTCCCAAGGTCAGAACCGCCGCCGCTTGTCCTCTCGCAATCAGGACCGTCCTTGAAAAATGAGTTGCATGGGATTACACCGCTCGGGTCGGCTTGGCCTGAAAGCCTGATCGTATAATTATTCGTCGTTTGGGCGAGCCCCTTCGCGACCTGACAATACAGGAGCTGATTTTGATCGGGGACGAACCCGGCTTGCGGATTCTGGTTGTCGATATCCAAGGCGCCGGAGATCTGGTCGACCGGCAGCCACAGGTTGCAGTTATGCTGATTCTGGTCGCCGTTGATGATGGTGGAGAAATCCTGATCCACGCAGAATCCCGGCCAGCCGAGCGCGATCGTCCGTTTCGTAAGCTGTTGGCAGGTGCCTCCTTCGGCGCACGTTTGCGAGGACTGTTGCAGGCTATTTTGCGTATACAACGGATTCGTCGGCGTGCACGGTTTCCCGTCATCCGGACCGCCGTTGCAGATTCCCGCCGGCGGACCGATGAAAATCGGTTGATCCTTGTTGACCCTGTCCACCGCCTGCGCGTTCAAGTACGAATAGTACCGCCGCAGCGCTCCCTGGCCGTACTCCAACCGCTGATAGCTGCAGTTGCAATCGTTGCCCTGTCCGCAGACATTCGCGCCCTTGAAATCGAGCTTGCGATTCTGCGCTTGGCCGTAGAAATCGTATCCGCCGCGGTCAGCGCTGGCATCAACGACCGATTCTCCATACGGCGCGTCGGATTCAGGATTCGCGCGGCATTGCGGCGCGGACGCCGGTTCCGGATTGCCGAGATCGAACTTCCCGCCGTCGAAATTGTAGTAACAGGTCTGATCGATGCACTTCCCCTCTCCATTGAGCGGGTCGGCGCACTGGCTGTCGTTCGTGCACGCGGCGTTCGGATTGAGAACCGCGGCGAAGCGGTGCGTCGCGAGATAGTTGGTATCGCAATAGCCGAGGCTGCAGCTGACGGCCGTGGTGCCGTCGCAACCCTGGCCGGCGCGCGAACCCCCGACGCAAATACCGAGCATCGGTTTGCAATAGTCCGGCGTCGTGCACGATGCGCCGCAGCTTATGTAATCGCCGATTGAATCGAACTTCGGGGAATTGTTTTTATCGAAACAGACGCCCGGCGCGATGGCGACCGGTTTCAGGAACGGAAGCGGATACTTCCCGACCAAAGCGTAGCCGGAGAAATCGCGTCCGGAACTGCCGGGGAAAAGTACGTCCCCTTGTGTCCATCCCGTGGACCGGCTCGCGTACACCTGCTTCGTGAAGAGAATGGGCGGCACGGACTCTTCCTTGGCGCACTTGAACGCCGAACCGACCTGTTGATTCTGCGAACAGAGCTCGAGCTGCTGGCAACGCTGATCGGTCCTGCCCTTCTGCGAGTCGAAGAACGTTTCAAATGATTTGCACGAATACCATTCCGCGCATTCGCGGTCGGGCTTCACCTTGATAATGACGTTGGTGTCATTGGGAGCGCCGAGTCCGCACCATGCCGAATCCGCGGAAGAACCGCAGTTGACCGGGGTGACGGCGCCGCCGTTCATTTCGGCGGTGCTCTTCCTGTACGTGCCGAACGAGTAGTACGTGTGCGCGGGGTTGCTCGTCTGATCGAACAGGACGCAGTCTTGTTTGAGCGACGCGCTGCCGGCGCACGATTTCTTATCGATCTTGACGTTGTCGATGTAATAATACGGGGTTCCGAGCGGATTCGCCGCGCTCGACAACGTCGGGTCCACGAACTCCTCGCAACGGTCGTCTTCGGCCGGGCAGGTGCCCGCCCATCCCTGGTACCCGCAACCGTATTGCCCGAACGGCACGATACAGGCCGACGCGCCGCCGGGCGGCGTGCAGGAGCATCCGCCGAGCGATCCGCACGCCGTCGTCCGCGTGCATGAGGCGTCGCCGTTCTTGCGGATGTCGTAGTACGCGCCGTTCTTCAAGTCTTCGGGCGCACACGCTACGGGATTGGCGTCGGTGCCGTGCCGGAACCAGCCGCTGAACGGCCCTTGGCTGACGCCGTTCGCGTTTTTGATGTATACGTTTTCTTTATAATCGCAGGTCTTGTCGCCGGGATCCTTGAAGTACGACGTGCCGTCGGAGGCGGTGAACGCGTCGCAGCCGACCGCCTGCTCGGTGCAGAGCGTCTGGTCGTACTTCGTCGGATCGTCCTTCAGCGTCATTGCGTTCCATTTGTCGATGATCGGCGAGCCGTTGAGCGTCACGATGCATGTCGAACTCTTCCCGTCGTTCGGGATGAAGCAGATGCCGT
This sequence comes from uncultured Gammaproteobacteria bacterium, assembly GCA_964487195.1. GTDB lineage: Bacteria > Patescibacteriota > Patescibacteriia > SG8-24 > SG8-24 > CAZAPV01. The sequence continues at coordinate 5,788 of CAZAPV010000009.1, read as the reverse complement.
CGTTCACCTGACAGCCGCACGGCGTGGAACCGGAGCAGGCGACGGCATTTCCGCTGGCGTTCGTGTTGGTGCACGTCGCCTGGTACGCGTTGTGCGGCGCCGCCACCGCCTTGCAGCCGAGCGAGGTCGCCGGACACATGCTGGCGTCCGTCGCGACGAGGAACATCCGTTTGTCCGCCGGAACGTCGACGGCGTCCGGTTCCTGATCGCGCCGCCATCCTTCGTGCGGTCCGTCGAGGTGGAAGCGGCACGTGCTCTGGCCGACCGGCACGCGGCAGACGTCGACGATATTCTTGAATCCTGACGGGTAGTGCGCGCCGCTGTATGCGCATACGCACGGCTGATTCCCGGTACAAACCGACGTCAGCGTGCACACCGCGTTGAACGTCTCCTCGTACGGATTATCCGGCGTGTTCTGCGTGGACGAGTACGCCTTGCAGCCGACCGCCTGTTCGCGGCAGAGATTGGTGAACGACCGGAGATCGGCTTTCACGCCGGCGCTCGTCGTGTATTCGCGGCAGCCGAGCATCTCTTGCGGGGAGATCGCGCCGTCCGCCGTCATGTCGCAGGACGCAGGGGTCTTCCATGAATCGCGAACGACGTCGATGCTGTCGCGCGCTTCCGCGAGCACGATGTTTTCGACGTAGGCGTTCACTGACCCCAAATTGGAAGCGAGCAGCGTCTCCGGGCCGGTGCCGAATAGCGGATCGGTGACGATCACCGGACCGAGCGTGTACTGCCGCCATTCGGGAACGAGGTTCGGCCGGCAGGTCGAATTGGTGGAGTTCCAGGAACCGCCCGATGCCGCGCAATCGGTCGCGTTTGACGCCCTGATCTGGAATACCGAGAGCGGCAGCGTCGACGTCGCGGGCGGGATGAAGCAGCTGCTGCTGCCGGCCGCTACCGTGCACGTCAAATTTTCGGTCGTGCAAGAACAGCCGCCGGTGCTGCTCGCCGGACACGCGGTCGAAAGCGTGCAGGTCGCGGACGACGTCGCGTGTTTGAATTGGAAGATGAACGGGCCGGATCCGCGCGCCCAGAACGACAGCGTATAGCTGCGGTTCGGACCGACCAAGCCGCCGAGATCGCGGGCGGATGCGACGATCGGCGCGAGACTGATCGAGTGGTCGCCGACGGTCACCGCTTCGGACGAAAGGGTCGCACCGGTCCCCCATGCACCGAGTCCGTTCGAGAAGGTGTCGGTGAACACGTTGCGGACGTTCGCCGCGGCGTTCCCTTTGTACGCGCGGCAGCCGTTCACCTGCGCGCTGCACGAGTTGCTCTCCGACGGCGTCGCGTGATAGATGCACTGCGATTTCACCGCGTCCCAGAATCCGCTCGACCCGGCGCAATCGGCCGCGGTCGACGCGGTGATGCGCTCGGCATGGCAGTCGTCGGTGGCGAGGATCGTTTTCGAGAGCATGCGGTAATGGCGGTTGCCGCTCGCGTCGTAAAACTCGCGGCAGCCCAGATCGCCGGCGTCGATCGCCGCGCGAGTGCAGAATCCGTCGATGCTGCCGCCGGAGAGCGGGATGTCCTTGCTCGCGCACTGCTGCGCGTTCGCGTCCAGTTTGGTGCACGGCGCGACGCCGGCGTCCGACCCTCCGGAGACGCTGATGTCGTTCGACGAGGCGGCGACGTGCGCGGTCGCGCCATTCGCATCGGTCGTCGTTTTCATCTGCCACACCTTCAGCTGGTAGCCGGTGGTATCCGACCCTTCCCATGTGTAGAACGTGCCGGTGGTCGGATCGTTCGTCTTCTGGCACAGCCGGAGGCGCGAGTAATATTCGAGCGCTTCGGTGTCGAGATTCGTGAACTCGGAGCAACCGACGTCGGACTCGCCGCACTGCCGCGCGGTCTTCGGGATGAAGTACACCGGGAACTTGTCGCCGTCGAAATTCGACGCCTCCTGTTTGAACGTGTCGTATCCGACGCATTCGGCCGGACAACGATCGTTCGATCCGACGACGCCGGGCACCGTCGGGTCGCCGTTCGACGGCGCGTACGCTTCGCAGCCGACTTCGTTCTCGCGGCAGACGCGCGCGTAGCTCGCGCACTCCGGCCGGTCGGTTACTTCACCGGTGCACCCGAGGTACGCCGGCGGGATCTTCGCGTCCACCGGCCGACCTTCTCCGCCGTACTGGTCGTGATACGGCGTCCCGTATCCCTCCTCGAGTTGGATGTTGTCGCCGAGCGGGTGAGTATTGTTGAGGGGACTGATCAATTCCAAAGTCGCATGGGCGATGTTCGGCGCATTGATCGCGAACGTGCAGGACGCATGCACGCCGGACGCCCTGTTGAGCGTCGCCGTGGTAAACATAAACGTAAGATTCCCGCTTGAGACACCGCAAAGCTTTGACCCGTAATCGGTCGGCAAGCCGTCCTTCGTCACGAATGACATCGTCGACGTGACGCTGCCCGAAGGCAAAGAAACGTCCTGCCAGTTCGCATCCGTAAACCGCAGGATCATGCTGCCATGTCCCGCATTTCCAGACGTGCCGTAAAAATAGCCGGAGATCGTGTACGTCGTCTTCGGTTTTATGGTGAGGCCGGTCTGGATCACGCGATTCGTCACCGTGCAGGCGGTCTGACCTTTGATGACCTTGCAGCTGTATCCCGGAAGCGCGCCCCCCGCCGGCATCGTGCACGGACAGCCGTTCTCTTGTGCGCACGCGCCTGTTGTGAGAGCGCATAACGCGTTCGCGCCCTGATTGGCTGCTGGCAGCCTCATCGCGTATGAGCCGCTGCCGACATACGCCGTGTTCGTGCTCAATTCCCCGTTGTTCGTTCCGGCCGGCACCGCGCCGAACGGCGTCCAATATTTGGCGTGGTCCGGCGCGCCGTCATCGTCGCCGTCCTCGAGCTGCTCGAACCCGCCGTTGCGGATCAGGTTCAACGACTGTCCGTTGTCGAGCGACAGAAGCGCCGAACAGCCGGCGTCGGTCGAGGGGCACGTTTCCGCGTTCTTGTTGAAATACCGATCGGCCGCGTTCGCGAGCCAGTCATCGCCGGGATCCTGCGGATCGCCGGCGAGCGATGGCTGGCAGGTGTTCTGTCCTTTGGCGACGCGGCAGAATCCGGGAACATTGCACGTGCACGTGCCTCCCGATGCGGCGGCGCAGGCGACCGACAGCTTGCACGTGACGCCGGTGTTCGGATCGGTGCAGGACGTCTTTCCGGAAGCGACCTGACAGGAGTCCTGGATGACGGTGTACCGGCAGCCGTTCGGATCGGTGCAGATCGGGATCGACGACGGGAGCGACGTCGACGAGACGACGTCGGGGAGCGTGGAATACTGCTGGCAACCGGCGTTGTTCGCGGTGCAGACGTTATGGTCGACCGTGTTCAGCAGGAGATTCTTGGTTTCTCCGGTGCGCGACGTGAGCACGCGGCAGGTGTTGTACTGCGCCGGACAGGAGTCGCCGTTGAAACGCCACACCGGACGTTCGGCGACGCAGTATCCCCAGCCGCCGATGCAGGTGCCGTTGTCGTCCTGCTTCAGACAGGTCAATTCGTCGACGCACTGATCCTGCCGCGTCGCCGTATCCGATGACGTGAGGACCGCGCCCGGCGCTTTCACGCGGCACTGCGCCGGCGGCGCCTTCAGCACCCAGTTCGGATCGATCAGATGACAGAACGGATGCTGATCGTCCATGTGGGCGAACACCGGGCCGCATGTCGTCTTCCCGCTCGCGACGGTGCACCCGGGGACGGGAATGTTTCCCACCAAGACCGTGCATGAACAACCTTGCGAAGAAGTGCAGGCGCTCGGCAGGGTGCAAACGGTGGCGCAATCGTCGAAATGGGTCATCACGTCCTTCAGTTTCAACGGATTGTCTTTCGACGAAAGACTCGCGGCGATCTCCCAGCCGATCGGGATGACGCGCGCCGCGCGCAGTTTTTTCAGGTTGCTCTCGCAGTAGCCGTACGTGAAACAGAGCGGGTCCTGATCGTGCACCTTGTCGTTCCCCGCGGAGATGAGCGGCCAGTCGCCATGAAGATACCCCTTGTCGATCGCGTCGCGCACGGTGAACGGCGTCGCGGGCGCCACGCGGACCGCGGTCGCGAATTGCTCGTCGAGCACGCAGTTGTCCGGTCCGCGGTGATCGGACGGGCAGACGACGAAATCGACGAGCGGGTCGATGCTGCCGATGTCCGGCGGCGGGATCGTCACGACGCGCTGCGACATCGCCTGCCGCGCGCCGGAATTGCCGATCGCCTGGAACGCGAGGTCCGGGTTCAGGATCAGGTCGGGCTGCAGCGCGATCGCTTCTTCGGAGGAGAGCAGGCCGTTCGCCAGCCGATTCCACAACCGCGCGACGAGCGTCTGGGTGAACGTCTGGATCGTGCTCGACACCACCTGCACCGCCGCCCCTTCGGCGAGCGCGCCGGCGTTGATCGTCGCGGCTTGATTTTGCGGATCTTTCGACTGGGCGTCATAGGCGCCCTCGAATTGCTTCTTCACGAAGTCGCCAGGCGCCTGCACGCGGCCGGAGACCGGATCGGTGACCGCGCCGAAACCGCCGTTCCCGGCATCCATCAGGTGCTTCATGATGCTGGTGCGCTGCGCGTCCGCCTTGATCGTCAGCATCCCGTCGAGCGCGCCGAGCTGCACCGAGATCGGCGACTGCCCCGGTTCGAACGTCGGTTTGAGCGCCTTGAGCGCCTGCCCGCTCGTGAGCGTCTTGCTGAACGTCGACCAGCTCGCCGCGAGTTGGTTGAAATCGCATTTCGGCGGCGGCGGTTTCAGTTCGTCGAGCAGTCCGAGCTGGATCTTGAGCGCCAAAAGCACCCCGGGATGGCAGAGGTTGAATCCGAGCGCGGTGAATCCCCCTTCCGTCGAGAGCGTCCCGACCGCTTCGCCGATCGCGCCTTGCCACGCCTGTCTGAAACCGTCCTTGAACGATTTCGAATCCCAGCAGACCACCTGGCCGTTGCAATCCGAGGTGAGCGCGACCGCGGCCTGGTACGCGAGCTGCGTCGCGAAATAGTTGACCGAGTTTACGACCGAAAGCGCCGCCGCTTCGACCAAGGAATCGGCGAGCGTTTTGTGAACGTTCGCGAACGTATCCGTGACGACGACCGGGCCGCCGACGACCGAGATCTGCGCGTGCGCCGGCGTCGCTGCGCTGAACAGGAGAGACGGCGCCACGATCGCGACGGCAAGCAACGACAGCGAGACCTTGGCGGCCGTCGTTCGCAGCGATCGGTTGTCGGTGGTCGTAGGCATCGCGATGCGTTTATTGCTTGGTCGGCGCGACAATTTCATTCAGCGTCTGGATCACGGACTGGCGAAGCGTGGCGTCATCCACTTTCGCGAGCGCGTCCTGCGGGATGCCGAGCTTGGCGAGGAACGTGCGGAGATCGTCGGCCGACATCTTGCCGAGCTGGTCGCTGATCTTCTCCGGCGTGAGCGTCGCCGGATCCCCGAACGTCTCGGCGATCACCGCGTTGATCTGCTTGTCGGTGAGCGGCGCCGCGCCGCCGGTCGCGGCCGGCGCGTTCGTCGCCGCGGACGCGTTCGCATTGTCGTTCGGGAGCGTCGGCGACAGCGCGACGCCGTTCTCGGTTTTGACGATTCGAAGCTGCTGGCACGTCTTCCCTTCCGGACAGTTCGGGTCCGTCCCCTTCGTGACCTCGACGCCGTCGGCGATGCCGTCGGAATCGGAGTCGGCGAGGAACGGACTGGTGTGGTAAACGTAGATCTCGTCGTAATCGCTCAAGCCGTCATGATCGGTATCGAGACGCTTCAGATCGTCCAGATGTTTCTGCTCGATCTGGTCGGCGC
>CAZAPV010000008.1:0-27357 GCA_964487195.1 uncultured Gammaproteobacteria bacterium | reverse complement strand
GTCCATGTCGATCGAAGAACCGATCACCGGCGTCGAGGACGGGTTGTTTAGTGGGCAGCATTAATCTCGCGAAGGTTGACGGCAATCTTTTTTCGCGCTACGGTCTCGGTGGATCTTTTCAAAGGAGGACCGCGTGATCAATACAACTCTTTTCGAGCTGGATAACGTGCCGCGAGGTCTCGAGGGTCTCACCGCCGAATTGTTCGCCGATCTGTACGATCTCGTCTCAAAGTTCGGGAAGGTCGGTCCCAAGGGCCAGACACGGCGGGTGCGCTCCCCAGAGGGAGTGAAAGAGATCAATGTGTTGGTGACCGTGCCGCCGTCGCCGTATCGGCACTTCGTGATCTCCGAGGCGGCGATCGCGGGCCGCGTCGTCGTCGGGAGCGATCGGCATTGTTTCCTGCTGAAGGATGGCTATCACTCGGCCGTGCTTTGGGATAAGAACGTAACCGTCGATGACGTTAAGGCGCTCATCGCCTCGACCGATGCGATCATGCGTCAGCGTCGCTTCTTCGATGAGGCGGGCGAACGGATGCGCGTGACATCAGATTCGTCGGAACCGAAGATTTCGGTGGAAGCGTCGTTCGCGAAGCCTCGGGCAAAAATCATCATTCGAGACATCGACGATCCCGCGGCGATCCCTTCGTTGTTCGATCACCCCAACGATGTCGCATGGAAACCGATCGTCGGCAATGCCTTCATGGTCTTTCATGCGCGCGACCGGCGATACTTCGACCGGCAGCAAGAGGTGACCGTCGAGGTTCTGGCCAGGCTCGGCATTTCGGAGGCGGATCTCTCGAAACAGCCGAAACGAGTTTTGCAACGCATCAGCGCGCTCGTTCTCAAAGAGATGAAAAAATCGTTCAATTGATCCCCCTACGCCTTGTGCGAAGGGGAATTTTTTTATTCCGGCGCGGAATGGTACACTGCAACTGTTATGGCGCAGTGGCCGACGATCATCGCCGCGATTGTACTGCTCGGTTCGGCGGCATTTTTTTGGTACCGGGCGAAAGGCGGGATGCCGAAAATGTTCGGCGGGGGCGTCTCCATTCTTCAGGCGCACACGCGCGATCTCACCGCCGACGCGGCGAAGAACGCGCTCGATCCGGTGATCGGCCGCGATGCGGAGATCGAACGGGTGATCCATATCCTTTCCCGGCGGCGCAAAAATAATCCGCTGCTGATCGGCGAGCCGGGCGTTGGGAAAACCGCGATCGTCGAAGGGTTGGCGCAGTACATCTCCAAAGGGTCGACGCCGTCGTCGCTCCGGAAGAAGCGCGTACTCGTGCTCGACCTCCCCGGCCTCATCTCCGGCACCAAATACCGCGGCGAATTCGAGGAACGCATGCACAAGCTCACGGACGAGATCACCGCGCTCGGCCGCACGATCATCCTGTTCATCGACGAGATCCACACGCTCGAACAGTCCTCCGGCGCCGAGGGCGCGATGAACGCTTCCGACATCCTGAAGCCGGCGCTCGCGAGAGGGGATCTGCAGACGATCGGCTCGACGACATGGCACGAGTATGAACGGTTCATCAAACCGGACGACGCGCTGAATCGCCGGTTCCAGCCGCTCCTCGTCGGCGAGCCGTCGAAGCAAGACGCGCTGAAAATCTTGCAGGGGCTAAAGAAGGTGTACGAGGATTTCCATCACGTCGCCATCGACGACGCGGCGCTCGACGCGGCGATCGCATCATCCGCGAAGATCAAGGATCGTTTTCTTCCGGACAAGGCGATCGATCTGATCGACGAGGCGTGCGCCAAAGTTGCGATCGATGCGACCGGCGGCCACGCCGTGACGCTCGGCGTGCTCGACGCGGCCGCGAAGAAGGCGACCGCCGCGCGCGCATCCGAAGGAACGCCGACGGTCACCGTTCACGACATCGACGAGGTGGTGGCCGGTTGGCTCAATCAATAATTTTTTATCGCAATTCATTTATTTATGCCTACGTCTATGGCAACCAAAACAAGGACGTCGACGGCGGTCAAAGTCGTGATCGGGGTGATCGTCGCGACCGCGGTGATCGCGCTCGGCTACGCGACGACCACGACGGTAAAACCGAACCTCGCGTTCAGCGTGGCGCCGGCGATCTCCACGACGGCCCCAAAGGTGTTGACGTTCACCTATATGAACAACGGTTCCGTCGGGATCAACTGGCAGTCAGGACAGCATCCGTACCTGATCGAATGGCTTACCGCCAACGGAACGATCACGGGTACGACCTGCAGCGGAACGGTCACCGGGACTTGGACGATGTCCACGGGAACCGCCTCTAAATTTTCATCCGCGACGGATACGCAATGCGGCACCTGGTTTTCCACCGTGCCGAGCGGTGCCACGAGCCTCGCCGTGATTCTCGATCCCAGCGGCGTCGTCGGGGAAACGTCCGAAGTCGACAACATCGGATCGGTGACTCTTCCGTTGCCGAACCTCGCGTTCAGCGTGACGCCGACCGTCTCCAATACGAACGGCAGGATCCTCAAGTTCACGATGACGAACAAAGGTTCCGCCGCGATCGACTGGCAGTCCGGACAGTATCCGTACATGCTGGAATGGTTTAACGCCGCCGGTGCGATTATCGGATCGCAGTGCAAGGGGACGGTTACGGGACTTTGGACGATGTCGGTTGGGACATCGTTTGCATTCTCATCCGCGACGGATACGCAATGCGGCACATGGCTGAACGGAAAGCCGGTTGATGCCGCGCATCTTGGCGTCTTCCTCGATCCGGGCGGTGTCGTCACGGAAACGTCCGATGACGATAATTTCCAATCGTTGAAATTGCTGCCGGATCTTTACATCAGCGTCGCGCCGACGGCGACCGCGATCACCGGCGGGATTTCGCTGAAGTTCACCTGGGCGAACTACGGTTTCGCGGCGATCAATTGGCTCGCGTCACAGCCAGAGTATATGTTCCAGTGGCTCGGCAGTGACGGCTCGGTCAAAGGCACGAGCTGTTACGGCATCGTCACCACGAATTGGACGATGGGCATTACCGGCGTTCAATATTCGTCGGCGACGGATGCGCAATGCGGAAAGTGGTTCGCCACGCGACCGTCAGGCGCGACGATTCTTAGCGTGATACTCGACCCCAACGGCGTCGTGCCGGAGATGTCCGAAGTGAACAACATCGCGACGGTGAACCTGCCATAAGGATTGCCAAACCCGCGGAAATCGCGTATCCTGCGCGGGTTATGGCAAACGACCATGTCGTCCTCCGTTTCAGCGACGTCACCTTCGATTTCGGTGAAACCAAACCCATCCTGGATGAGGCGAGTTTTTCCGTGCGCAACGGGACGCGCATCGCGCTCATGGGGCAGAACGGCGCGGGTAAAACCTCGCTGTTCAAGCTGATCCTCGGCGAACTGAAACCGAAATCCGGCGGCATCTTCATGACCCCGCCCGACGCGGCGGTGGGCCACGCGCGGCAGGTGATCGCCCCCGATCAGCTCGACATGACCGTGCGTGACTGGTTCGCGTCGACGTTCGCGGACGTCCCGCGCAACCTCGATAAGCGGATCGCCGACGTCTTGGGCGCGGTGAACCTCGCGACCGATCCGGCGAAGACGCTGCGCGCGCACTCCGGCGGCCAGCAGGCGCGGCTGCTTCTGGCCTACGCGCTGATCCAGGATCCGGACATCCTGCTGCTCGACGAGCCGACCAACAACCTCGACCAGGCCGGAATCGAGCATCTCACCGGATTCCTGATGCTGTACGAGAAGACGGTGATCGTCATTTCGCACGACGCGGAGTTTTTGAACGCGTTCACCGACGGCGTGCTGTACCTCGACGCGCACACGCGCAAGATCGAGCAGTACGTCGGCAACTATCTGAACGTCGTCGAAGAGATCGCCGAGCGGATCGAGCGCGAACGGATGCAGAACGCGCGCGCCGAAGCCGAGATCAGAAGGAAGAAGGAACAGGCCGAGGTGTTCGCGCACAAGGGCGGCAAGCTGCGCTCGGTGGCGAAGCGGATGCGCGAAGCCGCGGAGGAAGCGGAGGAGAGCGTTGTCGAGGTGCGGCGCGAGGACAAGACGATCCGCGAGTTCACGATCCCGAGCCAGACGTTCGAATACGATTTCAACGGGAAGATTCTGGAGATCGCGAGGGTCGGCATCGTGAAGAACGGGGAGCCGATAACGAAGGACGTCGACGTCGTGCTCCGCCGCGGGACGCATCTGCTTCTCGCCGGGCCGAACGGGATCGGCAAGAGCACGTTTCTGCGGAAGATTTTTTCGGGCAAGGCGGACGGCGTGACGCTCGGCAAGGACGTCCGCATCGGCTACTATTCCCAGGATTTTTCGACGCTCGATTTTTCGCAGACCGCGTTCGACAGCTTGTGGGAGGCGATGCGGGAAAAGGATGAACAGAAGCTGCGCGCGACCGCGGCCGGATTCCTGCTCGACGGCAAGGCGCTCGCGAACAAAATCGCCGATCTGTCCGAGGGGCAGAAGGGCCTGCTCGTCTTCGCGCGCCTCGTGCTGATGCAGCCGGGGCTGCTCATCCTCGACGAGCCGACGAATCACATCAACTTCCGCCACCTCCCGGTGATCGCCGCCGCGCTCGACGTCTACGAAGGCGCGATGATCATGGTGAGCCACATCCCCGACTTCGTCATCAAAGTGCGCATCGACACGACGATCGATTTGGGGGCGTTGTGATCGACTTTTTTGCGGAAGCATGATATTTCATTAAGGAGCACCTACGGAGGAGAACGCCATGAAATATCGACGCGAACGTGACGGACGGCTGATCGTCAGTCTTGAGCGGGGAGACGATCTTCGCGCGGAGGTTGAGCGATTGGCGATCCGCGAAAAGATCGTCGCCGCGGAACTTTCCGCGATCGGCGCGATCGAGAATCCGGAGCTCGGTTTTTACGACCTCCCGAAAAAGGAATACGTCCGAAAGCCGTTCTCGGGCATTTGGGAGGTGGTCTCGCTCCAGGGAAATCTCACCCTTCGCGACGGCACGCCGTTCCTTCACGCGCATATCGCCATTTCCGGCAACGATTTCCATGTGTTCGGTGGCCATCTTTTTGACGGCCATGCCGGCGTCGTGATCGAAATGATCGTTCATCCGCTCGAGATCCCGCTTCATCGCTTGCCGTGCGAAGAAATCGGCCTCGCCCGCTGGGAGCCGAACCACACATAGGTCGCAATCCATGACCGCCCACTAGTGAGGCGGTTTTTTCTTTGGAAAGAGAGTATTGACAGCACCATTTTTTTCTGTTACGTTGCGCGCGTGCTCTTTTCATCAGGAAACGGATCTGGTGAAGACGCAGAGAAAAGGAGAAAGACAGATGCACATCCAAGGATTTCTTCGCGCGCTCCATGGCGACATCATCAACATGGTGATGTCGCTCCTCGGGATCGGTGTCGTCTACGCGGTGACGTACACTCTCACGCTCCGCAGCAAAGGGAGCGATGATATACTGAAAGCCATCACGCGCCTCGCGCTCTCGTTCGCCGCGCTCATCGTCGGGTGCTTCATCCTTCACGCCCTCGTCGTCGCATCCGTGAACAGGATGCCGCGGCAGGACGTCGACAAAGACGACGTCTACCGACAGATGCAGCACTGACCCACGCCACCCCAACAAGGAGAAACACCGTGAAAGAAATCCGAAAGTACGCCCCGCTGTTCATCGCCCTCCTCTCGCTCGTCGGCTGCAACGACTACCAGAACGTGCCGCCGAACGACATCGGTATGATGCTCACCCCGACCGGCTACGAGGACAAGGTGTACACGCCCGGGCAGGTCGACGTCGGTGAAAAGAGCGCGGGGAATTCCTACAACCGCCTCGTGCTGATCCAGCGCAGCGGCCTCGAAATCAAGGAGCAGTTCCTGAACGCGGACGCGAGCGAGGACAAGACCGACCATCGGTGCCTGCTCGGCGACAAGACGGCGGCGTCGCTCGACGTCCGTCTCCTGATCGCGATCCCGGACTACGAAACACCGCAGGGCCGCAAGGACCTCGCTCGCCTCTTCCTTCTCGGCAATCCCCAGGAGGTGAAGGATACCGACGGTCGCGTACTGCTCCTTAGCGCCGAAAGCGTCTACGGCGAACAGGCGCGCCAGCAGGTGCGCGGGAAAATCCGGCAGATCTGCGCGTCCTACAAGGACTTCGACGCGATCTTCACCGCGTACAGCCATCCCGGACCGGACGGCCTCGTGGAGCAGATGGAGCACGCCATCGCCGAAATCCTGAAGGACAAGAACGTGCCGCTCGCGCTCGTCAACGCGTTCCCGAGCAACCTGAAGCCCGACCCGCAAATCATGGCGGCGATCGCGCAGCTCCAGGCGGCGCAAAAGAGGACGGAGGCGATCAAGACGATCACCGACTTCCTCGATCAGGATCGCACCGGCTCTCGTCGGATGGTGTATCAGATCCAGGCGATGCAGGAGATCGTGAACGTCGCCAACACCAACGGCCACAACACGGTCGTGCTCGGCTTCGGCGCGAACGGCGGCGGCACCACGCTCATCCCGATGCCGAAAGAAACGGTGATCGAGAAGCAGGTGCCCGCGCCCGCCACCGATTCGGCGCAGCAAAAGAAGTAACGTCGTCAGCCCGCAACATCTCGTTGCGGGCTTTTTCATGCATTGACCGTCGTCTTCTTTCGTGCTACGGTGCCGAAACCAAACGGGAGGTCAGTCCATGCATGTGAAAAGTCTCGGCCGACGGGCGATGTTCCTCGTTCCTTCCATCAAGGTCTACAGGCCGAAATCCTCGAAGACCAACCAGAGTGTCGCAAAGACGATCCATCAGTTCCTCACCCTGACGTTCGGCGGCTACACCTGCGCCTCCGGCAACATCTACGGCTACTACGGCGGCAATGAGTTCGCCGAGTACGACGAGCTGCGGGAATTCCGCGTCGCTTTCAAGGAAGACGACAAAAAGACCAAGGTGCCGGCGCTGCAGGAATTTCTCGCCACGCTCTGCGCCGACATCGGCGAGGAGTGCATCTATCTCGAGTGCGGCGAAGACGCCATGCTCATCTATCCCTGACCGGCCCACAAGCCGGTTTTTTGTTGGATGTCTGCTGCTTGACGCGTGGCGCGTGATTGCTAAGGTGTTCACGCTCTTTCTAAAGGAGGACGCAATGGTACGCATCAACGAAGATGCCGTCCGGCGTTTTTCGGAAACGCTGCGGCAGATGCCCGACGCCAGGTCGTTGGACTTTTACAGCACGTTCGACGGTAGGGGACATGACGTCGATCGGTATCCGCCACTCGATCATCCCCAGGCCGTGCAGTTCTTTTTCATGGTCTGCCTACACCAGTACGGATTCTGGTACGGCGACCGCAGCGGCTACCGCGCGCCGATGTTCGCAACGTTCGGCGGCAAGAAGGTGAAAGGCTCCGACGCCGTGTGGTTCGCGCTCAAGCGCGCGCTCGACGCCGCGCCGGAGCTGTTCAGGGACAGACTCTACGGCGTGAGCGAACACGAGATGTGGGAGCGGTTGTTCGTAGACGATGACGGCCCGATCCGGTTTCCCGATCCCGCGGAGCGTCTTGAATTGACGCGGCGATACATGCTCGCCGATCCGTGGGGTCCGGCGCTGCTCGCCGAAAGCCGGAAACATCCGTTGCCGCTCGAGCGTTTTGTCGTGCTGATGCGCCAGATGCCGGGATTTTCCGCGACGATCGATCCTTTTCAGAAGAAGTCGCGCATGCTCGCGATGGCGCTGATGAATCGTCCAGAACGGTTTCTGATCCCCGGCTCCAACGAGATTCCGCTGCCGCCGATCGTGGACTACCATCTGATGCGCGTATCGCTGCGGTTGGGACTCGTCGAGCTTGACGAGTCGGAGCGCGCGCCGAATCAGCGCCGCGAATGGGTCGATGACAAAGTGGAGCGTGGCATCCGTCAGATGACGCACGCCGCGCTCCTCGAAGTGCAGCGGCTCTCCGGCGCCTCGCCGGAAAAGCTCGACCACGCGCTGTGGAGCGCCCGCACCTACTGTCCGGAGATGACCGAACCGGACTGCGCGAAATGCACGTTCACATCCTTCTGCGCGAAGCGAACCGAGCTGTTCCAACCCGTCTTCCGTACAACCGCCTACTGACAGGCGGTTTTTATAATCTCTCCTGACGCGAAGTGGTATGATGAAGGAGATTCCCAGCGTATGAAAAGATACATACTCATCGCAGCGTTCGTCGTGCAGTGCCTCATTCCCGGGCCGGCATCCGCTGCCGCGCCGCAGGGATCGTTGGTCAAGCTGGCCTGTCCGACCGGCGCCGATGTCTCGCATCCCTGCAGGGCCGTCTATTTTTATGGCCATGACGGCAAGCGCCACGCTTTTTCGAACGAAAAGGTCTACTTCACCTGGTACGCGGATTTTTACGGCGTGCGCACGATTTCCGCGAATGAGATGGCGTCATTGCCGCTCGGACGGAATGTCGTGTATCGTCCCGGGTCGAAGCCGGTGAAATTCTTGACCGATCCGAAGCTCTACGCCGTCGGGCTCGGCGGCGAACTGCGGTGGATCACGTCGGAATCGGTCGCCGCGGCGCTCTATGGTCCCGAATGGAACAAGAGAGCGGACGACATCTCCGACGCATTTTATGTTGACTATCGCTTCGGGCTTCAGGTCGCCTCGGCTGCCGATTTTTCTCCCCAGGCGGAACTCGCCGCCGCTCCGAGCATCGACGACAATCTGCCGGCCACGCGGCGTTCGATCTCGGTCGCGACGCCCAACGGCGCGTTTGCCATCGAACTGATCAAGCTTCAGGCCGGCCGTTTCCGCATGGTCACCGACGCGGCCGAAACCTCCGATTGTTCGAACGGCTGTCCCGCCAAGCCGCTCGCTGCCTACGCGCAGGACAATGGCGCGATGATCGGCATTCACGGCACCTATTTTTGTCCGCCCGAGTACGCCGACTGCGCGACAAAGACCAACGCATTCCTTTGGCCGTTCTTCGATAGCGCTTCGTCGACGATGCTGAACGCCTCGAGCTTGCCGGTCCACGAAGGACCGATGCTCGCCACCGGGACCGACGGCCGCTACTACTTTTATCATCGAACCAAGGATTTCCAGTCCGTCGCGAGCTTCGAAGCGAACAACAACACGACGCTCGACGCCGCCGTCGCCAACTATCCCTCGCTTGTCGAAAACGGCGTCATCGTCGTGAACAGCGAGCCGAAGCTCGATGACGACATGAAGACCGTCAAAGGGACACGCGGCGGGATCGGCATCGATGACCGTTTCGTCCAGCTCGTGATTGCAAAATCCGCGACGGTCGTCGATCTGGCCGACATTTTTATCGCGCTTGGCGCCAAGAATGCCATGAATCTCGACGGCGGAGGCAGCGCCGCAATGCTCTTCGATGGCAACTACGTCGTTGGTCCCGGCCGGGACTTGCCGAACGCGATCCTGTTCAGAGAATAGCTTCTTGCGGAGGGGTCGTTTATTTGATATAATACTTTATGTTAACGCATAAACTTTTTTATATATGCGCGGCTACGGTATTTTGGGACTCATCGTCCTGATCCTCGAGATTCTCGCCATCATCGAGATCTTCAGGAGCTCGATGGACATAACGACGAAATTGCTCTGGACGCTTCTTATCTTGATCGTCCCGGTCATCGGTCTGCTCATCTATTTCTTCTTCGGCCGCGGCAGCGGACGTATCCTCCCGTAAAACGGAGAGCAAACGCAGACTGAAGAAAAGAGCTCGACCAAACGGCCGAGCTCTTTTCTGGTAGCCCGCGTCGCGGAAAATTGGAATCAAATTGTGGGGGAGCTTAAGCTTTGGGCGGCATTCGGGCGTGATATGCAGGAGGCGGCCGTCGCGGCGCGCATATAGAGTGCCGTAGGGGAGTGGAATCACCTATGCGGACAGATAACAAAATTGATATAGTTTCTCTATGGCGGAAAAAATAAACCATTGCTAGATGTTATGTATTATATCTATTTTCTAGGCGGCTGGATTCTTGGAGTGTTGCTCGGCTCTTTTTCTTTGACCCAGCTTCTCATTTGTATGAAATTCGCCATTCCTTTCACAAAGAAGCTAATGGCGATAGGTGTTCTGGACAATGGTAAGAAAATTTTGCGCAGTTACCAAAGTTCTGTTCTTATTCATTTCGTTATTTTTTTTGGTAGCGCCACCCTTATATATAAATTTGGCCCCTTTCTTTTTCCTGGATTTATTTTTGGTGTTTTAATTTCAATCTTTTTTGGTTTTGGACACTACGGCTACACAAAAGCAAGCTTCAGTGACTATATCGAAAGTTATGGCCGTTACATTAATTATAAAAGGCTTGCAGAACTGGATTATCTAGCTGAAGGGGATGCAGACCATAGTTCCTTGCGTACGATTAAAAGAACGCTCGAAGCCTTTCGGAAGGCGAACCCCGATGTTAATCTTGAAAGCCGACAAAAAGAGGACACACTAAAAAACCCGACGGGGAAATGATATAAAGTTTGTCGTTTCCTGTTTAAAACCGACCAAAACTTCTGTCTGCATAACCCTCCCCATGGAAATTCCAAACGGCTTGATGGCCCAAATACAATGGTTTAAGGATGATCTCAATTCTTGTTTGATTGTCGCAAAACTCAAGGACGGAGGCGATAACGATTTTCCTGGAGGATTAAACTACACGGCGGCGCTTGTTGCCTTTTGCTTTATTGATTTTTTAACTGGTTGTTTTAAGGGTAAAAGTTGGCCGGCATCTGATGATGTCGCTGAATTCATGACCACTTATTTTAAAAAATACGAACAAAAATTTGAAAAGAAAGAATTTTCAAAAAAACTTTACGAAGTTTTTCGTCACGGTCTTGCACATCAATGGTCTCCGAAGGGTAGTGGCGTGGCAATGGATTTTCGATTTCTCTCTTTTTTCGGATTCTCTGACGGTATTCCGGTTCTAAACGTACCAGAGTTTTTCAAGATAATAGATGCGGGGTCAAGCGATTATTTAGCTGATTTAACAATCAATCCAGATTTAAATAAGTTTGTGACTCTTCGTTATGAAGACGTTTTAAAGAACGATGCGATTGAGGCCGAGCAGTTGAAACGGATTTATGATGAAGAATTATTTAGTCGATGAAGATGGCGCGAAAATATAAGAAACGAAAAAATTTATTATGAAAAAATCTAATAAGAAAATTTGGGCGGGTATTTATATCACGATAGGAATTTTAGGTTCTCTTTGGGGATACCCTGCAGCTACAACTGAGGCTGAACAGATCACCCGAGGAATTGCATCGACGATCATGCTCGTCGGTGGATTAATCGTATTTTACATGCCATCCGATAAAGAACAGGGGTAACGTTGTATATAATTCCCAAAAAAGACCCAAAGATAAATGAGTTAGACACTTACGATGGCGGCACCAATTGGGAATACATTTGCGGCGGGAAATCGAGGTGGGCGGCCGTATTCGGCAGAAAACCGCGAGAAGGCCGCCGTTTTCAAGGGTTTGGTTTTGGATGAGTGCATCCGGATCATGCAGGAAGGATCGTTTGCGCAAAAACGCGATCTGATGCTGCGTGCCATCGCTGCCTGCCTGCCGAAAGAAGCGGCGTTTCAAATTGAGCAAGTCCAACCCCCGATCCCGATTCTCGGAGGCAGAAGTTGCGACTTGACCATTGACACCAACATGGTTTGAAAAATCCCGACAGGTCATTTAAAGTAGAGATATTACAATCCGGCACGTGGGAATTTTCTACGTGACGCAAGAGCCCTAACCTAAACACATAGGCGGGTAACCAACGAAAGGTATTTTCCTTTTCGCGGTTACCCGCCTTTTTTTAATCAAAATCGCATGAAGTCACTCGAAAGGCGTTTCAAAAGTTTTGCAGAGAAGAATCCGTCTTGGAGTTCATACACTTGCTTTGCCGCGGCTATTAAAGGACAGGACTTCGGCAAAGAGCGAATGCGTCGATGGTTTCACCGATTGGTCGATCCTTCTGATTACGCTTCGGATGAGAAAGAAGACGTCCTCGCGTTTCTCAACGAGCACACAAAAATGGCTGAAGCGTACATGAAATAAGCATACAATCTCCCGCCCCAGCGCGCTTACGCCCAATGAATGATCTGCAGCATCACCTTTGACCTAAATGCTCTCGCTAGACCAATGCCGAAAAATTGATCCCGGGCTGGAAGATATGCCCGACGCTGAATTGGAAGCGTTGCTGAGCGAGCTTTATGGTATCGGGCAGCTGGCCTTTGACGTTTGGGTAAAGGAACGCGATGGTGTTTCCAAAAATCCCCTTAGGGTTCAGACAGGCAGCCCGGGAGGGCATATACTTGGGGGAAACTATGAATGAAGCCGACGCCAAAACCTGCGTGATTTATTGTCGAGTTTCCTCGAAGGAACAGGTCGAGGGGACGAGTCTGGAGACCCAAGAACGCCTCTGTCGCGAGTATGCGGAGAGACAAGGTTGGCAGGTGTCGCAGCTGTTCATCGAAATGGGCGAATCAGCAAAGACGGCTGACCGCACCGAGTTCACGAAGGCGATCGCTTATTGCGCCACAAAAAAGAACAGAGTCGATTATTTCGTCGTCTACAAGCTTGACCGTTTCAGTCGTCGCACTGAAGATCATCTGACGATTCGGGCCGTACTCCATAAGGTTGGTACTGAACTGCGCTCGGTGACGGAACCAATAAACGAATCGCCGACTGGCAAATTGATGGAAACGGTCATTGCCGGCTTCGCCGAATTCGACAACAACGTCCGCACCGAACGGACAAAGGGCGGCATGGTCGCTCGGGTTCACGAAGGAATTTGGCAATGGCACCCACCGCTCGGTTACTACAAGCCTCAACGGGGTAAGAAAACCAATATTGTGCCTGATCCGGTGACGGCTCCGATCATCCGGGCTGGCTTCGAGGAATACGCGAAGGGCGGACGCACCTTTACGGCGATGGCGGCCTTCCTGACGTCCCGGGGACTACTTACAAGACGCGGTAAGCCAATCCACCCACAAGAAGTGCAAAAGCTGCTCCGCAACCAGGTTTATTGCGGCGTCATCAAGGCTTTTGGTGGGGAATGGCAGGGTGCCTTTGAGCCGATCGTGTCGAGGTCGCTCTTTCTGGCTTGCCAACCGGATTCCATAGTTCAGTCAGCTTGGGTTGTGCCACGGTCAACCGAAAACCCAAACTATCCGTTACGGAAAATCACCATTTGCGCGGAGTGTGGCAAGAAGTTGTCGGGCAGCGCCAGCAGGGGTCGACACGGCAAGCGATACCCATATTATCATCACAGCAATCACGATTGCTCTCGGATAAAGTCGATCCCCAAGGACAAACTTGAGCAGACCTTCGCGGCGCATCTCGCCGATCTCAACCCTGATCCGCGCTACCTCAAATTATTCAGGGCGGTGGTTCTGGACATTTGGAAATCAAACTACAAAAAGTTTGATGATGAGAATGCTGCTGCGCGTCGGAAGATCGAAAAGCTGGAACAGGCTCGGCAAAAGGTGTTTGACCTGCATCGCCAGGGAACGTACAGCGATGAAGAGTTTGCCGAGCAAAAAAAGTTCGTCATTCGTCAACTCGATGAGCAATATCAGCTGCTCGACGAACGGCGAGCTGACGAATTCGACATGGAGGCGGCGCTGGATTACACGCTTGAATACATAACCAACGCGACTAAGGTGTGGGTCGGTTTCGCTAGCAACTACCCAGCGCGCATTCGGTTCCAGAAATTGATTTTTAGAGAAAAACTGCCTTTTGATGGGGAAAATTTTGGAACCACCGTTTTGTCGCCAATCTATCAACTAAAAGAGACTTCTCTTTCGGAGAAATCCCTTTTGGTAGTCCCAAGGGGAATCGAACCCCTATTTACTCCGTGAAAGGGAGTCGTCCTAACCGTTAGACGATGGGACCGCGGCAGATTGGATGCAACGAAATTTATACGAAAAAAGCGCGTCGGTCAAGCTTTCGTGGGATGGACGTTGCGCGGAAAATGGTATAGTTTCTTCTGGTTATGAGAATCCTCGGCATCGAAACGTCCTGCGACGAATCCGCGGCCGCATACCTCGACGTGCGCGGCGGCCGCGTCGTGCGGTTCGAGCATATCGTCGCGAGCCAGGCGATCCATGTGAAGTACGGCGGAGTGGTGCCCGAGGTCGCGGCGCGGGAGCACTCCGCGACGGTGCCGCCGATTCTCGCCGCGCTCGCGAAGAAAGTTGTTCGCAAATCCGACGGGAGGGCGCTCGGCAAGGCGGTGGACGTCGTCGCCGTGACCGCAGGTCCCGGACTCGTCACGTCACTGCGCGTCGGGGTGGACGCGGCGCGTGCGCTCGCGCTCGCGTGGAAAAAGAAACTGGTCGGCGTCAACCACATCGAAGGGCACATCCTGTCCAACTGGCTTCCCGGGGCGCCGCTCGAATCCAGCCTCGCGTCCCCGAAAGGGATTTTTCCCGCGCTCGTGCTCGTCGTTTCCGGAGGGCACACCGAACTGCTACACATGGCCGGCTACGGAAAGTACCGGCTGCTCGGCTCGACGCGCGACGATGCGGCCGGCGAAGCGTTCGATAAAACCGCCAAGCTGATGGGGCTCGACTATCCGGGCGGTCCGGCGATCTCGCGGCTCGCGGTGCAAGGAGATCCGAGCGCGTTCGATTTTCCGCGGCCGATGATCCACGACGCGCATTTTGATTTTTCGTTTTCCGGACTCAAAACTTCGGCGCGCTATTTTCTGCAGCGCGAACGGGAGCGGCTCGCCGATCCGACGTTCGTCCGGAACGTCGCCGCGTCGGTGGAGCAGGCGATCGTCGACGTGCTCGTCGCGAAAACGGTGCGCGCGGCGCGCGACACCGGCGTGAAGACGGTGCTGCTCGCCGGCGGGGTCGCCGCGAACGGCAAACTGCGCCGTGAGCTCGCGCAGGAACTGGCAAACCGCCTCCCGGGCGTCCGCTTCGCCGAACCGCCGCTCGAGTATTGCACCGACAACGCCGCGATGATCGCGATCGCCGGTTATTTCCGCGCTTCCAAAAAGAAATTCGACGATCCGCGGACGCTCGAAGCGAATCCGGGATGGGAATTGGGGAGAGTATGAAAAATGTCCGGATCAGCGATCTGCACGAGCTTGAACGGTTCGCGCAGAACCTCGCATCGACGCTGCGCGGCGGCGAAACGATCGGCCTCGTCGGCGATCTCGGCGCGGGCAAAACGACGTTTGTGCAGCTGCTCGCGGCCGCGCTCGGCGTGCATGACGCGGTGAAAAGCCCGACGTTCATCCTGATGCAGCTGTTCGAGACCGGCGCGGCGGCGAAACGACGGGGAGTGCGGCGGCTGTGCCACGTCGACGCGTACCGTTTCAAAGACCAGTCCGAACTGGACGCGATCGGCTTCGACGAATACGCGCGCGAACCGGGAACGGTCGCGGTGGTCGAGTGGGCGGACCGGGTCCCGCGCATCCACGCGCTCCCCGGCTACCGCGAAATCACGTTCGACTTCGGCGACGGCGAGGAACGAATTTTGCGGATCGAGTAAATAAAAAAACGCAGGCGGAAGACCACCTGCGTTTTGTGATACTCGACGGCGTTAGGTCACGCCGTCGTCGACTTCTCCTCGGCCACGGCATCCTCTGCGGCGGGTTTCCCCTTGAACCGTGAGAGGCCCATCCCGACCTTCGGCCGGCCATCGGGCCCGAGGAACTTCGAGGCGAACGGCTTGAACCGCTCTCGGCGCGACTGCTCGCGCCGCTTCGCCTTCTCGATCCCATCCAGAATCGCGAGCACCTCCGGCAGCCGGCGGACGTACACCGTCACGCCTTGCTCCTTCGATGTCACCCGGAGAAGGTGGCCGCACGAGCCGCAGAGCGCGAACTTGTGCAGATCCGCGCGCCCGACCGGCTTTCCGCCGTTCGCCCGCTCGCAGGCCGTTTCGTCCGGCAGCCACATGTGGCTCTCCGGGCGGACCTTGTCGCAGTCGGGATTGCTGCACGCGATCTTCGTCTCCTCGTTCGCTTTGTTCTGGGTCATGGAGCACCTCCTGGTGCGTGTGGGTTTTGGAAAGGACTTTTTGCCGCCCTCACGTTGAGGGTCGAACGGGAGAGAATAGCATGATTTGAAAGATTTGTAAAGAGTCTTGACAGAACGGATGGGAGGGGATACGGTCAGCCGTTCCTTCACTACGAAAGGAGGGAACGATGCTTTCGATCAGCGACCGCGAGGCCGAGCGGGCGAGAACGCTCGTTTCCGTCCTCAAATCGCGGCTGCCGGACCATTCGGACGTGCGCGACGTTTTCTACGACGCGTCCCGCGAGGCGGTCGTCTTCGTCCTCGTGGACGACTCCCGGTTCGTCCTGGACGCCCGCAAATTCCTTTCGGCGTACGAACCGCCGAACTGACCCCCGCCATTCTTGGCGGGGATTTTCGTAGCGAAGCGAAGACCCCGTCGAATGACGGGGTTATTCCGCCGCCTCCGGGACGTCCCGCTCGGACTCGACGACGCGCAGTTTTTCCGGAGGGATCACCGGACCTTTGATGCGCACCACGCCGTCGAACGTGTTCGCCTCGCCGCTGAACCGCGGCTCGACGTCGTTCGCATCCGCGCGGATTTCGAGCACCACGCGATCCTCGTCTGGATGAAGCAGTGGTTCGCGGCCGATCGTGCCGACGATCAGTTTGAGCGATGGCTGGTATCTCGTCGGTTTTTCGATGATGCCGTGTTTGAGGATCTCCTGAAGTTTTTTGCGATTCACCGTCACCTTCGGATATTCGCCGGACCGCATCAAATTCTCGACGCATCGTTTCGCGGCGGCGATCTCTCCCGGGTCCGGCTCATGCTCGCGCAGCGTTTTGATTTCGCCGCGCGCCAGCTCCTCGCGCGCGTCTTGGATCATGTCGGCGCGAAGTTCGTCGAATTTTTTGAGCGCGTCCGCGCGGGCGAGCTCCCGTTCCGATTCATGGTTTCGCGGCCGTTCAGCTTCCATCATAGGAGTTCATCGTAACAAAAACGCAGGTTCCGGCAATTGACCCGAGCGGCGGAAATTGTTATTTTTCAACCCACCGCGGGCCCTTAGCTTAACGGTAGAGCACCCGGTTTGCATCCGGGAGAAGTGGGTTCGATTCCCACAGGGTCCACCAAAAAAGTCCTCCCCAGGGAGGACTTTTTTATTTCCATGGCTCTATCGGCACCTGGGCGAGCGCGGTTGGGGAGGGATATTTTTTGAGAATGCCGAGTTTGGCGCCCATATGCTGGACGACGCCGGTGGCGTTCAGCGTGCCGACAGCGAGCGCTTCGCGGATGTTATCTTGCTTCAGCAGCGCCGCGACCACGCCGGAGCCGAACGCATCGCCCGCCCCGGTGGTGTTCACGCGCGGTCCGGCGATGATTCCGCTGTGCAGCGACTCGTTTTTGGACGCAGCGTACGCGCCGTTCAGTCCGTCGGTCACGACGAGCAGGCGGCGGGGAATCGGCCCGAGCGTTTCGCGGATTTTTTGGAGATCGTCCGCGCCGGCGAGTTTGGCGGCCTCTTCGCGGTTGAGGTTGAAGACGTCGGTTTTTTTGATCAGCGACGCGAGTTTCGCGAGACCGAGATCCAGCTCTTTGCCGCCCGGATTCCACGCGACGCGAGCGCCGATTTTTTCCGCGTGATCCAGGAGCGCGGCCATCAGTTTCAAATCCCCGCCGACCGAGGAGACGTAGAACCATTTCGCCTTCAGTTTGCGCCACGGGATTTTTTCGCGGTCGATCTTCTGCGACGCCCCGCGGTAGACAAGGATCGTCCGTTCGCCGGTGCTCGCGACGCAGATCAGCGAGTACGCGGTCTGGAATTTCGGCAGTTTCTGGACGAACGCGGTCGCGACTCCTTCGCGACGCAGCGCGTCGAGCACGTCTCGGCCGCTGCCATCGCTGCCGACCGCGCCGACGGTCGCCGTGCGCAGGCCGAGCCGGCCGAACGTCACCGCCGCATTCGTCGCGCCGCCGCCGGTTTCAAAGACGAGATCGTCGATCTCGATCTTCGCGCCGAGCGGAAAACAGCCTTCTTCATTTTCTGCTCCGTGGTTGCCGGAGTGCACTTCGAACGCCGCGCTTTTGATGAACACGTCGCGCGTCGCCGCGCCGATGGTGATGACGTCGCGCATACTATGCCCGTCCGCGGGAGCCGAACAGTTCGATCTTGTGCCGCACGACCTCTTTCATCAGCGTCTTGGACCGCTCGAGCAGTTTGCGCGGGTCGATCGTCTTGTGGTCGCGGATCACCGATTCGCGCAGCCCGGCGGTGAACGCGATGCGCAGGTCCGAGTCGATGTTGATTTTGCGGATCCCGTTTTTGATCGCAGGACGGATCGCGGCATCCGGAACGCCGACGGCGTCGGCGAGGCGAGCGCAGTCATGGAGCTGGTCGCACAGCATTTTGGTGCGTTCGACCAGTTCCGGAGAGATGCCGGACGCGCCGTGCAGCACGAGCGGGATTTTCACCGCGGCGTCGATCTTCGCGAGCCGCGCGATGTCCAGTTCCGGCGCGCTTTTGAATTTGAACGCGCCATGCGCCGTACCGATGGAGATAGCCAAGGCATCGCAGCCGGTTTTTTTCACGAATTCGGCGGCCTGTTTCGGATCGGTGAAGAACGCCTCTTTCTCTTCGACCGACACCAGATCTTCCACCCCTTTGATCGTGCCGATCTCCGCCTCGACCGAGACCCCTTTCTTTTTCGCCATCGCGACGACCTGTTTCGTTTTTGCGACGTTCTGCTCGAACGGGAGGAGCGAGCCGTCAAACATCACCGACGTGTAACCGGCGGCGATCCCTTTCTTGATCGTGTCGAGGTTTTTGCCGTGGTCGAGGTGCATGACGACCGGCACCGGAGATTTCGCGGCGACGCGCATCATCGCGAGCAGGTACTCCATCCCCGCGTACTCGATCGCGCCTTCGCTTGTCTGCAAAATGACCGGCGATTTTTCTTCGATCGCGGTTTCGATCACCGCTTGGAGGATTTCGAGATCGTTGACGTTGAACGCGCCGACGGCGTAACCGTCCTTATCCGCGTCGGCGAGGATTTTTTTGAGGGTGACGAGCATACGATTACATTTGCTGCGGTTTGATGTCGGAAAATCTCGCGAGCATTTTTTTCATCGACGCGGTTTTCAAAAGCCCTTCCTGCGGACCGATGTAACCGAGCACCGACGCCGCGTTCGCCGTGCCCCACCGCATCGCCTCGCCGACGTTCTTGCCGTGGTGGAGCGCCGCGACGAACGCAGTGGCGTACGCGTCGCCGCAGCCGGTGCGTTCGATCACCGGCACCTCGAATGTGCCCATTTTGAGATACGTTTTGCCGTCGTAGGTGTAGGAACCGTTCGGACCGTCGGTGATCACCGCGATCTCGCAGCCGAGCGTGCGCAGTCGTTTCAGGAGGACGTTTATCGAACGCGTTTCATCGCCGACCAGCCGTTCGGCCTCTTCTTTGTTCATGATCGTGACCGCCGAGGCCGCGATGATCGGTTCCAGTTCGTGCGCGCCGAGCTTGAGCTGGAACGTGCCGGGCTGGAAGCACAGTTTCGCGCCGGTTTTTTTCACGAACGCCACGAGGGCAGGATGCATCTTTTCGCTCCCTTTGCCGAGCGAGGTGTAGTAGACCCATGTCGGATCGTCGAGCCGTTTCGGGAAGACATACGTCCGTTTTTCGTGGAAGACGAGGATCGTGCGCTCGCCGTTGAAATTGAGGACGGTGGAGTAGTTGCTGCCGCGCTGTTTGTCGAACGTGACGTAACCCACGCCGACGCCCTGCCGTTTCCAGTACGCGTGGATGCTGTGGCCGACATCGTCGTCGCCGAGGATGCTGAAGATCGCGGTTTTCATCCCGAGACGCGCCGAACCGACCGCGTTGTTCGATGCGTTGCCGGAGCCGGGGATGCGCGTCACTTTTTCGACCGGAATTTTATCGGCAAAGTCGAGACAGAGCTGGCATTCTTCCCGGTGCAGCTGGCATTTCACTTCCGCATTTTCATCGCTGAGCTGGAGGAAGACGTCGACCGTGGCGTCGCCGATGGAGATGATGTCGTACATACGTTATTTGCGCTTCATCGCGCGGAGGGCGGCTTCTTTAATGTGGCTCACGCCCATCCCGAAGTGTTCGATCAGTTCCGCGGGCGCGCCGGATTCGCCGAATTTGTTCGGTACGCCGATGAATTCCTGCGGCGTCGGTTTTGCTTTCGCGAGATATTCGGCGACCGCGCCGCCGAATCCGCCGGTGATTTGGTGCTCTTCGACCGTGACGACCGCGCCGCACGTTTCGACGGCCGCAAGGATCGTCTTTTCGTCGAGCGGTTTGATCGAAGGGGAGTTCACCACCATCGCCTCCACGCCCTCTTTCGCGAGCTGTTCCGCGGCGACGAGCGCGTTGTGGACGAGCGGTCCGCAGGCGATGATCGCGACGTCCTTGCCGTCGCGCAGCACCGTCGCTTTGCCGATCGCGAACGGCGTTTTTTCCGTCGTGAACACCGGCGATTTTTCGCGCGCGAGACGCAGATAGCACGGACCGACGAATTCGGCGATCGCCAGAGTCGCTTTCGCCGCCTCGACCGCGTCGCACGGATAGATGACCGTCATGTTCGGGATCGCGCGCATGATCGCGATATCCTCGATCGCCTGGTGCGTCGCGCCGTCCGGACCGACCGATACTCCGGCGTGGCTCCCCACCACTTTCGCGTTGACGTCGTTCAGGCAGATGTTCGTGCGCACCTGTTCCCACGCGCGGCCGGCGCAGAACATCGCGTACGAGGTGACGAACGGGATCTTTCCGCCGAGCGCGAGTCCGGCGCCGCCGGCGGCGAGGAACTGCTCATGCACGCCGGCCTGGATGAACCGGTCAGGGAACATTTTTTTGAAATCGAGGTTGCGCGTCGACTCGGTGAGGTCCGCGCACATCACGACGACGTTCGGATTTTTTTTCGCCGCTTCGATGATTCCGTGGCCGTAGCCGTCGCGCGTCGGCTGCTGCGGGATCTTCGGGTCGAGGATATTGTCGACGAGATTCGCGTCTTTGCGCAGCATACTATTTTGCGTGATCGGCTTTCAGTTTCGCCTCGATCGCTTTCAGTTCCGCGATCGCCTGCTCCGCCTCGCCCGGCTTGAACGGCTGGCTGTGCCACAGGTAGTTGTTCTCCATGTAGGAAACGCCGCGGCCCGGGATCGTGTGCGCGAGGATCACGACCGGCTGCTGGTACGCGGCCTTCGCTTCCTCGAACGCGCGCACGACGTCGGCGATGTCGTTGCCGTTGCATTCGATCACGTGCCAGTTGAACGCTTCGTACTTCGCGCGCAGCGGCTCGAGCGGCATGATGTCTTCGGTGTTGCCGTCGATCTGGATGTAGTTGCGGTCCACGACGCAGATCAGGTTGTTCATCCGGTTCTTGCCGGCGAACAGCGCCGCTTCCCAGTGGAGGCCCGCTTCGTGTTCGCCGTCCGAGGTGAGGCAGTAGACGCGCCACTTTTTGGCGTCCATCCTGCCGGCGTAGGCGAGGCCGACCGCTTGCGCGAGCCCCGCGCCGAGCGGACCGGACGTCGTTTCGGAGCCGGGGAGCCGCACGCGTTCGGGATGGCCCTGCAGCCGCGTGCCGAGCTGGCGGAGCGTCATCAGTTCTTCGACCGGAAAGTAGCCGGATTCGGCCATCGCTGCGTAGCGGATCGGACAGATATGGCCGTTCGACAGGATCAGCCGGTCACGATCTTCCCAGGCGGGGTTTTTCGGATCGTGCTTCATTTCATGGAAATACAGCACGGTGAAAATATCGGCCATGCCGAGCGGGCCGCCTTGGTGGCCGCTCTTCGCGTGCGCGACCGACGTGATGACGTGCTGGCGCAGCCGATTCGCGATGATCTCCAATTCCTTGACGCGCTTGTCGTGGATGTGCGGCATAGGTTGTCCACCCCAGTATACAGCTCTCGGCGTTTTTATTCGAACATCTTTTCGTACGCTTTTTTCGGATCGGGAGCGTCAGTGATCGCGCTTCCGACGACGAGGAAGTCCGCGCCGGCGTCGGCGAGCATGCGCGCGTTCTCCGGTTTCACGCCGCCGTCAACCGAAATGAGGATGCCGGAATGCGTCGCTTTGATCTCGCGGATTTTTTTGACGGCGACATCTTGAAACGGCTGGCCGCTTCTGCCGGGATTCACCCCCATCACGGTGACATGGCCGAGCGCGCCGACGTTCTCCGTTCCCGTTTCAGGATTGAGTGCGACCGACAGCAGCGCGCATCCAGTTCCAGCCGCGCGGCAGATCGCGTCGCCGTTCGACGTCGCTTCCGCATGGAAGATCACCCGCTTCGCGCCCGCGGCGAGCCATGACGGCACCGCGCGTTCCGGATCGTTCACCATCAGGTGCGCCTCGAACGGAATCTCCCCGAGGATCTCTTTCATCCGTTCCGGCGGCGCCCACGTCGTGTTGTTCACGAAAACTCCGTCCATTACGTCGATGTGCAGCGTCGCGCCGAGTTCGCGGACGCGTTCGACTTTGGCGATGAATTCTTCTTCGGAATGCGCCAGGATCGCCGGCAGGATTTCGGCCATACTATTTCCGGCGCGATTCGTACCGCGAGATTTTTTTGAGCCGCCGCGCGTGCCGAGTGGCGCCGGAGAACGGCGTCTCGAGCCAGGTTTTCACCAGCCGTTTCGCGAGCGCGATTTTTTTCGTCACCGTCCGTCCACCGAGACAAAGGACGTTCGCGTCGTTGTGCAGCCGCGACATCTTCGCGGTGTACGGATCATAGACGAGCGCAGCGCGCACCCCGCGCACTTTGTTCGCCGCGATGCATTCGCCGATCCCGGTGCCCCCGAACACGATCGCGCGGGCGTTCTTGTCACGCCCGGCCGCAGCGGCCGCGGGAATAATGAAGTCGGGATAATCCGACGGCTTGTCATCGAACGCGCCGACGTCGTGCACGTGATAGCCGAGCCCGACCAAAAAATCCTTGATCATTTCTTTCAGCGCAAAACCGGCATGGTCCGTGCCGAGGTAGACGACGATTTTTTTCGCATTCGACATATCGCTCTTAATTTAGCATTTTTGTGCGAATCTGTGTACATTTAGTTTTGTTATGGCGAAATTTCATCTCCCGTCGCTCGAGGAGGAGCAGCTCAACAAATGGGAAGCGAACAATGTTTTCAAGCGGATCCTGGCGCGCAAGAAGAATCCGCGCGGCGATTTCGTGTTTTTCGAGGGGCCGCCGACCGCGAACGGCAAGCCGGGGATCCACCATCTGCTCGCGCGCGCGTATAAGGACGTGATTTTGCGTTTTCGCACGATGCAGGGGTATCGCATCGATCGCAAAGCGGGCTGGGACACGCACGGCCTGCCGGTGGAGCTCGAAGTCGAGAAGCAGCTCGGATTCACCAAAAAGCAGGACATCGAGCAGTACGGGATCGCCGCGTTCAACGCGAAGTGCAGGGAATCGGTATGGAAATATCTGGATCTCTGGCAGAAGAGCACCAAACGGATCGCGTTCTGGGTGGATCTCGACCATCCGTACGTCACGTACGAAAACGACTACGTCGAGTCGCTCTGGTGGATTTTGAAAGAGGTCGACAAGAAGGGGCTGCTGTATCAGGGGTACCGCGTGACGCCGCACTGCCCGCGCTGCGTGACGTCGCTCTCCTCGCACGAGCTGGCGCAGGGATATAAGGATACGGAAGATCCGTCGGTGTACGTGAAGTTCCAGGTCAGCGAAAAGGAGAAAAAATATTTCCTCGTCTGGACGACGACGCCGTGGACGCTCCCCGCGAACGTCGCGCTCGCGGTCGGCCCGGCGGTGCGCTACGTCGAAGCGAAAATGAAGGAGACCGGGGATACGTTCGTGCTCGCGCGGGAACGGCTTGCCGTGCTGGATGGCGAATATGAAGTGATGAAGGAGATGTCGGGCGCGGATCTCGTCGGGATGCGCTACGCGCCGCTGTATCAGACGATGACGTACGACGACAAGCGCGCGGCGAACGCGTACGGCGTGTACGCCGCGGATTTCGTGTCGACCGGCGACGGCACGGGGATCGTGCACATCGCGCCGGCGTTCGGCGAAGACGACGCCGCGCTCGGGTCAGAAAAGAATCTTCCGACGCTGCTCACGGTCGACAACACCGGGATGATGACCGCCGACGTTCCTGGCAAGGGAAAATTTTTCAAAAAAGCGGACGCGGATATCAGCGCCGATCTCGCCTCGCGCGGCCTTCTGTATAAGAGCGAAACGTACATGCACTCGTATCCGTTCTGCTGGCGCTGCGGCACGCCGCTGCTGTATTACGCGAAGTCGTCGTGGTACATCGCGATGTCGAAACTGCGCGAGTCGCTGCGCAAGCATAATCAGGCGATCAACTGGGTGCCGGCGCATATAAAGGAAGGGCGGTTCGGCGAGTGGCTCAAGGATGTGAAGGATTGGGCGCTGTCGCGCGAGCGGTACTGGGGCACGCCGCTGCCGGTGTGGCAGTGCGGGTCGTGCAAGGAAAAGACGGTGATCGGCAGTCTCGCGGAATTGGATGCGCTGTCATTGCCGAAGAATCATTATTATTTTCAGCGCCACGGGGAATCGGAGACGAACGTGACGAGCGTGATCAGTTCGTGGCCCGAGAAGAAAGAATTTCATCTCACGGAGAAGGGCCGCGCGCAGGTGGCGGCGTCCGCGAAGAAATTGAAGAAGAAAGGGGTGGAGATGATCTTCGCATCGGATTTGGTGCGCACCAAAGAGACCGCGGAGATCATCGCGAAAGAAACCGGCGTGCCGATCGTTTTTGACGAACGGCTGCGCGAATTGAACGTCGGCGCGTTCAACGGACGGCCGGATCGTGAGTACCACGCGAGTTTTTCGAACCGTCTCGAGCGGTTCGCGAAAGCGCCGGAAGGCGGCGAGAGTCTGCACGAATGCCGCAAACGGATGGTCGATTTCATCAAGGAATTGGAGCAGAAGCATCGCGGAAAGAAGATCGTGATCGTGAGCCACGGCGATCCGCTCTGGATGCTGCAGACCGGTTTCGAGGGGCTTTCGGACGAAGCGTCGCTCGACTGGCCGCACTATAACGGCGTCGGGGAGTTTAGGGAGATGGAGCTGAACAATCTGCCGCACGACGAGAGCGGCCGCGTCGACGTGCATCGGCCGTTCATTGACGAGGTGCGGCTCGCCTGTCCGAAATGCGCCGGCGAGATGCGGCGCGTTGCCGACGTCGTCGACGTCTGGTTCGACTCCGGCGCGATGCCGTTCGCGCAGTGGCACTATCCGTTCGAGAACAAATCCAGAATTGACGCCGGCACGAATTTCCCCGCGGATTACATCTCCGAAGCGATCGACCAGACGCGCGGCTGGTTCTACACGCTGCTCGCGGTCGCGACGCTGCTTGGCAAGGAGACGCCGCCGTACAAGAACGTGATCTGCCTCGGCCACGTGCTCGATGGAAAGGGACAAAAGATGTCGAAGTCCAAAGGGAACGTCGTCGATCCGTTCGTCGCGATCGACAAATTCGGCGCGGACGCCATCCGCTATTATTTTTTCACCGTGAACCAGCCCGGCGACCCCAAGCGGTTCGACGAAAAGGCGGTGGAGGACGTCGTCAAAAAGACGTTCCTGATCCTTTGGAACGTGCTGTCGTTCTACAAGATGTACGCGGGGGAGAAACCGAAAGTCGTAAAATCACCGAAGCACCCCGTCCATGCGCTCGACCGGTGGATTCTGTCGCGGCTCGCGTTTCTCGAAAAATCGGTAACCGACGGACTCACGCAGTACAACGTGATCGACGCCGGCCGCGAACTTGCCGCGTTCGTGGACGACCTCTCGACCTGGTACGTGCGCCGGAGCCGCGACCGGTTCAAAGGCGTCGAGAAAAAAGAAGCGCTCGCGACGCTCGGTTTTTCGCTCCACACGCTCGCTAAATTGATGGCGCCGTTCACGCCGTTCCTCACGGATGCGCTGTACGCTGAAACCGGCGGCAAAGAAGATTCCGTGCATCTCGAGGAATGGCCGGACGATCTCGCGCAGTATGATGATCCGGATCTGCGCGCAGCGATGGAGGCGGTGCGCGGCGCCGCGTCGGTCGGTCTCGAAAAACGCGCGGCCGCGGGGATTCCCGTGCGGCAGGCGCTCGCCAAAGCGTCGGTCGTCGCACCGACGAACCGTCAGGATTGGATGATCGAACTTCTGAAAGAAGAACTGAACGTGCTCGACGTCGACTGGGCCGCCGGCGAGAAACTGGACGTGACGCTTGATACGCAGCTCACGCCCGAACTCAAACGCATGGGCGCGGCGCGCGAGGTCGTGCGCAACGTGAACGAACTGCGCAAGGAGGCGGGGCTCACCATCCAGGATCGCATCACGCTCCGCTACGACGGCGGCGAGTTCTGGAAACAGGTGTTCGCGGAACACGGCGAAGCGCTCAAGGGCGACGTGCTCGCGGCCCGCGTCGAATTCGGCCGCGGCGAAACGATGAAAGAAAAAGAACTTTCGTTTGACGGCGAGGCGCTGTGGGTCGGTATACTGAAAGTATGATGATCACTCTTTCAGGAATAGTGACGCACAAAGGGGACGGCTACGCGGTCGTGGAAACCGGCGGGGTCGGCTATCAGGTGCACATGAACAAGCCGTCGCTCCAGGCGCTGCGGCAGAGCGCGGAGGCGAAACTGTGGACGCACGAATATCTGCGCGAAGATTCCCGCGAGCTGTACGGCTTTGCGACCGAGCAGGAGCACCGGCTTTTTTTGCGGCTGCTCGCGATCTCCGGCGTCGGTCCGAAGATGGCGATGAACATCCTGTCGCTCGGTTCGGTAAAAGACATCGAAACGAAGATCGAACACGTCGACGTCGACTGGCTGACGCGCGTGCCGGGCGTCGGCAAGAAAACCGCGCAGAAGATCGTGCTCGAACTGAAAGGGAAGCTCGTCGTTTCCGGCGAATCCGGCGACGGCAACGAAGAGGTGCTCGCGGCGCTCGTGAATTTGGGGTATAACCGCGACAAGGCGCGGGAAGCGCTCTCGACCGTGGGCGGAGACGGAAAAGGGGTCGAAGATCAGCTCCGCGCCGCGCTGCGGGAACTTGGGAGATGATGGCAACGCAGATTATCAAGGATGGAAAAGGATGGGACGCGTTCGTGCAGGCGCACGGGGGCGGCTTTTTGCAATCGTGGGGCTGGGCGCAATTTCAGAAGTCGCTCGGCCGCGAGGCGCATTGCGTGCGCGTCGAAGAAAATGAGATAGTCGCGCAGTTTTTGCTGATCACGCACGCCGGGCCGTTCGTCACGCGCTATCTGTACGTCCCACGCGGACCGGTGATGAAGGATGCCGGGAGCCGCGAGCAGTTCGTTGCGTGCGTCACCGAGATCAGAAAAGCTATGGCGGAGGAAGGCGCGATCTTCGGCAGGATCGAACCTCCGTACGAGCGCAGTGCGTCGGCGATCAGCGAGCGCGATCTCGAAGGATGGGG
>CAZAPV010000007.1:0-30224 GCA_964487195.1 uncultured Gammaproteobacteria bacterium | reverse complement strand
CGTTTGCTAGTTGGTTCGTCGTCGTTTCGTCGTTGACCGTGCTGTCGCGTGAGATGGTCGACGGTTTGCGTATCTCGCCGCACGCGCGGTTCGGTCACGCCGACCTTTGCGCATATCTCGAATGCGTCGGACACCAG
Source organism: uncultured Gammaproteobacteria bacterium (assembly GCA_964487195.1). Lineage (GTDB taxonomy): Bacteria > Patescibacteriota > Patescibacteriia > SG8-24 > SG8-24 > CAZAPV01. Next base: position 30,087 of record CAZAPV010000007.1, on the reverse strand, counting down.
GTGCTCTGGCCGGATCACGCGCTCGCCGGCACGCCGGAAGGGGAACTCCATCCCGCGCTCGCCGGCACCGGTTTCCACGCGACGGTGTTCAAGGGAACCGATCCGTTGTGCGATTCGTACAGCGGCATCAAGGACAATCTCGGCCGGCCGACCGGCCTCGCCGGCTGGATGCGCGCGGACGGTGTCCGGCGCGTGTTCATCGACGGGCTGGCGTTCGACTTCTGCGTCGGCTGGACCGCGCTCGATGCCGTTGCCGAGAGATTCGAGAGCGTGTACGTCATCGAAGACGGCACCCGTTCGGTCGACATCCCGGGCGATCCCAACGCCGATCCTCGAGGTACCGTGGAAAAAATGCGCCAAAATCTCAACGTCGCGGGCGTGTCGATCATCCGCGCGAGCGAGCTCGAATGACCGGACGGATCGCAGTGTTCGGCGGGAGTTTCAACCCGCCGGGGCTGCATCATCGCGCCGTGGTCGAGGCGCTCGCGCCGCACTTCGACGAGATCGTCATCGTGCCGTGCGGGCCGCGTCCCGACAAAGCGACGACGAACGACATCGAACCGGTGCACCGCGCCGTCATGGTCGACATGACGTTCCGCGGCATCCCGAACGCGCGCGTCGAACTGTTCGACTTGGAGCAGGCGACGTTCACGCGGACGCACGCGCTGCAGCAGCTGTTCGCGCCCCGCGGCGCGATCACCCACGTCGTGGGCACCGATCTCGTCCGCGACGGCAAGGACGGCGCGTCGAGCATCCAGCGGGAGTGGGAGAACGGTCGCGACTTGTGGGAGACGGCGAATTTCGCCGTCGTCGCCCGTGAAGGGTACGACCCGGATCCCGCGGACCTGCCGCCGCATCATCGGATTTTCGTGCCCGGCCGTCACGGCGCGAGCACGAACATCCGCGAACTGGCGTTCAAGCATCTGCCGCTCTGGGAGTTCGTCGCCGCCGACGTCGCCGCGTACATCGAGCGGTACAACCTGTACCGCGGCGCGGTCCCCGTGCAGACGACGAAGATGCGGCTTGCGGATCCGAAGGCGATCATCGTCGCGGACGAGATGAATCCGAACGCCGCCGCGCTCGCCGCGCGGCTCGCGGATTTCGCCGCGCCGGACGACAAGGCGAATTGCGTCATCACGGTCGGCGGCGACGGCACGATGCTGCGCGCCATCCGCAAACATTGGCGCAAGCGGCTGCCGTTCGTCGGCGTGAACGCCGGCCATCGCGGCTATCTGCTGAACGATGCCGACGAGATCCAGGACGCGGCGTCGCTGTTCGAGGACCTGCGCGTCCATCTCCTGTCGCTTCTCTACGTCGAGATCGCGCTTTCGCGCGGCGGCGTCTCCGGCCAGCTCGTCTTCAATGACGCCTGGGTGGAACGCGCCGGCAGCCAATGCGCGTGGCTCGAAGTGAAGGTCGACGGCCGCGTACGCATTCCGAAACTCGTCGCCGACGGCGCGCTCGTCGCGACCGCCGCCGGCTCTACCGCGTACGCGCGCGCGATGGGCGCGACCCCGCTCCTCGCGGACGCGCAGGCGTATCTGCTCGTCGGAAGCAACGTGCTGGCGCCGTCGGGTTGGAAATCCGCGCCGCTGTCGTTCGCGTCGTCAGTCCAGATCACCTCGCTCGATCGGGAGAAACGTCCGCTCTGGGCGTACTGCGACGGCGTCTGCGTCGGCGCCGCGACCGGGATGCGCGCGCGGGCGAGCCGCGTCGCCGCGGTCGAACTGGCGTTCTCGCCGCACCGCGACATCGCGGAGAAACTCGCCGACGATCTTTTCCCGCCGTCGTGATCCGTTCTTTCTTCTCCCTCAATTGAGGGAGCTTTTCTTCCGTCGAAGACCCTGAGCTCGTCGAAGGGCTACAGTCGTCGTCAACGGAAGGTGAAGCTCTTTTCAGCGCTCTACGACAAGGAGTTCCCGATGACAGATCCGATCATCCCGTCGCTGCTTGATCTCGATTTCTACAAGTTGACGATGGGACAGTTCGTCTGGGCGCGGCGGCCCGCCGTCCCGGTGACGTACCGGTTCATCAACCGGACGTCCTCGGTGCGGCTCGCCGAGATCATCCCGGAATCGCAGCTGTGCGCGGAACTCGATCACGTCCGCACGCTTCGGTTCGCCGAAGACGAACTCGCGTATTTGCGGTCGCTCGGAACGTTTTCCGACGATTACCTCGGGTTCCTGCGCCACCTCCGGCTTCCGCATTACGCGCTGTCCGTCGAGGACGGGCAGTATCGGATCGAAACGTCCGGCCCGTGGGCGAAGACGATCTATTGGGAGACGATCATCCTCTCGATCGTCAACGAGCTGTACTACAAGTCACTGCTCAAGACGCGCGGCGTCGCTGATGCGCGTGATCCCAAAAGCGGCACCCGCCGGCTGCAGGAGAAGATCGCCGCGCTCAAGACGCGGCCCGGGATTCGGTTCACGGATTTCGGGACGCGCCGAAGATACGGCCGGCTGTGGCAGTTGTACGTCGACGGCGTTCTGGCGCACGCGTTCAAGGGGACCGGGCAATTCCTCGGCACCTCGGACGTGCTCAATGCGATGCTGCTCGACGTTTCGCCGATCGGGACGTTCGCGCACGAGCTGTACATGGTGTACGCCGGGATGTACGGGGAGACCGACGACGGGCTGCGCGCGTCCCATAACCGGGTGCTCCGGGACTGGTGGGACGAGTACGGCGAGCCGCTCTCGATCGCGCTCACCGACACCTTCGGCACGGATTTTTTCTTCCGCGATTTCACGCCGGAACAGGCCGGGACGTGGCGATCGCTCCGGCAGGATTCCGGCGACCCGTTCGCGTTCGGCGAAAAGGCGATCGCGTTCTACCGGAGTCTCGGGATCGATCCGATGAAAAAAACCGTCGTGTTCAGCGACGGGCTCGACCTCGCGGCGATCCTGGCGCTCGACGAACGGTTCGCCGGACGGATCGGTGCCGTGTTCGGGTGGGGGACGACGCTCACGAACGACGTCGGCCTCGGCACGCTGTCGCTCGTCGTGAAGGCGACCGCGGCATCCGGCCGCCCCCTCGTGAAGCTGTCGGACAATCCGGCGAAAGCGCTCGGCCCGCCGGCGGAGGTTGAACGGTACAAACGGGTGTTCGGCCATGCCGACGGATCGTTCACGGAGTGCATCGTCTGACGCGGAGACTTCTCCGCGCTTTTCCATAGTTCCCGACCGGCAACGGTCGAGGACTGCGGAGAAGTTCTTTTCAATCTACGGAGGACACCATGCGACTGATCAAGATCGGACTCGCGAGCGTCAACACGACGGTCGGCGCGTTCGCGTCGAACACCGATACTGTTATCGCGTTCGCCCGGCAGATCGCCGAGCAGCAATGCACGGTCGGCTGCTTCCAGGAGCAGGTGATCGGCGGCTATCCCGCGGAAGATCTCGTCCAATGGCGCTCGTTCGTCGAGCAGCAATGGACGCAGCTTGCGCGGTTCGCCGCGGCGACCGGATCGTTCGCTACGCCGACCGTCTACGCGCTCGGCGTCACCGCCCAGGACGGCGGCCATCTGTACAACTGCGTTGCGGTGGTCGCGAACGGCCGGATCCTCGGGATCGTTCCCAAGGAGAAGCTGCCGACGTACGGCGTGTTCTACGAGAACCGCACGTTCACGCACGGCGTCCCCGGCATGGCGCGCATGGTGAATGACGGCGTGCCGTTCGGCGACATGATTTTCCGGTTCCCGTTCGGCACGGTCGCCGTCGAAGTGTGCGAAGACATCTGGTCGCCCGACGGCCCGATGCGGCGCCGCTGTTACGGCGGCGCGGAACTCGTCGTGAACGCCTCCGCGTCCCCGTGGCGCGCCGGCGTTGACGCGACGCGACGCGAAATGATCGCGACGCGCGCCGGCGACAACCAGGCGACCGTCGTCTACGTGAACCAGGTCGGCGGCAACGACTCGCTCGTCTTCGACGGCGGCGGCTACGTCTGCCAGAACGGCAGGATGCTCGCCGCGGCGCCGCGCTGGCGCGAAGGACTCGCGACGCAGGTCGTGGACCTCGACCGCACCAGCCGGCAGCGACGGGAGAACACCACCTGGCGCACCGACTGCGAGCAGTTCATGAAGCGCGGCGATGCGGTCCGGATCGTCGAGTCGGGGATCGGCCTCGCGCCGAACCGTCCCGGCTTCCGCTACCCCGCGCCCGCGAACAGGAGCTTTTTCATTCCCGCGCACGACCACGACGCGCATTGTCCGGCGTCCGCGTACTTCGACGACCTGATCGAAGCGATGATCATCGGCCTCGATTATTTCGCGAAGACGAAGGCGTTCGACAAGATCGGGATCGCGCTCTCCGGCGGCAAGGACTCTGTCCTGACGCTGCTCGTCGCGTGGCTGTACGCCAGGCGGCGATTCGAGAACGACGCGCAACGGATCAAGGATTTCATCCACTGCTTCTCGATGCCGACGCGTTTCAACTCCGACGTCACGAGGAAGATCTCGCGCCGTCTGTGCAGGGCGCTCTGGGTGGATTTCAAGGAGATTCCGATCGAAGACGCGTTCGACCGCGAAACCGCGGCGGCGCAGGCGATGCTCGCGCCGGGCGAGGCGCTCACGCCGATCACGCTCCAGAACATCCAGGCGCGCATCCGCGGAGCGCGGATGTGGAACTGGGCGAACAGCAGCCGCGGGTTCTGGCTGCAGACGTCGAACATGTCCGAGAAAGCGGTCGGCTACTCCACCGTCGGCGGCGATCTGATGGGCGCGTTCTCGCTCATCGCCAATCTGCCGAAGACGGCGGTGATCGAGCTGATCCGGCACATCGCCGAGAAGGCGGAGATCCGCGAGTATCACGCGGCGATGATGATCCGCGAGGTGATTGATTCGCTGCTCGCGACCAAGGCGTCCGCCGAACTCGCCGCCGGCCAGGCGGACGAAAACGATCTGATGCCGTTCCCGGTGCTCGACGCCTGCTTCGCCCTCTTCGCGGGGGAGAAGATGGCGCCGGTCGAGGTGTACAAGGTCGTCTCCGACATGTGGACGTACGATGAGCTCATCGCGATGGATATGTCCTACAAACCGGGGACGATCAAGGCCTGGGTGAAGAAGTTCGTGCTGCTGTTCCAGCGCAACATCTTCAAGTGGGTACTCACCCCGGAGGCGGTGCATCTCGGCGCGCTCGACCTCGATCGCGAACGGGCGCTCCAGCTCCCGGTCGTGCAATCGCCCGAGTGGCTCGATCTCGCCGCGCTCGACGCCGCGCCGATCAGCGAACCGCAACCGTAACGACCCCGTCATCCGACGGGGTTTTTTCATGCCGAGAAAATTGCTATGCTTCACGCATATGTTCGACTGGCTCATCCCCGCGGCGCAAGCGCACGAAAAATGGTTCACGCCGGTGCTGACGAAGCAGTACGTCGTGCCAGATTATTTTTACACGGTGAACCCGATCACGGTGACCGCGGCGATCGTCGTCGTCACGGTCGTCGCGGCCGGTTTTGCGCTCGACCGGAAGTTCGAACGGTCCGCGATTTACGCGCGGTTCGAAAAAAAGATCATGCCGCTGCGCGATTATGCCGCCGGCGCGCTCGCGATTGCGACCGCGATCACGCTCTTGTTCGCCGCGTGGCGCAACGTCCTGTTTGCGTCGAATTTCCCGCTCCCACCCACCGTCTGGGGCGCCGTGCTCCGGGGCGCCGAGGCCGCGGTCGGGGCGTCGCTGCTCATCGGCCTGTTCACAGCGGAGGCCGCTGCCGGGGTCCTCGTGCTGTACGCGATCCTGTTCGCGATGTACCGCTTCCCGGACCAGCTCGAAATCATGAATTTCGTCGGGATCGGCGCGTTCCTGCTCGTGTTCGCGCGCGGCAAATATTCGCTCGACTGGTTCCTCGGCAAGCCGATCCTTTCGACGGCGGCACAGCGCAAGATGGCATACCTGTTCCTGCGCGTCACGCTCGGTCTGATGCTGCTCGTACTGTCGACGTGGAACAAATACCTCCAGCCCGGCTACCACCTGGCGCTGATGGACAAGTTTCCGAACTTCAACCCGTACGTCATCCTCCATCAGTGGCTCGGCTGGACGTCGCTCACGCGCGAGTTTTATATCTTCCTGCTGTTCGTCGTCGAGCTGATCATCGCGATTTTCGAAACGTTCGGCTTCTTCACGCGCGTCGCGGCGATCCTGCTCGTCCCGGTGTTCCTCGGCAGCACGCTCTTCCTTCCCTACACCGAACTGATCGGCCACCTGCCGGTCGTCGGGACGCTGTTCGTCCTGTTCGTTTTCGGCGACACGTACCACAAGCATCCCGAATGGGAAACGAAAAACCGTCCTGCGTAGGGACGGTTTTCTTTTTTTCAGGACTTCGCTTTTTTCAGTTCGTACTCGTGCAAGATGTCGCGCGCTTCGTCTACCGAGTTCACTAGCCGGAAAAGGTTCATGTCCTCTTTCAGAATCGCGTGATGCTGGAGTAAGACGTGCTCTTCGATCCACTTGATGAGCGTGCCCCAGTAATCTTTCCCGACGAGGATGATCGGGATCGGATCCACTTTTTTGGTCTGGACGAGCGTCACTAGTTCGAAGAACTCGTCGAGCGTGCCGAACCCGCCGGGGAAGAAGACGTACGCTTCCGCCGCGAAGTCGAGCATTACCTTGCGCGTGAAGAAATAGTGGAAGGTGAGCGATCGGTGCACGTACCGATTGATCTTCTGTTCGCGCGGCAGTTCGATGTTCAGTCCCACCGATTCGCCGCCCGCTTCGTACGCGCCGCGGTTGCCCGCTTCCATGATCCCGCCGCTCCCGCCGGTGACGATCGTGAAACCGTCCTTGGCCAAGAGCTGCGCCAGCCGGCGCGCTTCTTTGTAATGGTAATTCGTTTCGTGGAACCGGGCTGAACCGTAGAAGCTGACGGTTTTTTTGAAATCCGCGAGGAACTGGAACCCTTCGACGAACTCCGTCATGATCCGGAAAATGCGCCAGCTTTCCCCGGAACGGAAATCGTTCTGCAGGGAGGACGGCGCGCTCGGCTGCACCGGCGCCGGCGGATTCTTTTCTTTCTTGGGCATACGGGAAGAGTATAGCTCACTCGAACCGCTCCTGCCAGCGTTCTTCGACGCGCACTTCGAGATCGATGAACACCTTGCCGCCGCTGACGAGCTCCAGCTCCTTGCGCGTCTGCGAACCGATCCGTTTGATGACGCGTCCGCCAGCGCCGATGATCATTTTTTTGTAGCGCGGCGATGTCGTGAGGATCGCTCCTTTGACGTACAGCACGCCGTTCGCTCTGCGCGCGACCTCCTCGACCTCCACGGTCGTGGTGTACGGGACCTCTTCGTGCAGCGCGAGGAACACTTTTTCGCGGATCAGCTCGGCGAACCAGAAACGGTTTTCGAGATTGGTGAGCTGGCCTTCGGGGTAGAGCGGCTCGCCTTCGGGGAGCAGATCGAAGATCGCGTCGACGAGCGGCTGCAGGTGTTTTCCTTGGAGCGCGGAGACGTCGACCGCGGCGGTGAATTCGTCTTTCCACGCGAGGTATTCGTCGATGTACGGCCGATCCTGGTCGGATTTGTTGAGCACCAAAATCTTCGGCGTCGTAACGTGCTGCACCATCCTGTGCACCGATTTTTCTTCGTCGCCGACGTGGCGCGTCGGATCGACGACGTACAGCACCAGGTCGATCCCATCGAGCGCGTCGCGCGCTTTTTCGTTCAGTTTCGACGTCAGCTGGTCGGGGACGTGCGCGAAAATGCCGGGCGTGTCGGCGAACACGATCTGGCCGCGCGGATCGTGAATGACGCCCTGGATCACGTGGCGCGTGGTCTGCGGCTTCGGCGAGGTGATCGCGACCTTCGTGCCGACGAGCGCGTTCATCAGCGTGGACTTGCCCACGTTCGAGCGTCCCACGAGCACCACCAGTCCGGATTTTTTCTTCGCGTCAGGCATTTGTAGTAAGTCTATTTCAGTTCGAGCAGCGACACAACCTCGACGTGCGGGGAGTGGGGGAACAGGTCGAGGCAGGCGATATCCTTGATCGCGTAGGCCGCGCCGAGCGCGGCGAAGTCGCGGACGAAGCTTTCGTAGTTGCAGGAGACGTAGACGATGCAGCGCGGTTTCTGGGCGAGCAGCGTCGCCGTCACTTTCGGATGAAGGCCGCTTCTCGGCGGGTCGACGATCACCGCGTCCGGCTTCTCGGTTTCCCACACCAGACTCTCCGCCTTCGCGGCGACGAACGAGGCATTTTTGATCCCGTTCCGTTCAGCGTTTTTCTTCGCGGTCAGGATCGCGTCTTCGTCGATCTCCACGCCGACCACCCGTTCCGCCGCGTCCGCGAGGCAGATCCCGAACAGTCCCACGCCGCAATACAAATCGAGCAGCGTGTTCGGTTTTTCGTCGCCGAGAAACGCGCGCACTTTTTCGACCAGTTTTTCCGCCATCGCGCTGTTCGTCTGAAAAAACGAGTTCGGCGGGATCAGGAATGACCTGCCCGCGATTTTTTCTTCCAGTTCCGGCTCGCCATGCAGCAGTTCGAGCCGCGAGGCGATCGAGAGGTCGGTGACGGTCGGGTTGATCCCGTGATAAATGGTGGTCGCGTGCGGCGCGAGCGCGGCAACGAGGGCGTCTTTCGCCGGAAGTTCGCCATCAGAGGTTACCACCGTCACCATCCGTTTGTTCGTATTCTTCCCTTCGCGGATGACGAGGTAGCGCGCGAAGCCGGTCTGGCTCTGCGCATCCCACGGCACGACGGCGTTCGCACGCATATACTCGCGGAACGCCTGCATGACGAGCACCGCCTCGGGCGAAAGAAGGTAGCAGACGTCGAGGTCGAGGTACGCGTTCCAGCGGCCCGGCTCTTTGAGGCCGAGCTCGCCTTTGGGGCCGACGCAGTAGTCCATCCGGTTGCGGTAATAAAATTGCGCCGGGGAGGGGATCACCGCGTCGATGCGCCGCTCGATCCCGCCGGCGGCGAGCGCGGCGTTCACGAGATCGCGCTTCCATTCGAGCTGGCTGGCGTAATCGAACTGTTGCCAGGCGCAGCCGCCGCAGGTGCCCGCGTACGGACAGCGCGGCGCGACGCGGCTCGGCGACGGCATGATGACGCGGTCCAGATGGAGGCGCAGCTCTCCGCGCTTGCGGCTCATGAGCGTCGCCTCCACCTCCTCGCCCGGCGCGGCAAAATGCACGCACGCGCGGCGTCCGTTCACCTCCGCGCATCCGCGTCCCTTTTTGTCCATTTCCGTGATTTTGACCACGGCCCTCTCTCCGAATTTCATAAGGACGAACGATAGCGGAAAAGAGGCCAAGAGTCAATTTCCCAGCGACGAAAAAGCCCTCCATGAAATGGAGGGCTTGAAGATCGTGGATGCGGTCATGCCGCGCGCAGCAGATCGGCGGCGATGCCGGCGCGGCGGGCGGCGATGAACAGGCCGGCGAAGGCGCCGGGGACGAGATAGATCGTCGCCGGCTGCATGCCGTGGAACCGCACGACGAGGAACGCGGCGATCAGACCGGCCGCGTATCCGACGAGCGCGCCGGTCGCGAGCGACGGGACGCCGCGTGCCTTCGCTTCGCGCATGGCGAGCATCACGATGATTCCGGGAAGGATGATGTCCCCGAGGCCGAGCATGAGCCCGGTCCTCGACGCGAGCGACGGCTCGGCGGGGATCGTGATCAGCACCGGCAGGTCCGCGGCGAGCGCAGCTACCTTCTGCATCGTGTGGTGGCCGAACACCGCGAGGGCGTCGTACGCCATCACGCCGAGCGAAATCGCGATCGCCGGCTTCGCGCGCAGCACGCTGAGCACCGGCAGCGCGTACAGGGCGAACGCGATCGCGCAAAGATCTTTCGTCAGCCAGTTCGGCGCGAGCACCCACCCGATCACCACCGCGCTCGCGACCGCGGATCCTTCGAAGATCAGACGGATCGCAGATACGGCGCGGCGGGACGAAACGGCCGTCCACAATCGTACCGTCATCATCCAGATGATCGCGGTGACGACGAGACGATACGCGGTCAGGCCGTACGTGACGCGAGTGAAAAGCAGAGAGATCGCCGCGAGCGCTCCGGTAAGATAGGAGAACACGGCGACCGCGGCGACGGCGATCCCGTTCGCGGACGTGATCCCGTTCAAGAGCGCGAGCAGCGGATCTTTCTTCTGCACGCCGTTCGCGATCCATCCGGCGATCAGGAAAACGGCGATCGCGAGCGTGAGCATGCAGCCGCTCGCGACGATACGTTGCAACGGTGACATCGGAACCTCCTTGGTCGGTTGGAAAGAACGGATGACCATAGCATGGCGCGCCCGCGGCGTCAAGGTCGTAACCCTTCACAAAACGGCCGTTTTCTGCTACGCTTCGTCCAGCTCAATTATGCTTTCTATCGTCATCCCGACGTACAACGAAGAGGAATACCTGCCGTTCCTGTTGCGGTCGATCCAGGCGCAAAATCACAAAGAGCACGAAGTGATCGTCGCCGACGCGCATTCCACGGACCGGACCCGCGACATCGCGGCGAGTTTCGGGGCGCGCGTGGTGGACGGCGGACTCCCGGGCGCCGGGCGCAATCGCGGCGCGGAGGCGGCGAAAGGGGAGATCGTCCTGTTTCTGGATGCCGACGTGATTCTGCCGGATCCGTGGTTTTTGCAGGCGACGGTCGTCGAGTTCGAGAAGCGCAAACTCGGCGCCGCGACCTGCAAAGTGGATCCGATCTCCGACAAGAAGGTGGACCGGTTCTTTCACGAATTCTACAACTACTACATGTGGGTGACGGCGGCGACGCGGCCGACCGCGCCGGGGTTCTGCATCTTCGCGCGGCGCGGCGTCCACGAAAAGATCGGCGGGTTCGACGAACAGATCAAGCTGGCGGAAGACACCGATTACGTGAACCGCGCGGGCAAGGTGGCGAAGTTCGGCCTCCTGAAATCGGCGAAGATCCCGGTGTCGGTGCGCCGCCTCGACCGCGACGGCCGCTGGAACGTCGCCATGAAATACCTGCTGTGCGAGCTACATTTAAGAACGCGCGGCAACGTGAAGACCGACATCTTCAAGTACACGTTCGGGCATCCGAAGAAACAACGGAAGGAGAAGGCATGACCAGGATCCTGCTCGGGAACATCGCCGACGTGCCGCCGCCCGGGCGTTCGAGGACGTTCGTCGCGAACGGCAAGAAGATCCTCGTCGCGAACGTCGGCGGCGAACTGAAGGCGTACGAAAATATCTGCCCGCACATGGGCGGGGCGATGCGCTACGGCGGCGACACGATCACCTGCAGCTGGCACGGCGCGCAGTTCGATCCGAAGACCGGCGACGGCGTGGCGAACATCGACGAAGGCGCGAAGCTGAAAACGATGACGGTCATTATCGAGAACGGTGCGTTATACTGGGAGGTGCCGCAGGAGAGATCGCTCTGGGCGGATGATTTTTAGACGGATGTTCCGCAGATTGTTTTCGAAGGAATCGAGATCGGTGAGTTCGGCGGCGGCGGTGCTCGCCGTCGCCACGCTCGCGAGCCGTTTCGCAGGGATCATCCGCGACCGGCTGCTTTCGGGCGCGTTCGGCGCGGGAACGGAACTGGACGCGTACTACGCGGCGTTCCGCACGCCGGACTTCATTTACAATTTGTTCGTCCTCGGCGCGATCACTGCGGGATTCATTCCCGTTTTTACTGCGTATCTGGCGAAAGAAGATGCGCGGGTGGCACCGCTTTGGGGGCCCCCCGACAGCGCGCAGCGCGACGCGAGCACTGGCGGGGGTGAAAGCGGTGACAGGACCCGCGCGATAAATACGCAGGCGTCCGAACTGGCGTCGCTCCTGCTCACGATCCTCGGCGTTTCTCTTACAGTGCTCGCCGCGCTCGGGGTGCTCGCCGCGCCGGCGGTCGTACACGTGCTGACGCCGGGATTCGGCGGCGCTGAACGCCAGCTCACTGTCACGCTCACGCGGATCATGTTCCTGTCGCCGATCTTCCTGGGACTCTCGAGCGTGCTCGGCGGGATCCTTCAGACGAAGCGCCGCTTCTTCGTCTACGCGCTCGCGCCGATCCTGTACAACGTCGGCATCATTTTCGGCACCGTCGCGCTCGCACCGACGATGGGAATCACCGGCGTCGCGATCGGCGTCGTCGTCGGCGCGTTCCTGCATTTTCTGGCGCAGGTCGTCGCCTGCCGGGGCCTCGGGTTCCGCTACCGTTTCGCGTGGAACACCGCGCACGAGGGCGTGCGCGAGATCGGACGGCTCACCGTGCCGCGCACCGCGGGGCTCGCGGTCGCGCAGGTGAATCTGATGATTCTCACCGGGATCGCCTCGACGCTCGGCGCGGGCGGGATCGCGGTGTTCAACCTCGCGAACAATCTGCAGAATTTCCCGGTCGGGATCATCGGCGTGTCGTTCGCGGTCGCCGCGTTCCCGCTCATCTCCGAACTCGCGGCAAAAAATCAGCAACGGGAGTTCGTCGCCGCGCTCGGCAAAACCGTGCGCTCGCTTTTATTTTTGATCGTCCCGACCACCGTCGCGTTCCTGCTGCTGCGCGCGCAGATCGTGCGCGTGATCCTCGGCACCGGACGGTTCGACTGGCAGGACACCGTCGCGACCGCGGACACGCTCGCGTTTTTCACCGTCAGCCTGTTCGCGCAGGCGCTGTACCCGCTCGTCGTGCGCGCGTTCTTCGCGTTCCATGACGTGAAAACGCCCCTGCTGACTGCGATCGTCGCGGTGCTCGCCGAACGGTCGCTCGCGTGGTATCTCGTCGGCAAAGGGATGGGGCCGGCCGGCCTGGCGCTCGCGTTCTCGATCGGGAGCATCATCGACCTCGCGCTGCTCTGGATGCTGCTGCGGCGGCGGACAGCCGGCCTCGCGGAGGGCGCGATCTTCCGCTCGCTCGCGCGCACCACCGCCGCGGGACTGCTCATGGCGGGCGCGATGCAGGGGACGAAAGCCGCGGTCGCCGGGATCGTCGACATGCGCACGTTCGCGGGGATCTTCGCCCAGGGAGCGTCCGCCGCCGTCGTCGGCGTCGCCGTGTTCCTCGGCGCCGCGTATCTGCTCGGCAGCGAAGAGGCGAAGGGGATCGTCCGGCTGTACGGCCGTAAAACGATGCCGGTTCCGGCGTCCAACATCATCCAGGAAGACGGCGCGCTGAACGTCGAAGAACGTCTATGAAGCACATCAGGAATTTCTGCATCATCGCGCACATCGACCACGGCAAGTCCACGCTCGCCGACCGTCTGCTCGAAGTGACGCACACGGTGTCGAAGCGCGACATGAAAGATCAGATGCTCGACCAGATGGATCTGGAGCGCGAACGCGGGATCACGATCAAACTGCAGCCGGTCAGGATGGCGTACGCCGCGAAATCAGGCGAACAGTACGTGCTCAATCTTATCGATACGCCTGGGCACGTGGATTTCACCTATGAAGTGTCGCGTTCGCTCGCCGCGGTCGAGGGCGCGGTGCTGCTCGTCGACGCGACGCAGGGGGTGCAGGCGCAGACGATCGGCAACCTGTATCTTGCGCTCGAACAGAATCTCGCGGTGATCCCGGTCGTCAACAAGATCGACCTGCCGAACGCCGATCCGGAAAAAGCGCGCGACGAACTGGTGCATCTGCTCGGCTGCAAGAAAGAGGACGTCCTGTTCGCGTCCGGAAAAACCGGCGCGGGCGTTCCCGAGATTTTAGAAGCGGTGGTCGCCCGCGTGCCGCCGCCGAAAGGGGATCCGGCAAAGCCGCTGCGCGCGCTCGTCTTCGATTCGGTGTACGACTCGTACAAAGGGGTGGTCGCGTTCGTGCGCGTGATTGACGGTTCGATGGCGCGGGGAGAGCAGATCAAACTCGCCGCGACCGCGGCGCAGAGCGCGACGGTCGACGTGGGGTATTTCACGCCGAAATTCAAATCGTCGGAGCGCGTTTCCGCGGGCGAGATCGGCTACATCGTCACGGGGTTCAAGGAGATCGACGGGTGCCGCGTCGGCGACACCGTCACCGTCCCGGACTTCAAAGAGCGAGGTGTCGTCCCGCTCGCCGGCTACAAGGAGATCGTGCCGATGGTGTTCGCCGGGATCTTCCCGAAAGAAGGGGACGCGTTCGAACGGCTGCGCGACGGGATGCTCAAATTGAAGCTGAACGACGCGTCGCTCACCTTCGAACCGGAACACTCGCCGGCGCTCGGCTTCGGATTCCGCTGCGGCTTCCTCGGCCTGCTGCATCTCGAGATCGTCCAGGAACGGTTGCGGCGCGAGCACGGGCTGGAAGTGATCGTCACCGCGCCGTCGGTCGCGTACCGCGTCATGAAAACCGACGAGAAGATGATCGTCGCGAAGAGCCCGGCGAATCTCCCCGATCCGACGGCGATCGAGTACATCGAGGAGCCGTGGATGAAAGTGGACATCGTCTCCCCGCGCGAGTACATCGGCGGGATCATGGCGTTCGTGCAGGAAAAACGCGGCGCGTACAAAGACACCGAGTATCTCGCGGTGCAGGAGGGGCTCGGCCGCGTCATCCTCCATTATGAAATACCGCTCTCCTCGATTCTCGTGGATTTCTATGATACGTTGAAGAGCGTCTCGTCCGGTTACGCGTCGTTGTCGTACGAATTCGCGGATTACCGCCAGGCCGACGTCGTGCGCATGGACATCCTCGTCGCCGACGAGCCGGTCGAGGCGCTTTCGATGATCGTCTACCGCGATGCGGCGCCGCGCGAAGGGCGCCGGATCGTCGAGCGGCTCAAGGACGCGCTCCCACGCCAGCAGTTCGAGGTGAAAATCCAGGCGGCGGTCGGCGGCAAGATCGTCGCGTCCGAGCGCATCAAGGCGTACCGCAAAGACGTCACCGATATTTCCGGCGGCGACTGGACGCGCAAACAAAAGTTGCTTGAGAAACAGAAGAAGGGTAAGAAACGGATGGCCAAAGGCGGTTCGATCGACATCCCGCCGGAAGCGTATCTCGCCGTGTTGAAGAGAGAGTGATATGCCGAAAATCGGAAACATCAAGTTCAGAAAGCGCCAGGTGCGCAAGGCGGCGTGGATCGCGATCTTCGCGTTCGTCGCGATCGTGACGATCGTCGGCACCATCGCGCCGTATCTCAATCAATAGTATGGAACGCCGCTGGCGGATCGCGCCGCCCCCCGCCGAGGACGTGCGGCAGCGGTTCCCGGAACTTCATCCGATCATCGTCCAGCTTCTCGCAACCCGCGGCATCACGACACAGGAAGCGGTGGACGAATTTTTATTGCCCGACTACGGCCAGGATCTGCATGATCCGTTTTTGTTCCGCGACATGCGCCGCGCCTGCGAGCGGCTGTGGCGCGCGATCGAGACGGGGGAGAAAGTCGTGATCCACGGCGATTACGACGCCGACGGGATCACCGGTTCGGTGGTGCTGATGACGACGCTCCGTGCCGCCGCGCGGTCGTTGGGCAAGGATCCGAATCTGTTTTCGAGTTACCTCCCGCACCGCGAGAAGGAAGGATACGGCGTGCGGCCTGCGACGGTCGAGCAGCTCGCGAAGGACAGCGCGACGCTGATGATCACCGTGGACTGCGGGATCGGCTGCGCCGCGGAGATCGCGCTCGCCAAGGAGCGGGGGATGGACACGATCGTCGTCGACCACCACCAGCTCCCCGAGCGGCTCCCCGAATGCATCATCATCCATCCGTGGGTACCGGGCGAAACGTATCCGTACAAATATCTCGCCGCGGTCGGCGTCTCGTTCAAAGTGGCGTGCGCGTTCATCCGGTTCGCGGCCGAGCGCGGCGTCTCGTTCGAACCCGGGTTCGAAAAATGGCTGCTCGATCTCGTCGCGATCGCGACGGTCACCGACGTCATGCCGCTCATCGGCGAGAACCGTACGCTCGAAAAATATGGCTTGGTTGTGCTGAATAAGACGCGTCGGCCGGGATTGAAAAAACTGATCGAAGCCGCGGGACTGGAGCTCGGAACATTGGATACGACTTCGGTCGGATTTTATCTCGGTCCGCGCATCAATGCGGCGTCGCGCATGGAGCACGCGCGCCACGCGTTCGACGCGCTGATGGCGGAAACCGACGAGGAAGCGACCGAACGCGCCGCGACGCTCAATAAACTGAACGCCGACCGGCAGCGCTACACCGAAGAGATCATGACTGCGGCGCGCGTCAAAGTCGCCGAGGCCGGGAAGAAAAAGATCTACTGCATCGTGGGCGACGGCTGGGCCGCCGGGATCGTCGGACTCGTCGCCGGCAAACTGGTGTCCGAACTCGGCGCGCCGGTGTTCGTGTTCGGCAAGGACGGCGACCGCATCGTCGGCTCCGGCCGCAGCATCCCGGACTTCAACGTCGTCAGCGCGATGGAGCGCGCAAAAACGCATCTCGCGCGGTTCGGCGGCCATCCGCAGGCGTGCGGGCTCACGATCGAAGGCGACGAGAACTACCGCGGATTCTGCCGCGACGTCGAAGCGTACGCCGACGAAACGCTCGCCGGGAAAGATCTCCGGCCGACCGTGGACGTCGACGCCGAGATCCGCGCGAGCGAGATCACCTGGGACCTCGTCGAGTGGCTCGGAAAGCTCGAGCCGCACGGCGAACGGAATCCGCGCCCGAAATTTTTGCTCTCCGGCTTGCTCGTCGGTTCGGTGGACGCGATCGGCAAAAAGAAAACGACGGCGCGCATCGCGGCGCGCGGCGATCTTCCGAAAGAGATGAAGCTGATCGGTTTCGGGATGGCGGAACGGGCGAAAGCGTTCGCGCCCGGCAGCCGCATGGACGTGGTCGTGGAGATCGGGGTCAATACATGGAACGGCAACAAAGAGATACAATTGAAACTGGTAGATTTGAAATTGGCGGCGGGTCCTGCCGCTGCGCACCCCGCCGGTGCTCGCGAGACAAGCTCGCTGCGCGCCGTCGGGGTCCCCGCTCAGCGTCACCCGCAATCACAACCATGAAAGTCATCATTCATACCGACGGCGGCAGTCGCGGCAATCCCGGTCCCGCGGGGCTCGGCGTCTTCATCACCGATGAGCGCGGCAAAGTGCTGCTCGAGCATTCGCGTTATCTCGGCGAAACGACGAACAATCAGGCCGAGTACAGCGCGATCATCGACGCGCTCGAGCACGCGAAAAATCTCGGCGCGGACGAGGTCGAGATGTTCATGGACTCCGAGCTCGCCGTTCGGCAGCTTAATCATCAGTACAAAGTGCGCAATCCCGGATTGATGCCGCTGTTCATGCGCGTCTGGAATTTGAGTACCGGATTTCGGAAGGTGCGCTACACCCACGTGCCGCGCGAACGGAACAAGGAAGCGGATCGGCTGGTCAACGAAGCGATCGACAAGCACCTCCGTTGAAGTTGTCCACTTTTATGCGGGAGCGGGGATGCCGCGCCGCGCAAAAAATGGTATACTGGAACGGTTATGAGTTTGTTCGGGGGGAAGAAGCAAAGTTACCTCGGCGTCGACCTCGGCGCGGGCGGCGTCAAGCTCGTCGAGCTTCAGAATGAAAAAGGCCGCGCGCGGCTTTTTACGTACGGCTTCACCGAACGGATGCCGGACGTCCAGCCGCTCAACCTCGTCGACGCGACGAGGGAAGCGGCGGATCTGCTCAAGAAAATCGCGCTGAAGGCGCGCACCAGCACCACCAAAGCGGTCGCCGGCCTCCCGATCGCGTCGGTGTTCAGTTCGGTGATCACCGTCCCGAAAAGTTCCGAGAAAGAGATGCGCGAAGCGATCCAATGGCAGGCGAAAAAATTGATTCCCGTGCCGCTCGAGGAGATGGTGCTCGACTTCAAGCCGATCACGGCGATCACGAAGGAGCTGCCGAAACTCGGCGAGAAAACCGTAAAGGAAAACGTCCCGGTGCTGATCACCGGCGCGTCGAAAGCGATGGTGCAGAAGTACGTCGCCGTGTTCAAGAACGCCGGCTTCGACCTCGTCAGTCTGGAAACCGAAGCGTTCGCGCTGATCCGCGCGCTCATCGGCAAGGATCGCGCGACGACGATGATCGTCGACATCGGCGCGGTGCGGACGAACATCCTGATCGTCGAAAACGGCATCCCGTACGTGGCGCGCAGTCTCGATATGGGCGGCGCGACGCTCACGAAAGCGATGGCGCGGGCGCTGTCGCTCGACGTCGTCGCGGCGGAGCACATGAAATGCGACATCAAGAGCGTTTCATCGCTCTATCCCGGCGACGGGCTGCCGAAGATTTTCGAAGCGACGATCGCGCCGATGCTCACCGAACTGCAGTATTCGATCAATTTGTACACCGGCAACGAGGAGCAATCGAACGGGAAGACCGTCGAAAAAGTGATCGTCACGGGCGGCGGCGCCGGTCTGCCGCAGCTCGCCGGTTTTTTTGCGAAGCAGCTCAACATCAAGACGTACGTCGGCGATCCGTGGGCGCGCGTCGTGTACCCCGATGAATTGCGGACGGTGCTCGACGAGATCGGCCCGCGGTTCGCGGTCGCGGTCGGCCTCGCGATGCGCGATATCGAATAACGTATGGACGTCCCGCAGAACAATCCGCCATCCGCCCCGCCGATCAGCGGACTTCGCGTCTCGCTCATGCCGAGCGAGCTCCAAGGACGCCCCGCGCCATCGCTCGGCCGCGGACTGCTCGCGCTCGCCGTCGTGCTCGTCGCCGAGACGATCGCGATCGGCGTCGCGTATTTCTTCTTTTCGCAGATGATCGCGTCGCGCGTCGCGAGGCATGACGCGCTCCAGGGGACGATCACGCAGCTCGAACAGCAGATCGCCGCGCAGGGGAAGGAAACGGAGCGCGCCGCCGCGTTCAACGGCGAGGTCGCCGCGGCGCAGGAGGCGCTGAACGCGCATCTTTCCTGGACCGCGTTCTTCTCCTTTCTCCAGGCGCACACGATGATGACCGTCACGTACGTGAATTTCGCCGCGGATTCCGACAGCGGGACGGTGACGCTCGATGCGGTGGCGAAAAGCTACCGCGACGCCGCCGAACAGATCGTGGCGCTGCGGCAGGATCCGTCGATTCTTGACGTGCACGCCTCCTCGGCATCCGCGAAGATCAGTCCGACCGGCGAAGTGACCGGGATCGCGTTCACCATGATCATCAAAGCCAAACCCGACCTATGGCGACCGCGATGATCAAACCGAGCCGCACGGAGATGCTCGCGAGAGCGCTGCCGATCCTCACGGTGATCGCGGCGTTCGCATACGCCGGCGTGGCATACATGCTGTTGTTCTTCCCGCGCATCGGACCGCTCCTTCCGGGCGGCTGGCTCGATCTGTCGTCCTATGAGCAGCGCGTCGCCGCCGACCGCGTCTACCTCAACCAGCTCGCAACCGCGTCGTCGTCGTATCGCGACCTGAATCCCGACCTAAAATCCAAGATCGAAAACACCGTACCGATCGACCAGGACGTTCCGGGGATCGACGTCCAGCTCGATACGATCGCGGGGAGCAACGGATTCGTTTTGCTGTCGATCGATTCATCCCCTGACGATAAGTTCACGTCGTCGGCAAATCGCCGCGCGGTGCGCGTCGCGTTCACCGTCGCCGGCGGCTCCTACGAGCAGTTTAAAAGTTTCCTCGCCGACATTGAGCGTTCGGAGCGGCTGTTCGACGTGGAGAACATCATCTTCACCCCGACCGCCGGCAGCTACAACGTCGTGCTGCGCGCATACTACCTCGACGTGACGCGCGCGACGCGGCCCGATCTCGCGGCGCAGCAAAAACAGCCTTAATATGGCGTTTTCCAAGGCACAACGGCAAACCGCGATCCTCGCCGCCATCCTCGGCGCGATCCTGCTCGTGCTCGCGTTTTTTTACCGCGATCAGTTCATCCCGCAACCGGAGACCCAGCCGTCGTCCGCGGCGGTCGCCCGCCTCGTCATCCCGGCGTCGGACGTGAACGCGCTCACGACCCGCGACGATTTCCGCGCGCTGAAGCGGTTCGGCGTCATCCCGGTGCAGCCGGCGCTCGGCCAAGGAAACCCGGCGCCGTTCCTGACGAAGCCGGGCGCGCCATAGTCTTATGCCACCGAAAAAACGCGGCACCGAACTCCTGACGATCCTCGTCGAAGCCGGCCAGCTCACCGAGGAACAGAGCGCCGAGATCGCCAAGGAACAGACCGCGACCGGAAAATCCGCCGAAACGATCCTCCTCGCGAAGAAATTCGTCGACGAGGAGCTTTTGACGCGCGCGCAGGGGACGCTCATCGGCGTGCCGTATGCCGATCTCGTCGGCAGGGAGATCCCGCCGCAGGTGCTGAATCTCCTTCCGAAGAGCGCGGCGGAAAACCAGAAAGCGGTGGCGTTCGAGCGTGACGGCGACGTCGTGCATGTCGGCATGGTCGATCCTCGCGACGCCGCCGCGGCGCAGGCGATTGAATTTTTGGCGCAGAACTCCAATTTCAAACCGAAGTATTTCATCATTTCGACCGCGTCCTACAACGACGCGCTCAGGCGCTATCAGGTGCTCGGCAAGGAGGTCGCGAAGGCGCTCGAAGCCGCGAAAGAAAAATTCGTCCCGGAGAAAAAATCGGAGGCGAAGGAAGAGAAGCTCGAAGACATCATCAAAGGCGCGCCGGTGTCGCGCATCGTCTCGGTGATCATCCGGCACGCGGTGGACGGCGGCGCGTCGGACATCCACATTGAGCCGTTCGGCAATGAGACGCGCGTCCGGTATCGCGTCGACGGCGTCCTGCGCACGTCGCTCACGCTGCCGAAATACATCCACGCATCGATCATCTCCCGCATCAAAGTGCTCGCCAACCTGAAGCTCGACGAAACGCGCATCCCGCAGGATGGCCGCATCACCGAAACGATCGAAGGGAAGGCGATCGATTTTCGCATCTCCACCCTCCCGCTCGCCGATACCGAGAAGATCGTGATGCGCATCCTCGACACCGCGAAGAGCGCGGTGACGCTGGAGCTGCTCGGCTTCCGGAAGGAATACGTCCGCGTCATCGAAGAGGAGATCCGCAAGCCGTACGGGCTGTTTCTCGTCAGCGGTCCGACCGGTTCGGGCAAATCAACGACGCTGTTCACCGTGCTCAACATGCGCAACGAGGACGGTGTGAACATTTCGACGCTCGAAGATCCGATCGAGTACTACATCAAGGGCGTCAACCAATCGCAGGTGCGGCCGGAGGTCGGCTTCACGTTCGCGACCGGACTGCGCGCGCTCCTGCGGCAGGACCCCAACATCATCATGGTCGGCGAAATCCGCGACGGCGAAACCGGCGAGCTCGCCGTGCACGCTGCGCTCACCGGCCACCTGATTTTTTCCACGGTGCACACCAACGATTCTTTCGGCGTCGTGCCGCGCCTCGTCGACATGCGCGTCGAACCGTTCCTGCTCTCCGCGACGATCAACATCGCGATCGCGCAGCGACTCGCGCGGAAAATTTGCGAACGGTGCAAAACGACGACGACCGTGCCGGCGAACGTGGAGAAAGGGATCCGCAAGGAGATCGAGGCGATTCCCGAGACGTACAAATCCCACCTCAAACTTTCGAGCGCCGCGTTTACGCTGTACAAGGGGAGAGGGTGCCTCCGTTGCGGCGACACCGGCTACAACGGACGGGTCGCGGTCGCCGAACTGCTGCGGTTCGATGACGAACTGCGCGCGCTCGTCACCGCCGGCTTCCCGATGGAGAAGGTGCGGGAGTGCGCCAAGCGCCAGGAGATGCTGTCGCTCCGCCAGGACGGCCTCTTGAAGGCGCTGGAGGGTTTGACTACACTTGAAGAAGTTTTACGGATCAGTGCCGAATAATTTTCCAGCACTATGCCGACCAAGAAAACGAAAATCCTGATCGTGGACGACGATGCGTTCCTGTCGGGGATTTACGCCACCAAGCTCGAAATCGAACAGTTCGATGTGGTGATCGCGCGCGACGGCGAAGAGGGGCTGAAGGCGGCTGCGCGGGAGAAGCCCGATCTCGTCCTGCTCGACGTGCTGATGCCGAAGCTCGACGGCTTCGAAGTGCTCGAAAAGCTCAAAGCGGACCCGAAGACGAAAGCGATCCCGGTGATCATGCTCACGAATCTCGGACAGAAAGAGGACGTCGAACGGGCGATCCAGGAAGGCGCGGCGGACTATCTGATCAAAGCGCACTTCGTGCCGTCCGAAGCGGTTGAAAAGATCAAAAACGTTCTGAAGATCGACTGAACTCCATGCCGAAATACGACTATCGCGCGCGGGACGCGCAGGGCAACGCCGTCGCGGGTCTCATCGAAGCCGCGACGGTCGAGATCGCGAGCGACACGCTTCGCGAACGCGGGTTCGCCGTGTCGTCGCTCGACGAGCACAAGGAACGGTTCCTGTTCGAGCGGGAGCTGCCGTTTTTCAATCGGATTCCGATCGCCGACATCGTGGTGTTTACCCGGCAATTTTCCGTGCTGATCGGCGCGAAAGTGCCGGTAGTGCAGGCGCTCCGGACCGTCAGCCGCCAGACGGTCAATCCGCGGCTGCGCGCGATCACGGTCGACCTCGGCAACGAAGTGGAGTCCGGCACCGCGCTCTCCATCGCCATGGAGAACCATCCGAAGGCGTTCACGCCGTTCTACAGGAACATGATCAAATCGGGCGAAACCACCGGCCGGCTCGAAGACGTGATGAACTATCTCGCCGACCAGATGGAACGGGATTTCGACCTGATGTCCAAGATCCGCGGCGCGATGATTTATCCGATTTTCATCGTCATCGGCCTCGTGATCGTCGGTTTCATCATGATGACGTTCGTCCTGCCGAAGCTGACATCGGTGCTCACCGAATCCGGCGCCACGCTCCCGCTCACGACGCGGATGCTGATCGCGACGAGCGGATTTTTCGCGAAATACGCCGTCGAGATCGTGATCGCCGCGGTGCTCGCCGTCGTCGGGACGCGCTATTGGATCCGGACCGTCGAGGGGAGGCGGCTGTGGGATCGCGCGAAATTGGCGATCCCGGTGTTCGGGCCGCTGCTCCAGAAGATCTATCTCGTTCGTTTCACGCGCAGCATGGGAACGCTCGCCGCCGGCGGCGTCGACATCCCCGCGAGTCTCGACATCTGCGCGGAGATCGTCGGCAACGCCTACTATCGCCAGCTCATCCTCGACACGAAAAAAGAGGTTTCCGACGGCAACTCGATCACCACCGTATTCATGCGATCGAGCGCCGTGCCGACGATGATCCCGCAGATGATGGCGGTGGGCGAAGAGACCGGCAAGCTCGCGGACGTGCTCGACCGCATCACCAATTTCTACAGCCGCGACATCCAGAACAGCGTCGGCAATCTCGTCTCCGCGATCGAGCCGCTCATCATGATCGTCATGGGCCTCGCTGTCGGCGCGATGGTGTCCGCGGTCATCCTGCCGATGTACAATCTCGCGTCCCAGTTCTAGCCGGCAGGTTGTGGACAAATGAACCGTTGTCGCGAAGCTGGATTTGTGGTATCATTTCTTCCGAAGGCAACGATGCCATTATAATAACCCGCAAAGATTCTATGCGAAGGTCGTCTCAAAAAGGTTTCACGCTTATCGAATTGCTGGTGGTCATCGCGATCATCGGCCTGCTCTCGACGCTCGCCGTCGTCGCGCTCAACAGCGCCCGGCAGAAGGCGCGCGATTCGAAGCGCGTCGCGGACGTGAAGCAGATACAGACCGCGCTCGAACTGTATTTCGCGGATAAGAACGGCTACCCGGCCGCAGCGTCGGCCGTGACGCTCGGCACCGGCAGCCAGGTTTCGCTGTGCGGCGACACGACCGGTTCCGGTACGAGCGGTTGGAAGGCCGCATGCGCCGGTACGGACACCACGTACATGGGTCTCGTCCCCGCAGCGCCGACGCCGGTCGACGGCTCGTGCACCGCGGCGCAGAACTCTTACTCCTACACCTCAGCAAGCACCTCGACGTACTCGCTCACCCTCTGTCTCGGCGGCACGGTCGGCGACCTCACGGCCGGCGTGAAGACGGGAAGTCCGAACGGCATCCAGTAATTTTTACTCGAAAAATCCCCGCCGAATGGCGGGGATTTTTTCGTTCCCGCGTGGTATAATGTCTGCATATGAGCACGCTCCTCGGCTTCTTCATTTTCGGATTCGGTGCCATCGTCGGCAGCTTCTTGAACGTCGTGCTTTGGCGGCTGCGGACCGGGGAGAGCATCGTCGTCGGCCGGTCCCATTGTCCGTCGTGCCGGCACGTTCTCGCCGCCGTCGATCTCGTGCCGATCGCGAGCTGGCTCGCGCTTCGCGGCCGCTGCCGATACTGCCGCACGCCGATCGATTCGTCATATCTCGCGGTCGAACTCGCGACCGGCGCGCTCTTCGCGCTCGCCGCGTGGCGCGTCCTTCCGGCGGCGTCGTTCGATGGCAGGACGCTCGCGTCGCTGCTGCTCGATTGGTTCGTACTCGGAACGCTGATCGTCGTATTCGTGTACGATCTTCGCTATATGCTGATCCCGCGGCGGCTGACGCTCCCGGCGGCGGCGATCGCCTTCGCCGCGAACGCCGCGCTCGGACGGAGCGCCACCGGCCTCCTCGCCGGCATCGCGATCGGTGCCGGATTTTTTTGGCTGCAGTACGCGATATCGCGAGGTCGCTGGATCGGGGGCGGCGACATCGGCCTCGGCGCGCTCATCGGCGCCGCGCTCGGCGCGCAGGGGACGCTGCTGACGCTGTTCCTCGCGTACGTCGTCGGCGCGATCGTCGGCGTCGCATTGCTCGCGTCCCGCGCGAAGTCGTGGCGGAGCGAAGTGCCGTTCGGGACGTTTCTTTCCGCCGCGGCCGCGGTCGCGCTTCTGTTCGGCGACCCCATCGTCGATTGGTACCTCCATCTGCTATGACGCGCCGCGGCTTCACGCTGATCGAGATGCTGGTGTCGCTCGCGATTTTCGTGATCGTGACGGCGTTCGTCACCGCGAATTTCCGCGCAGGCCGCCAGAGCGACGAGCTGCGCATTGCGAGCCAGCTCGCGGCGTCCTCGCTCCGCCGCGCGCAATCGTTCGCGCTCGCCGGCCAGACGACGACGTTCTGCCGCGGCGGCGCGAACGATCTGCGGGAGTGCCTCGGGGGCACCGATGTGGAATGCGTCGGCGGCGCGTGCGTCCGCGAGGTGCCGCACGGCTACGGCGTGCATTTTTCGACCGTCGATCCTGCACGGCAGCGGATCGTCTTTTTCGCCGACACGAACGGCAACCATGCGTACGATGACGGCGAAGCGATCCGGTCCGATGCCGTCTCGCCGGGAACGTCGGTCGTGGTGAATACGGTCAATCCTTCCGCGACCGGCGTCCTCGACGTGGTGTTCGATCCGCCGAATCCGACGGTGTATTTCAACGGCGGGACGGCGACGCCGATCGCATCGGTGACGGTGCGCCATCTCGCAACCGGTCAGATGAAAACGGTCACCGTGAACGCGCTCTCGGGGCAGATCAACGCGGATTGACGCTATGCGACATGATGCGCGCGGACAAAGCATGCTTGAAGCGGTGATCGCGAGCGGGATCATCGTCACCGCGGTCGCGGCGGCGCTGACGCTCGTGTCCCGTTCGATCGCCGCGGAGAAAGCGGCGGAAGACGCGATCGTCGCCGGCAACCTTGCTCGGGAAGGAATCGAGGTGGTCCGCAACATCCGCGACTCGAATTGGCTCGCCGGCGCGGCGTGGGACGGCGGCATCGCCGGCGCGGCTGGCGACACGACCGGCGTGCCGATTTTCAATCCGGCGACGAATGCATGGAACGTCGATTTCGCGCCGTCCGCGATCACCGATGCGGAAGCGGTGGTGTATCGGTACGCGACCGGCGCCGGCAATGCGGTCGTCGGCCTGTTCGTCCAAGCCGCATCGCGGCCATCCGCCGCGGTCGCGACGCCGTTCAGCCGGTTGCTCACGCTCGATCCGATCTGTTATGACGGCGTCGGTGGATGGGCGGTGTCCGCGGACGGCACGTGCGGATCGAATGAAAAGATCGGGATCCGCGTGACGTCCCGCGTCCAGTGGCAGAGTCCCGGCGGGCCGCGCGCGGTGACGATGGACGAACAGCTGTTTAATTGGCGATAGCGTCATATGCATCCGCGCGTCCCACATCCCGCATCGCCGGCGTCCCGCGGCTTCACGCTCGTGGAGCTTTTGGTCGTGCTCGGCATTTTTTCCACGGTCGTCGTCGCCGCGTCGGACATTTTCATCTTGGCGAGCCGCTCGGAGCGCAAGACGTTCGGCCTCGAACGGACGCAGGCCGACGCGCGGTTCACGATGGAGGCGATCACGCGGGAGATCCGCGCCGGCAGGATCGACTACGCGTATTACGCCGGACGCGGGACCGCGCTCGCGACGCCGGACGCCGAGTTGGCGCTCGCCGACGGGAACGGGATGAAGATCCGTTTCTTCGAGAGCGATTCGACGACCGCGTCGCTGTGCGCGGACGCGCAGAGCACGCCATGCCTCATCGTCGCCGTGGGATCAAACGCGCCCGTCGCGATCACGCCGAAAGGCGTGGCGGTCAGAAACGCGAAATTTTATATCGCTCCCGCGGCGGATCCGGCCAAGTTCGATCCGACGACCGGCACGTATGCGGCGAACGTCCAGCCCCGCGTCACCGTGACGCTCGTGCTGCAGAGCACTGCGGAACGGACATCCGAACAGTCAGTCGTCTATTTTCAGACCACGGCGTCGAGCCGCGTGTATCAGCGTTGAGTATGCGCACTAAAGAATCCGGCAGCGTCCTTCTTCTCGCGCTCATCGTCATGGCGACCGTCGTGATCGCGTCGACAGGATTGAGTTCGCTCATCTTGAGTTCGCTCCAGCAGACGCGCGCGCTCGACGGCGCGGCGACGGCGTACTATGCGGCCGAAAGCGGAATTGAAGACGCGTTGTTCACCGCGCGCCGGACGAACGTGTTCCCTCCGAGCGTTCCCGCCGCGCAGACGCTCGCGAACGGCGCGACATGGACACGGACGGTGCAGGGAGGCCAGCCGGTGATGTACGTCGACGCCATCCCCCAGGATTCCCTGGTCGAAGCGGCGCTGTACGATCCCGATGCTCCGACGACCGCGACCGACATCGATCACGTGCAGATCACGTGGACCGACCAATGCAGCGGCTGCTCGGTGCTCAAAGCGACGCTCGTCGGCTGGCTCGCCGGCGGGCCGATCGTCTGGGATCCGAACGCCACGACCTACCAGTTCACCGGCGGCACCGCGTCGCTGTCGGTGGGCGGCGTCGGCAAGCTGTATCGGCTCCGTCTGGTGGCGAGCGGCGCGGCGATAGACAGCGTGCAGATCCGCGCCTATAATGCGGCAAACGCGCCCGTGAACATCCCCGGACAGGTGAATGTCACCGCGACCGGCGATTACGGCGGCGTCAGGCAGACGCTGATCGCGACGTTCCCTCGCGAAACCCCGCTCTCCGGCGTCTTCGACTTCGTCTTGTTCAGCGAATGCTCGCTCGTCAAAGGCGGAACCAGTCTGTGCCCATAGCATGACCAAAGACCAGGCGGAACAACGGATCGAAAAACTGCGCGAGGCGATCGATCACCATCGCTATCTTTATCATGTCCTCGACAAGCAGGAGATTTCGGAGGCCGCGCTCGATTCGCTGAAACACGAGCTGTACGTCCTCGAACAGCGATTTCCGGAGCTGATCACGCCGGATTCCCCGACGCAGCGCGTCGGCGGAAAGGCGCTCGCGAAGTTCGCGAAGGTGCGGCATGAGGCGCCGATGCTGTCGATGGAGGACGTGTTCGCGCCGGATGAGTTCGACGCGTGGTACGCCAGGATCGGGAAGCTGCTCGGCCGCGAGCGGTTCGACGCGTTCTGCATGGTGAAGATCGACGGCCTCGCGACGACGCTCATCTATGACGACGCGCTGTTGTCGGTCGGGGCGACGCGCGGGGACGGCAAGGTGGGGGAGAACGTGACGGAGAACATCAAGACGATCGACGCGGTGCCGCTCCGGCTTCGCGCGCCGTCCAACCACGAAATCGACGCGTTCCTCGCGCGGCATCGCGGCGCGGTCGACGCGGCGGCGGTGCGCGGATTTTTCGCCAAACCGACGCGGATCGAAGTGCGCGGCGAAGTATATCTGCCGGTGAAGGCGTTCGAAGCGCTGAACGCCGCGCAGAAAAAGAAAGGCGAGGAGCCGTTCGCCAATCCGCGCAACGCCGCGGCCGGGAGCGTCCGCCAGCTCGACCCGTCGATCACCGCGAGCCGCAACTTGTCGTACTTCGCATGGGAGATCGTGACGAACATCGGACAGACGACGCATTCGCAGGAGTGGGAATTGCTCGGGATGCTCGGATTTCGCGCGAGCAAGGAGTCTTCGCTCGCGAAGAAACCGGCGGACGTGCACGCGTTTTGGAAAACGATGCAGGAGCGCAGGGCGCGGCTCGGGTACTGGATCGACGGTACGGTCGTGCGCGTCGACGACCACAAGGCGTTTCAGGAGCTCGGCGTCGTCGGCAAGGCGCCGCGCGGGATGATCGCGTGGAAATTTCCCGCGGAAGAGGTGACGACCACGGTCAAGGATGTCGCCTGGTACGTGGGGCGCACCGGCGCGCTCACGCCGGTCGCGCTGCTCGCGCCGACGTGGATCGGCGGCACCACGGTCCAGCATGCGTCGCTTCATAACGCCGACGAGATCGAACGATTGGGGGTGAAAATCGGCGACACCGTCATTTTGTATAAAGCCGGCGACATCATTCCGAAAGTGAAAAAAGTCCTGATCGAACTTCGTCCGCGCGGCGCCAAAGAGATCCATCCGCCGCGGCGCTGCCCGGCGTGCGGCAAACCTGTCGCGCGACGCACGGGAGAGGTCGCGATCGTCTGCGAGAATCCGAAATGCCCGGCGAAACAGGTGGAAGCGATGACGAACGCCGTGTCGAAGCGCGCGTTCGATATCGACGGACTCGGATACAAACTGGTGGAGCAGCTGATGACATCGGGGCTGATCGGCAAGCCGGGGGACGTCTTCCGGCTGAAAAAATCCGATCTTGTCGACCTCGAACGGTTCGGGGAAAAGTCGGCGGAGAACCTGATCGCCTCGATCGACCGCGCGCGCAGCGTGACGCTGCCGCGATTCATCATCGCCATGGGGATCACGCACGTCGGCGATGAAACGGCGGTCGATATCGCCGACCGTTTCGGCTCGCTCGAAAAATTCAGGCGAGCACGCAAGGACGATCTGATGGCGATCCCCGGGGTCGGCGAGGTCGTCGCGGACGCGGCGGAAGCGTGGCTGAAAGACCCGTCCAATCAGAAGCTGATTGACGATCTTCTCGATGCCGGCGTGCGCGTGACCGCGGTCCATAAGCCGAAGGCGCAACCATTCAAAGGATTGACGTTCGTGTTCACCGGCGAACTGGAAGCGATGAGCCGCGATGACGCGAAAGAGAAGGTGCGCGTGCTCGGCGCCGGCGTCTCCGAATCGGTGTCGAAAAAGACGAGCTACGTCGTCGCCGGACCCGGCGCCGGCTCGAAACTCGCGACCGCGAAAAAGCTCGGCATCCCGGTCTTGAACGAAGCGCGCTTTCTCGCTATGCTCAAGAAGAAATTCTGAGTATGAAGCTTACCGCGGAACAGATCGACCACATCGCCGCGCTCGCGCGGCTCGAACTGTCGGAGGAAGAAAAGACGGCGTTCGGCCGCCAGCTTTCGTCCATCCTCGAGTACATCGACCAGCTCGGCGAGGTGGACACCGCGAACGTTGAGCCGATGCACCACAGCATCGAAATTCACAACGTCTTCGGCGAAGACGCCGTTGCCGGCTGCGACCGCGCGACGCGCGACCGGCTGCTCGGCGAATTCCCGGAGCGCGAAGGGGACCTCCTCAAAGTGAACGCCGTCTTTTCCTGATATGGAACCGACCCGCCTGACGCTGATCGAGATCGGCCACGGTCTCGAAAAAAGGGAATGGAGTTCGCGCGAAGTGACCGCGGCGTTTTTGGCGCAGGCGAAACGATCGGCCGGACGGACGAACGCCTACGTCGAAATCCTCGATGACGCGGCGCTTGCCGACGCGGACGCGGCCGACGAACGGCGCGCGGCCGGGGAGGCGCGTTCGGCGCTCGACGGCGTGCCGATCGCGGTGAAAGACAACATCCTGCTCGTCGGGGCGCGCGCCACCGCCGGATCGAACATCATCAAGGAGTACGAGGCGCCGTACGATGCCACGGTCGTAAAAAAGCTCCGCGCCGCCGGCGCCGTAATCCTCGGCAAGACGAACATGGACG
>CAZAPV010000006.1:23065-30750 GCA_964487195.1 uncultured Gammaproteobacteria bacterium | reverse complement strand
CGTACCACCTCGATTTCTACAGCGCGGAAGAACTGACCACGATCGTGTCGAGGAGCGCCGCGATCCTCGGCGCGGACGTTCCCAAGGATGCCGCCGCGCTCATCGCCTCGCGCTCGCGCGGCACCCCGCGCATCGCGAACCGGCTGCTCAAGCGCGTGCGCGATTTCGCCGACGTCAAAAGCGACGGCACAATCGACGCGAAAACCGCCGCGGCCGCGCTCGCCATGCTCGAAATCGACGGCCAGGGACTCGACGTCACCGACCGCCGCATCCTCGAAACGATCATCGTGAAGTTCAGCGGCGGTCCGGTCGGCATCCAGACGCTCGCCGCCGCCACCTCCGAAGAGATCGACACGCTCGAACTGGTGCACGAACCGTTCCTGCTGCAGCTCGGCTTCATCGACCGCACGCCGCGCGGTCGCGTCGCGACGCCGCACGCCTACGCCCATCTCGGCATCCCCTATCCCGCGCAGCCGGCAGCGCTCCTATGATCTCCTTCCCGTTCTCCGTCATCCTGATCCCGTACGCGCTCGCGCTCGCGTTCTTCGCGATCTTCGCGCTCTTGAACATCCACCACCTCGTGAAGTACGGCGCGACCACGGCGTTGAGTTTCGCGGCGACGTTCCTGTTCCTCGCCGGCGCGGTCGCGGTGCTGTACGTCACCTGGCTCGCCACTGCGGATGTCGATTGGGCGAGGACGATCTCCTTCGCGATCCCTTTCGTCGGCGGTTCACTGCCGACATTCCAACCATGAACGTCGACGCGCTCGCGGACCTCGAACAAGACGAACGGGCGGTGTTCTTCCTGCGCCGCCACTGGCTGCTGTTCTTCGGCGACCTGTTCATGATCGGCATCATCGCGGTCGTCCCGGTCGGCGCGTGGTTCCTGCTGCTCAAGCTGTGGCCGACGCTGCTCATGGGACCGGTGACGCGGCCGCTGCTGATCTTGCTGACGAGCGCGTTCTACCTGATCACCTGGCTGTTCTTCATCACCTCGTTCGTGAATTACTACCTCACTGCCTGGATCGTGACGACGCACAAAATCGTCAGCATCGAACAGAAGGGGTTGTTCGCGCGGACGGTATCCGAGCTCGACCTGCTGCGCGTACAGGACGTGACGTCCGAAGTGAAAGGGATCCTCCCGTCGATGTTCAACTACGGCGACGTCTACGTGCAGACCGCGGGCGAAGTGGAACGGTTCGACTTCGAGCGGGTGCACCGTCCGGACATCGTCCGCAAACGGATCCTCGAACTGGCGGAAGAGTACCGGAAAAACGCGCACGAACCGACGAATCCGGAATTGTAAAACCCCCCTTCGCGCAAGGCTTCGGGGGGTTAAAGTATCCTGTGGCAATCGCGGCAGGTGGCGCCGTATTTTTCGTCGCCGCCGACGAAGCTCGGGTCGTCGAGCCGCACGTCGGCCGACACCGACTCGAGCAGCATCGACCGCGTCGCGACGGCGCCGCATTGCACGCAGACCGCGTTGAGTTTGATGACGTCGTCAGCGATCGCCATCAGCTCGGGGACCGGATGAAACGGTTCCCCACGGAAGTTGGTGTCCAATCCGGAACCGATCACGCGGATGCCGCGATCGATCAGCTGGTTGATCACCGAATGCAGATCGTCGTCGAAGAACTGCGCTTCGTCGATCCCGACCACCTGGATCTCCGGCGTCACGCGGATCAGGATCCCCAGACTCGACGCGGCGCTGAACGCGTGGAATTTCTTGCCGTCGCGCGAGGCGATCGTCTTCTCGTCGGTGCGCGTATCGTGCATCGATTTGAATACCGCCACGTTCTGTTTGGCGATCACCGCGCGGTTCAGTCGGCGGATCAGCTCCTCGCTTTTGCCGGACGACATGCATCCGACGATCATTTCGAACCGTCCCTTTTTCGCCATCGCCTTCTCCTTCAAAGAGCCGTGGAAAGATTACCCGACCGCACTCATGGCGTCCAACTGAAGTGCGCCCACGCCCAGCGCGCGAGCGTTTCTGCGTCATTGAACGACTGCCCCATCGTCGATGACCCCATCACCGCGATGACGAGCGGCTTTCGGTGCTCGTCCATCATTTTAACGACGAAATTCCACTGAGATTCCGGAAGGTAACCGGTTTTGCCGCCGAGCACATAGAGGCCGTTGGTCTCGTCGATGAGCAGGGCGTCGGTGTTCTTGATCGGATGGTTCGTGCCGACGAGATACGAGGCGCTCGTGGTCGCGCTTCTGACTGGTTGCAATGCGAACGCTTCGAGGGCGAGCGCCGCGACATCGCGCGCGCTCGAGACGTTGGCCGGTTCGATCCCGGTCGGATCGACGAACGACGTCTCGGAGAGCCCCATCCGCCGCGCCTGCGCGTTCATCGATGAGACGAACGCCGTTTTGCCCATCCCCGTGGCGCGGGAGACGGCGTTCGCGGCGTTGTTCGCGGACGCGACGAGCATTGCGTAAAACAGATCGCGCACCGAAAACCGCGTGCCGACGCGGACGCGCAGCCGCGCGCCGCCCACTTCGTCGGACGCGGCGATCCGCATCCACTGCGAAAACGAAACGCCGCGGCGCAGCGCGACGATCGCGGTGATCAGTTTGGTGATCGATGCGACTGGCCGTTGCTCGTGCGCGTTCTTCGAAAGAAGAACCCGGTGCGATGCGACGTCGACGATGATCGCGCTTTCCGCGCTGATCGAGCTCCAATCGAACGGCGTACCGTCCCTCACCGGCGCGACCGCGGTCGGCCGCACCTCGAGCGCGCGCGGACCCGCAAACGCGGGCGCGGCGCACGCTATCGCGGCGAGCACCGTAATCGAAACGACGGTCCTCCGCATATCAGTACAGTTTCTTGATCTCGACGCCGGTGTAATAGTACTTCAGAATGTCGAGCCAGTCCGCGCCGTCGTTCGCGCGGCCAACCGCGTCGCTCGCGGAAATCCCGACGCCGTGGCCCCACAAATCCATGCCGGCGTCATGTGGCGCGGGCTTCGAAATGAGCCACGGATGCGACGTGCCGCCCCACACCTCCTGCCATGACCGCGTACGGCCGTCGGATCGCGAGAAGTACGGCGTCACCACCACCTCCCCGTTGTACGTAACGACGTCGCCGCGCGTGTCCTCTGCCGCGTTCACCACGTTCGGCCGCACCAGTTCGGACGCATACCCTTTATACACCTGATCGTTCCCGCCCGTGTTCAGATGGAAGTATTCCGACTGATGCTTCCCCCCGACCGACACCACGAACAGCGCGTACGTGCGCGCGGCGGTGACGAGCGCTTTCTGATATTGATACGGCGATCCGTTCGACGTCTCCGCGAAACCGCGCAGATAATCTTCCATCGGCAGCTCCTCGATCACCCAGAGACGCGCGGTTTTCGGCGAATAACGGATCTCCAGCGTGCCGCGGAACTGGTTGAAATTGAGCGTCGGGTCCCACGTCGGCCGATTCTCATAACTCGTAATCTGGAAAATGGTGGACGACGGATCGTCCGGCACGAATCGCGGGTACGACGACGAGCTGTGCGTATAGCCGCCGCTCGTCACCGTATAGATTCCCGCGCCGAAATCGTAGGTGATCGTGGTGCTGCCGGAGAGCTGTTGCAGCGTGGCGTCGCTCGGATCGCGGAGCGTGTACGTGCCGTCGGCCGCAATGACGATCGGATCGGTTGAATACAGAAGGCCGACGCGGATGGTGGGACCGCGCGGGCCGGAGGCGGCGAATTCGGAGTCGTGCAGCTGGTCGATCTGCGCCGGCACGCTGCCGCGCTGCACTTCGATCGGAATTTCGACTTCCCCGCCGTCCACCAGGTCATCTCCTGCCGCGAGCTCGAACTTCGCGTCGAACGTCCCGGACTGATCCCTCGGCGCGGACAGTTTGATCGTGAAGAACGCGAGCTGCCCCGGTTTCACTTCGTCCGATGAAAGCGGCGTCACCACGTTGTTCGACCATGACGCATCCCTGAAAATGAGCGGGGCGGCGTCAATCGCTTTGACGGCGATCGGCGATGCGCCGGAACCGATCCATGACGTCCTCCCGACGTTCTTGAATCCGACGCGGAACTCTTTCGTCTCTCCGGCGCGCAGACTGAGCGCATGATCGCTCACAAGCAGCATCAGCGCCTTGTATCCCGGAGCGAACTGGAAGGTCGTCCCTGTCGCGGTGGTGAACGCCGGTTTCGGCTTCACGACGATGTCGATCGAAAATTTTCCGCCGGTGATCCATCCGACCTTGGCGAGGCCAAGCCGGAACGACTCGTGGTACGTGCCGGGATCGAGCGGCGCATCGAGAATGAAGGTGAATGCGCCGGTCTGGCCGGGCCGCACCCTGGCGTCAACGAGCTTCGTCGGAATGGAGCTCTTCACCCAGCCCTCGTCTTCAAACAGGGAATCGCGGTAGTTCGGCTTCGCCGTGTACACGCCGACGAAATTGCGCGCGTCGCGCCACCACGACACGCTGCCGTTGTTTTTGAAATGGATCGTGAACGTGGTGGACTCGCCCGGCGTCGTTTCGATGCTCGGCGTCGAACGGCTCGCCTCTTTCGCCCCATAAAGATCGAGGGAGATCGAGGCGACCGGCGCGGCCGCAAAGACGTGCGCGGGCAAAAGCGCCGAAAACACTATAAAAGCGCTAAAGATGAGTTTCTGCGTACGCATAAAACTATTTTACCAAAATGCTATACTTTTCTCTATGTCTCTCACCCGCGCCATCGCCGGCAACACCGTGACGCAGGTCGCCGGACGGTTCATCGGGACGATCCTCGGCCTGCTCACGGTCGGGATCATGACGAGGAGTCTCGGCCGCGCCGGCTACGGCGAGTTCACCACCGTCACGACGTTCCTGCAGTTTTTCGGGATCCTCGTCGACTTCGGGCTGTCGATCACGCTCGTACGCATGATCGCCGCGCCGAACGAAGACGAAGGGAGGATCATCTCGAACGTGCTGACGCTGCGGCTCGTCTCCGCCGCGGTATTTTTCGGACTCGCGCCGCTCGTCGCGCTGCTGTTTCCGTACGCGCCGGACATCAAAACCGGAGTCGCGATCGCGGCGCTGTCGTTCCTTGCGATCTCGCTCACCCAGGTGCTCGTCGGCGTGTTCCAGAAACATCTCGCGGTCCATCGCGCGGCGATCGCGGAGGTCGCCGGCCGCGCGGTGCTACTCGCGGGCGCGGCCGCGTCGAGCATGCTCGCGATCGGCGTCCTGCCGTTCATCATCGCGCTCGTCGCCGCGAACGTCGTGCAATTCTCGGTCTGTTTCGCGTTCGCGCGCCGTCTCGCGCCGATCCGCCTCGCGTTCGACTTTCCGCTCTGGAAACGGATCGTCCGCGAAAGCTGGCCGATCGGCGTCTCGATCGCGTTCAACCTGATCTACCTCAAAGGCGACGTCGTCATCCTTTCGCTTACGCGGCCGCAAGCCGAAGTGGGGCTGTACGGCGCGGCGTACAAAGTGCTCGACGTGATCACCGTCGTGCCGATGATCTTCATGGGACTGATGCTCCCCGTGCTCGCCGCGTCATGGGCCGCCGCGAACCGCGATGATTTCAACCGCAAACTCGGCCGCGCGTTCGACTTCCTCTCCATGCTCGCGTTCCCGCTCGCGCTCGGCACGCCGCTCGTCGGCCGCGATCTGATGCGCCTCGTCGCCGGCAATGACTTCGCGGCGTCCGGCGACCTGCTCGCGATCCTGATGATCGCCGGCGCGGCGGTGTGCTGGAGCGCGGCGTTCGGCCACGCGATCGTCGCGCAGGGGCTGCAGAAAAAGATGATCGCCGCCTACGCGGCGGACGCGGCGCTGTCGCTCGTCTTGTATCTCATCTTCATCCCGCGGTACGGCGCGGTCGGCGCGGCGTGGGTGACGGTGTTCTCCGAACTGTTCATCGTGATCATCGCCGCCGCGACCGCGATCCGCGCCGCCGGCCGGCCGTTGAACCTCCGCGCATTCTGGCGCATCGCCGTCGCCGCGCTCGTCATGGACGGCGCGATTCTCGCGATCCCGACCGCGCACGTCCTCGTCCGCCTCGCCGTCGCGATCGTCGTCTACGTCGCGTTGCTGTTCGTCTTCGACGTCGTTGACCGCGAGACGCTCGAGAAAGTCATGAAACAAAAAACGATATGACGCTCGCGCTCGCCATCTTCTGCGCGCTGCTGCCGACGTATCTCCTGCGCTTTACGATTCCGTTCCCTTTCATCGGCGCGCTTCCGTCGACCGTGCTCGAACTGCTGTTCGGCGCGCTGTTCATCGCATGGCTCGCGACCGACGGACGGAAAAAAGAATCGTGGGCCGCGCTCCGCGCGTGGCGGTGGCCGATCGCGCTCTTCATGCTCGGCGCGACGATCGGCATCTTCGTTTCCGGAAATCCGCGCGGCGCGCTCGGCGTCTGGCGCGCGTATTTCGTCGAACCGATCCTGTTTTTCGCGATGTTCGCGAACATCGTCGCGACATCGGAACGGAGAAAATGGATCATGATCGCGCTCGGTACCGCGCTCACCGTCATTGGGGTGACCGCGATCTTCCAAAAAATCACCGGATTCGGCATCCCCGCGCCGTGGCAGGCGGCCGCGACGAGGCGAGTGACGAGCTTCTACGGATTTCCGAACGCGATCGGCCTGTTCGCCGCGCCGATCATCGTGCTCGTGGCGGGCTGGGCGGTCGGACTCGCCCGCGTGAACGATCGTTCCCGCCGTCCGCTCGCGATCGTCCCGCTCATCGCCGCGCTGCTCGGCGTGCTCGCCTGCCTGTTCGCAGTGTCGAAGGGCGCGCTCGTCGGCACCGCCGCCGGCGTCGCGACGATCGGGCTCATGGACAAGCGCTTGCGCACATGGACGATCGCCGCCATGATCGCCGGCGCGCTCGTTTTCGCGGCGGTGCCGTCGACGCGGCAGCTCGCTGTCAGTCTCGCCACGCTCCATGAAAAATCGAGTTCGGTGCGCGCGATCATCTGGAAAGAAACCGAGAACATGCTCGCGGATCATCCGCTGTTTGGCGCCGGCCTCGACGGCTACCAAACCGGGATCGTGCCGTACCATAAAGCGAAGTGGATCGAAATCTTCATGTACCCGCACGACGTGATCCTGAACTTCTGGAGCGAGACCGGACTGCTCGGCCTCGCCGGCTTTCTCTGGATCGTGATCCGCTTTTTCGCCGTCGCCGCCGCGTTCATGAAGAAAAAACCGACGAGCTGGATCGTCCCCGGCGCGGTCGGCGCGATGGTCGCGCTCGTCGTCCACGGCACGGTGGACGTCCCCTATTTCAAAAACGACCTCGCCTTCCTCTTTTGGATCATCGTCGGGATCGTCGAATCATCCCGGCAATCATTCAACAAAAAAGACCCCGCGTAGGGGGTCAGTCGAGATCGTCGGTCGATTCTCGATCCAGATAAAGAATATGGCGGACGCGGCGTGTATCCGCGAGCTGTTTTTCGATCGCCGTCTTGCGTTCGGTGCGCCATCTGATGCCGTCGTCGATGCTCTGGAGCTCCTCGACGAGCGCTCGCGACTCCTCGATCGAAATGGCGCCGGTGCGACAGCGCTCGAGAAGGGCGAGGTCGGCATCGATCGACGCGATCCGCTCGCGAATCTCCCGCTCCTCCTTCATCATCTCTCCGCCGCACAGTTCGCTGCCGTACTGATCCCAAGCGGCCTCGTTAAATGCCCGTTTCGACGCGAGCGCTTGTTCGGTCTCGGTTCGCCGTCGTTTGAGTATCG
>CAZAPV010000006.1:0-22965 GCA_964487195.1 uncultured Gammaproteobacteria bacterium | reverse complement strand
GCGGAGAGGGTGAGATTCGAACTCACGGTACCCTTGCGGGTACAACGGTTTTCGAGACCGTCGCTTTAGACCACTCAGCCACCTCTCCACTTTATGACGTTGCGAACGGTATCACGTTTTCCCCAGCGCGTAAAGTCTATCATATGCGCGGTTTCGCGATTTTGTTATACTGCATCCGTTACGTTTATGCGCAAACTCCCCCTTCTCGCCGCAGTCGCCGCGCTCGTGTTCCTCGGCGCGGGGTGTTTCGGCTCGAACCCCTCCCTCCCGCCGGTGACGCTCCAGTATTGGCGCGCCGTTGATGCGCCCTTCACGCTCTCGGACGAAATCGCCGCGTACAAAAAAATCCATCCGAACGTCGACGTCCGCGTCACGACGTTCGCGCCGGAAACGTACGAACGCAAACTGCTCGAAGCGTTCGCGGAAAACCGCGGGCCGGACATCTTCAGCATCCCGAACGTCTGGCTCCCCGGGTGGCAGAACAAGATCCAGCCGATGCCGAAGGAGACGGTGATTGCGACGCAGGCGGTGAACGACCAGAAGCAGATCGTCATCGTGAATCAGAAAACGCCGACGATGACGCTGCTCGAGCTGCGCAATGACTACGTGCAGGCGGCGGCGAACGACGTCGTGCTCCGATACACGGAAAAAGAGGGGGACGTGCCGGTAGACACGATTTTCGCGCTCCCGCTGTCGCTCGACACCGTCGCGCTGTTCTACAACAAAGACCTGCTGACGAAAGCGAACGTGGAGAAGCCGCCCGCGACGTGGCGCGACTTCCAGGACCAGGTCGCCAAACTGACGACGCTCGACAGCGACAACAAAACGGTCAAACAGGCGGGCGCCGCGATCGGCACCGGCAAGAACGTCCGGTACGCGTTCGACGCGCTCTCCGCGATCATGGCGCAGAACGGCGCACAGATGGCGGACGGTTCCGGCTTCGCGACGTTCAACGAATACACCCAGGAGACGCGGAGCAAAACATATCCCCCGGGCGTGGAGGCGCTCATCTTCTGGCAGAGTTTCGCGGTGCCGGGCGCGCCGTCTTATACCTGGAACGACGACATTCCGGACTCGCTCGACGCGTTCGTCGCCGGAACGAGCGCATTCTACTTCGGCTTCCCGTCGGACCTCGCAACGATCCGCGCTCGCGCGCCGAAACTGAATTTCGCCGTCGCCCCGCTCCCGCAGATCGACTCTGTGAAACCGGTGAACGCCGCGCGCTACCCGGTGGAGGTGGTCGCGAAGAAAACCGTCCATCCGAACGAAGCGTGGGATTTCCTCCAGTTCATCGCGAGCGCCGACCATGTGCAGAGTTTCCTCGCTGCCGCGAAACGGCCGACCGCGCTTCGCGGTCTGATCCAGGCGCAGCTCACCGACCCCGACCTCGCGCCGTTCGCCGGCCAGTCGCTCACCGCGCAGTCGTGGTACCGCGGCAAGGATTTCACGACCGCGGAGAAGGCGTTCATCGCCATGATCGAAACGCGCCCGACCACCGAGCACCCGGAGTACCAGACGATCGTTTCGAACGCGGCGGCCGCGATAAACGCGACGCTCTACTCACCGTTCCAATGATATGAAAGTGCGCAAAGCGATCATTCCCGTCGCAGGCTTCGGCACCCGCTTCCTCCCCGCGACGAAAGCGCAGCCGAAAGAGATGCTGACGCTCGTCGACAAGCCGGTGATCCAGTACATCGTCGAGGAGGCGGTCGCGGCCGGAATCGACCAGATCATCTTCGTCACGAGTCAGACCAAGCGCGCGATCGAAGACCACTTCGACCGCAACTTCGAACTGGAGTACCGGCTCCGCGAAAAAAAGAAAACGAAGGAGCTCGCCGAAGTGATGCGCATCTCGGATCTCGCGTCGTTCGTCTACATCCGCCAGCAGAATCCGCGCGGCGACGGCCACGCGATCCTGCTCGCGAAAGAACTCGTCGGCGACGAACCGTGCGCGGTGCTGTACGGCGACGACATCGTCGACGCGGCGACGCCGTGCATCGGCCAGTTGATCGCGCGCTATGAAAAATACGGCGCGCCGGTGATGGGGGTGACGCGCGTACCGAAAAAAGACATCTCCAACTACGGCGTCATCAAAGGAGCGGAGGTCGCGCCGCGCACCTATGAGGTGTCTGATCTCGTCGAGAAACCGAAGCCGGCGCACGCGCCGTCCGATCTCGCGATCATCGGCCGCTACGTCATCACGCCGGAGGTGTTCGACGCCCTCGAGCGCGCCAATCCGTCTCCGGATGGGGAGATCCGCCTGATCGACGCATTCCGCGCGATGCGCGGCGCAGACAAACTGTACGCCTGCGAATTCGAAGGGCGGCGCTACGACTGTGGCAACAAGCTGCAGTTCCTGATCGCCGCGGTGGACTACGGCCTCACGCATACTGAAGTAAACGCCGACGGCGCGTTCGCGGAATTCCTCCAAACGCGCTGCGCGAAACAACGCTGACCTATGCGCACCACACGCCGCGCAACATTCTTTCTCGCCGCCGCGCTCACCGCGCTCGTCTTCGGCGGATTCGGTTTCCAGTGCACGCCGCCTGAAGTCGCCGAGCGCAGCAAGCCGATCACGCTCAAGTACTGGCGCGTGTTCGATGACGAAGACGCGTTCAGCCAGATCATCACCGCGTACCACGCGCTCCATCCGAACGTGAACATCGAGTACAAAAAATTCCGTTACGAAGAATACCAGGCCGCGCTGCTGAACGGCCTCGCGGAAGACAGCGGCCCGGACATCTTCAGTCTGCACAACGACTGGCTCGGCGCGTGGCAGCCGCGCCTCCTCGCGGTGCCGCAGACGCTCACGCTCGCCTACCGCGAACTGCAGGGGACGATCAAAAAAGAGCTGGTGACCGTGGTGCGCCAGGAGCCCGGCATCACGCTCAAGCAGCTCGCGAACGACTATGTCGACGCGGTCGCGAACGACGTCGTGATCCCGACGCCGCAGGACGATCCGCGCCTCCCGCCGATCCCCAAAATCTACGGCCTTCCCCTCTCGGTCGACGCGATGGCGCTGTATTACAACCGCGACCTCCTGGACCGCGCGGGGATCGCCCAGCCGGCGACCGACTGGAAGACGTTCCAGGATCAGGTGAAGAAGCTGACCAAGCTCGACGAGGTCGGGACGATCATCCAATCCGGCGCTGCGCTCGGCACCGCGGACAACGTCGAGCGCGCGGCGGACATCCTCGGCCTGCTCATGATGCAGAACGGCACGCAGATGACCGACCAGAACGGGATGGCGACGTTCGACCGGTATCCGCCGGAACTCGCCGGCCGCCCGCTTCCGCCCGGCGCCGAAGCGCTCGTCTTCTACACCGATTTCGCCAATCCGGAAAAAGAGGTGTACACGTGGAACGCCAAAATGCCGGACTCGCTCGCGGCGTTCGCGAACGGCCAGACCGCGTTCTTCCTCGGCTACGCCTACCACCTCCCCCAGATCCGCCAGCTCAATCCGAAACTGAACTTCGGGATCGCGGCGGTGCCGCAGATCTCCGGCAACAAACCGGTGAACTTCGCCAATTACTGGGCCGAGGTGGTATCGAAGAAAACCGCGCATCCGGATGAGGCGTGGGATTTCATCCAGTTCGCGGCGAGCGCGGAGCAGGCGCAGAAATACCTCGCAGCGACGAAGAAACCGACCGCGCTGCGCGGGCTGATCAGCAGCGAATTGAACGATCTTGACCTTTCGTCGTTCGCGTCCGAACTCCCGACCGCGAAAAGCTGGTATCATGGAACCGACGCGGACGCCACCGAACAGGCGTTCGACGACATGATCAACCAGATGCTCGCCGCCCAGGCCGATCCGAAAAAGATCATTGGGATCGCCGCAACCAAAGTGAACCAAACCATAAAATAAATGAAACGCGCCTCCGCACTGCTCCCGCTCGCTCTCGGCATCGCGATCCCGCTCGTCGGCGCCGCATTGGCGTTACCCGCCTTCGCCGCGCTCTCGATCCCGCCGATCGTCCCGGACTGCGCGCGGAACGCGACCACCGCGATCCCCGGCATCGATTGCGTCCTCCAGGCGTTCAGCAACGTCGCCAAACTGATCCTCGGAATCACCGGCTCGGTCGCGCTGCTGATGTTCGTCTGGGGCGGCTTCTTCATCCTCACCGCGGCAGGCAACGAGTCCCAAGTGACGAAAGGCAAAACCTACATCAAAAACGCGGTGATAGGGATCATCATCATCGTGAGCGCCGGCTACCTGATCGACTACGGCGTCCGCGCGCTTACGAGCGGTTCCCAGGTGCAGGTGATCGGCCAGTCCTGCGAGTGCACCTCCGCCGGCTGCGGCACGTACTATCAGATCCCCGGCAAAACCGACCTCAAATGCGTCCATACCTGCTCGGACCTCGGCGGCGGCTCCTCGCACTACGCGTGTATCGACTCCTCGGCCGGCGCAGTGAGCGGCGATTGCATCGCCGGGCTGTGCAAACAGGGACAGGCGTGCTGCCCGTCGGAATGATATGAAACTCCGCGCGCTCCTCTTTTCTCTTTCGATCGTCGCTATGACCGCGACGGTGTTCGCGGCGCCGGCCGCCGACGCGGCGGTCAAATGCAACGGCGGCTGCTACGACAGTCTTGATGCGTGCTATGCGGCGAATTCGTGCAACGCGGTCACGAGCTGTCCGAATTGCGACGGGTGCGCCGAAGTCGCATCCTGCGACACGGGCGGGACATCGTCCGCGCCGTCAGCGTCGCCGGCCCCCGGCACCAAGGCGACGCTGATCAACCCGCTCGGCACGACGAGCATCCCAACACTGCTCGGGAGGGCAGTGAAAATCTTCACCGGGATCAGCGGCTCGCTCGCGCTGCTGATGTTCGTCTATGGCGGCGTCGTCTGGATGACCGCCGGCGGCTCGCAGGAAAAAATCACCAAGGGGAAAAAGATTTTCACGACTGCGGTGCTCGGACTCGTCATCATTTTCGGCGCATACACCATCCTCAACGCCTTCTTCGCCGCAATCGGCCTCCAATGATATGCACGCGATTGTCAAAGAACTTGCGCAGGCGGCCGCCCCGATCGGCCTTCCCCATCCGCTCGGGAACACCGACCTCCCGTCGCTGATCGGCCGCGTCATCCGCGCCGTGCTCGGCCTCGCCGGCTCGATCGCGCTCGTCATGTTCGTGTGGGGCGGGTTCCTCTGGATGACGGCGCAGGGCAATCAGGAGAAGGTCAAGAAAGCGAAAGGGACGATCATCTGGGCGGTGCTCGGCCTCGTCGCCATCATCGGCTCCTACATCCTGGTGCAGACCATTTTCAACGCGCTCGCTCCGTTGTCCTAAGGGCGCGTTTACTGTACGATTGTTCAGTCCGCTCTTTCGTGTGGATATCTACCCTTAAAATGAAAGGGGGTGACAACATGACCAACAACACCTTGAAGAAACTCGCAATCGGCACGGCGGCAGTCGCCACCTTGGCGCTTCCGGCGATCGCGCTCGCGCAGTCGTCCGGAGTCGACCTCGGCCTCAACTACGCCACGGCGATCGGTCTCGGCACGCAGGACGTGCGCACGACCGTCTCCAACGTCATCAGGGCGTTCATGGGCCTGCTCGGCATCGTCGCCGTCGTCATCATCCTCCTCGGAGGTTTCAAATGGATGACCGCGGGGGGCGAAGAGGAGAAAGTCTCCGAAGCGAAGAAGCTCATCATCTCCGGCATCATCGGTCTCGTGATCATCATGTCGGCGTACGCCATCGCTCAGTTCGTCGTCGGCGCAATCGTCAACGGCACCTCGGGCTAACCCGGGTTTCAAAGCTTTGCCCCGTTCCGTTCCGGAACGGGGAGCGTCCGGCCCGACGGCTTGGCGGTCCTCATTCCGGAACACACCACATGCGAACACTTCTCGCGCAAGGCGGCCTCCAAGAAACCGGCACGGTCGCCGGTCTCCCCACGACCGGCGCCGGCCTCCCGGCGATCATCGGCGGCGTCATCCAGACGCTGCTCGCCATGCTCGGCGTCGTCTTCGTCATCCTCGTCATCTACGCCGGCTTCACCTGGATGACCGCGCAAGGGAACGAAGAGAAGGTCAAAAAAGCGAAGGGGACGCTCACTAGCGCGGTTATCGGACTTCTGATAGTATTCGCTTCATACGTCATCACGAGCTACGTCATCAACGCGCTTGCGACGT
Source organism: uncultured Gammaproteobacteria bacterium (assembly GCA_964487195.1). Taxonomy (GTDB): domain Bacteria; phylum Patescibacteriota; class Patescibacteriia; order SG8-24; family SG8-24; genus CAZAPV01. The sequence goes on along the minus strand of CAZAPV010000006.1, from coordinate 16,825 downwards.
CGCTTAAATAAAGCAATCTCAATTAACCAAATTTTATGCAGAGATCATTTCGTACACGTCTCGCGAAAATCGGCGCCGGAGCGGCCGCGGTCCTCGCGCCGTTCGCCGCGAAGGCCCAGCCCGCGGCTCTCACAAACCTTTCGAATAATTTGAATGCCACCGCGAACAGCGCGGGACTCACCACGTCCCAGACGGCGTCGCTCCCGGTGCTCGTCGGCAGGTACATCAACATCGCGCTCGGTCTGCTCGGCGTCATCCTCGTCGTGCTGATCGTGTACGCCGGTTTCCTCTGGATGACCGCGCAAGGGAACGAGGAGAAGGTAAAGAAAGCGAAGGGAATCATCACGAACGCGGTGATCGGCATGATCCTGATCTTCGCCGCCTACGCGATCGCGAACTTCGTCGTCTCGTCGCTCGTTTCGTCGCTCGCCTAGTCAACCTTCCCGCAAAAAGAAAAGAGCCCGCAGGAAGACCTGCGGGCTCTTTAAGTTACGGATACCGGACCTTGGACGATGTCTAGTTCAGGAACAGCGTAGGATCGTCCACCACGATTTCATGCGGGCCGGCTGCACCGCTCGGGGTGTACCGAAGCGTCGCCGATCCGTACGGTCCCTGGATCGCTTCGAATCCATACCCCTCTCTCGAGAGGAAGGTGTCGATTTCGATCGTGTGTTCCACGCCGGGATCTGCGAGGCACATGTTCAGGACGCTCCCCGGCGGAATGAGCGGCTGCGGGCCGAGCGCACCGGACATCTCGACCGGAGCGCCATTGAGCTTCGCCCGCATCCATTTGTCCGCCGTGGGGTTCTTGATGCGCAGCGCGAGAGAGTTGCCTTTCTCGCACCCCATCGGCTCCTGATCGACCCAGCCCCAATTTTCGGGCGGGCCGAACGCGGCGGGACGTGCCGGCGGCGGACCATGGTGGACCGCGACCGGAGCCGTCTCTCCTTGCGGGGCCGCTTTTGCGGAGGGTGCCTCGGCAGACGCCTTGGTGACCGCGTTCTGATCGGCACGAAGCGACGTGATTTCCTGATGAAGCGCCGTGAGCTCCTTCTGTTGCCCATCGAGCAGCTTCTGCATCTCGTCGTTGCCGCCGGCGCAACCGACGATGCACACTGCGAACACCACGAACATCTTGTTGGACATCAGCGGCCTCCTTCCAGATACGCTCGCACCTTCTGGTGCATGCGGAGCGCGTCGTTTGCGCGATTCTTGGCGTCCTCGGCTTTGAGATCGACGGTGTCGAGCTCGCCGCGGGTGACGCCGTCCGACTGCGGAACGATGGTCTGTGCCGCGAGCTGGGAGTCCCAGTAGGTGCGGCTGCACCAGTCGTAGCCGCCCTGGCAGCCGATGGCGTAGGGGTGGTAGCCGTAGTATCGGCTCCACACCCGCGACGTCTCCTGCCGGGTCTCCGCGTCCATCTCGCGCGTGCGCGCGGTGGAGAGAGCGGTGACCATCTGCTCCGGATTCGTGGAGCGTCCGTTCGCCGCGTAACTTCCGTCGTGGACGTTGAACTCGGCTTTGTTAGCGCAAGCGCCGAGCGATGCAATCGCAATCACCGTGAACAACAGATTCGCCTTCATGGCGTTCCTCCTTTTTTGGTTGGAATGACCGTGCCAGCGGTTCGGAAAAGTCCGACTGCTGAACAAGAGACAATAGCATAAAAGGGCGGTTTTGTCAAGCGGGAACCGCTAGTTTTTGGCTAAAATAAAAGCCCCCGACGAACGGTCGGGGGCACCGAAGCAAAAAACTGCTAACGGAGATCCGGGTACTTGTCGAGCTCGCTGAACACTTCGTCGAGCTCTTCCTTGCTGTATCGCCGGCGCGGCGGGGCCGCAGTCGGCTCTTGGGACGATGACGAACGCTGCGCGATGATTGGCGTCGCGGGAGCGTTCTCCGGCGGCGCGAGATCGACGTCCGCGCCGCCCGTTTTCGGGGGAACCGCAGCAGGGCTGCTTGCGGTCGGCGCGGGTTTACGTTGCGCCGGTTCGTCCTTCTTGATCCCCGCGATCCAATCTGCCGCCCGTTCGGCGTGATCGCCGATGCCATCGGCGGCGGTCGGACGCACGAGTTTGAGCGTCGAGAGCAGGAGCGTCAACCCCGCGCCCCCGGCGCAGACGTACCGGAAGAAGTTGCTGTGGAACCACTTCGACTCCGAGATCGCAACGATCGCCATGATGGCAGTCGCGGCGACGCACGAAACCATCGGGTTCCGATACACCGGGACGATCTCCGCGTAAAGCGCGAGGGCGGTGATCCATGCGGTGATGTTCCGGAGCTTGTAGAACTCCTTCTTCACCTCTTCTTTCAGGCCGCCGATCTTCTTGGCCGCGATTTCGCCGATCGCCTGCGCGGTGAGCGTCACCGGATAGGACGTCACCTTCAGCTTCCAGAAGCAGAGGGCGAGCAGCAAGCTGAGCGCGAGGCCGGCGACGTTGATCATCGCCTGCCCCGGATGCTCGTGTCCCGCGTACGCGGTCGCGATCCCGGCGAGGAGGAGTCCCCCTGCGCCGAACACCGCGTAGTAGAACAGCTTGACCGCTTCCTTGAACTGCCGCTCGCTCCAGTCGAGGTAGGACTCGACGGTGCCGAAGAGCAAGATCAATAAATTCATCGCGTGCTCCTTTCAGAGGGGAAGAAACGTCTTCCACCAGGGACGTTGACGTTGGGTTCTCGCGGCGCGTCTCGCTTGCTGCCGCGCGACGGCCGGCGCGAGCCTCTCATTGAGATGCCTGTAGCCGGCGACCGCCGCGTGTTCGCCTTCCTCGATGTCGACGCCGAGATGCTCCACGAGATGCCGTAGCGTGTGAATCGCGTTGCGTTCCTCGAGCAGCGGCAGCGCCTCGATGCGGTGGATCGGGTCCATCGCCATCATGCCGCGAAGCTCGTTTTCGCTGTCGAGCTCCTTGAGCGCCACGAGCACCCGCTTGCGATCGTCGGCCGGGAGGCCGCCGATCCAGTCGAGCAGCTGCGTGCGCAGCGCCGCGTCTTTGAGCGATCCGATGATCTCCATCGGAGATCGCCGGACGTGCGCGGACGACGGCGCCGCGGCAAGGTCGCCGCTCTTCATTTTGGCGGCGAGCCGCTTGTGGCAGCACGGGGAGAGCAGAAGGTCCTGTTCGGCCGCGGCCTGGAAGGAGATCTCCTGTTTCTTGTCGTCCCCGATGTGATGCAGGTTGACGCAGTCGAACCCGTGCACATGATTGAAGGGGTCGATCACCACCTTCTTGCCGCTCACCTTCGCATCGGCGTCCTCGACGATCTGTTTGGATCGTTCCGGCGTGAGCGTTTCGTTTTGCTTCAGGGATTCGCCGAACTGCCTCGCCACTTCGTCGCTGAGCTCGAGGATGTACTCCTTCTTGATCGGCGAACCGAATGCGGAGTCGGGCACCTGATGGAGCAAACCGCTCATGCCGCCGGGGAGCACGGTGCCGAGCAGCGTCCGCGTCGCCGGATTGAGATCCGCGAGCATCGCCTGGATCGGCCGCTGATCGATGAAAAACTTCGTGTATTTCGACACGGCCTGTTCCAGATACGGCCGCGCGACGTCGGCGGCGATCTTCTGCACTTTCGGCGCCGGATTCCCGGCCGGCTTCTCTTCGTTCTTCTTGTCTTTCTTGGACATGTGAACCTCCGTCAGTTGTGAAAAGACCAACGCGAAATCTTAGCAAAAAAGCGCGATGTTGTCAACCGTGAAAAAACGCTAGAATAAAGCGTATGCGCTGGCTCGAAAAACATGAACGGCGGATCGTGTGGTTCGCGATCATCGGCTATGCCGCGATTTTTTCGCTGATCTGCGCGTGGAAGTACCGGATGTTCGCCTATAACGGGATCGACCTCGCGTATTTCAACCAGGTGTTCTGGAATACGGTGCGCGGCCGACCGTTCATGCAGTCGATCCATCCGCACCTGTCGCTCGGGGACCACGCGGAGCTTGCGATCGTGCTGCTCGCGCCGCTCTACGCGATCGTCCAATCCCCGATCACGCTGCTCGCGCTGCAGTCCGTCGCGCTTGCACTCCCCGCGTATCCGCTGTGGCGCATCGCGAAACTTCGAATGTCTTCGTGGAGCACAGGCGCGGGTGACGCGGTGCGGGGCCCCCGCGAGGGCGCAGGCGTCGCGAGAGCGCGCCGAGCACTTGCGGGGTGCATAGCGGCAGGACCCGCGCCCGTACTTTTTGCGCTGTTGTGGCTCGCGAGTCCGTTCGTGCAGAACATCAACCTGTTCGAGTTCCACATCCTGCCGTTCGCGCTTGCGCCGCTGATGTTCGCGCTCCTGGAATACGAACGGGGACGGAAGGCGCCGTTCCTCGCGTGGTGCGTGGCAGCGCTCCTCTGCCGCGAGGACGTGGCGCTCGCGGTCGCGATGATCGGCGTGCTCGCGTGGTTCGAGAAAAAATCGCGCTGGTGGATCGTCGCGCCGCTCGCGCTCGGGACGGGATGGTTCGTCGCCGCGCTCGCGCTCGTCTCGCATTTCGCGCCGGAAGGTTCGTACAAATTCATGGCGTACTATTCGTGGCTCGGCGCGACGCCGGGAGCGGTCGCGCTCGGCGCGCTGCTTCATCCGCTGCGCGTGCTCGCCCACGTCTTCTCGCTCGCGAATCTGGAGATGGCGCTCGGATTCCTGATGCCGTTTGCGTTCCTGCCGCTCCTCGCCCCGCTGCGGCTGCTCCTCCTTCTCGGGCCGCTCGCGCAGATCCTGCTCGGCGCGCCGGGCGGCGGCGAGCTGATCCTCGACACGCACTATGCGACGCTGTTCCTCCCCGCGCTGTTCCTCGCGACGATCGACGGCGCGAAACGCGTCCCCGCGCTGCTCAAAAAACAAAAAAAATTCGCGCCCGATGATGCGCGCCGGCTGGCGCTCGGCGCGATCGGCATCTCCGCGCTCTACTCGATGCTGCTGCTCGGTCCGCTCCCCGCCGTCGTCAGCCATATAGCGACCGGCGACATGAACGACCGCGCCACGATCGCCCGTGCCGCGGTCGCGGCGATTCCGAACGACGGCTCCGTCGCCGCGAGCTATTCGCTGCTCCCCGCGCTGTCATCGCGCGAACGGCTCACGTCGCTGCACTACCTGTTCCTCGGCGTCACGCAGTTCGGCGAAGCGCCGTACGAACCTCCGCCCGATCTCCGATTCGTCGCGCTCGACAACGATGACCTCCTTACCTATCGCGCGCAGTTCCTGTCGACCGGCTGGACCGCGCCGCATTGTGTCGGCGGGATATCGCGTCTGGAAAAAATCACCGGCGCGCCGATCTTCTTCCGCGGGCCGTTCGTAATTTATGATCACACGGGTGGCACGGCTTCGGGGCCCCCGCAAGGGCGCAGCTCGCGCGAATGCGCGACGAGCACTTGTGGGGTGGAAGCCATGACGGGCCCCGTGCCGGAGCAGCAGTTCAGCGATGGTATCGCACTCGGCAGCGCGGCGGTCTCGGTCGAACGCGATCCCGTGCTCGGTGTTCCTCTGATGCGCATCGCGATCGCCTGGCGCGGCGGCGTCGCGCTCGCCGACGATCTCGCCGTTCATCTGCGCATCCGAGACGAACGCGGGGCGATCGTCCACGACGGACGCTATCCGCTCACCGGCCTCGCGCCGGAATCCGCGCCGACCGCGGAAGGGGTGATGACAAACTTCGCGGTCCCCATCTTCGGCCAGTCAACCGGTCCTTTTACGGAAGATGTACAACTTGAACGGAACGACGACGTCTACGTGATCTCCGGAATCCGATCCGCGGAACGAAAAACGAGGCGAACCGCCGTCCTCGGCACCGCCTCGCTCCCGTCAGAAAAATAATCGCGTCATCTCCGCACTTCGAAAATTTCGATGTGCGCGCTTTTGTACGCCGATCCTAACATCATCCCGCTCTTGAACGCGCCGCCGAACGCGCGCTCGCGGGGTCCCCAAAAAACGTACGTCGCGCCGGATTTTTCAAGAAGCTGCGCCCGCTCCGCATCGCTCGATGCGCCGAAGAATCGGGCGATCTCATCTTCTTTGCGATCGAGGTCGAGCGTGTTCGCCCAATGGCCAGCGTACGTTGTCCGTTCGGCCCAGCCGATGATGTCGTTGCCGTCGGTCACCGACGCCAGGACCACCGCGTCAGTCGGCGTTTTTTCCTGCAGCCACCGGAGCGCGTCGGCGTATTCCGCGCTAAAGTAAAAACGGGACGGCCGCGGATCGGCATATGTGGAAACGCCGCGCGCCACCGCAGCGAACGTCGACGGGAGGAACAGCGCGATCGCCGCGAGCAGCCCGTAGCTCATCAAAAAAACCTTGCTGTACTTCGGCGCGCGCAATGCGGCTCGGACGATCGCCGCGAGCGCAACGGTCGAAAGGATTACGAGCGGAAACTCCAACCCTTCGAGCAAACGGCGCTGGAACGCGAGCGGCGCGTAGATCAGGAGCGCCTGTGCGATCACCCAGGCGAGCAGGAAATCCCAGCGGCCGCGGCGGTCGGGGGCCGTCTTCCTCGCAATGATATATCCCGGAATCCAGAGGACGCTTATGACGCCGAAACCGATCATCACGTGCCACGGCGCCGGCGTGAGCGTCACGCCGTTCCCGAGCATGAACGCACCATCCGCTGTCGCATGCGTCAGCCAGTACTGATACGCGACCGACGGCGCGGAGATTGCGACCGCGGCGGCGTACGCGAGCCATTCGGCCGGACGCGCATGGCGCCGCGCGGCGCGCAGCAGCAGCGCGAGCAGTCCGACCGCGTAGAACGTCGGCGCGTGGTACGGATGAAATTCGAACAGCACGAGCCCGACGAGGCCGGCGAACGCGCCGAGCTTCACGCTACTTTTTTCGTACGCCGCGGCGAGCAGCGTCATCGCGGCGAGGAGCAGCGCGAGCGACGCGACGAAATGCGGACTGTACATCATCGACAGAAACGCGTTCGACTCGCCGACCCACAGATCGATCGGCCATTGGTATTGGCCGGCGGCGGGGACGGCTGCAGGAAGCACGAGCGACGCGTACAAGCCGAGGCCGGATCCGAACATGAACAGAAGGAACGCCGCGATGCGCGAACTGCGCGACGGGAGGAAAAATGCGCAGCACCGGTACGCGACGAACGCGAGCGCGGGGATTAGGAGCAGCCGCGCGAGATGATACGCCGCGAGCGATCCGAGAGAGAACAGCCGCGCGAACAGTCCGACCGAAAGCCAAAAAATGTTGAGGATGGGGACGAGCCGCTCGGTGGTCGCCGCGTTCGCGATGAGCAACGCGCCGCGTTTCGCTTGCGCGATCGACGAGAGGTAGACTGCGAGATCGCCGGGCGACAGGTATTCGCGGCCGGTCCAGACGACGCCATGATTCCTCGCGACGATCAGCGCTTCGACGACCGGGATCGAGGTGAGCACCATCGCGATCGCGGCGACGATGAAGACGAGCCGGCGCTCCGTATTCGCGCCGCGGAGTTCCCGGCGCAGCTGCAGGATCGCGCGGACGTAGCGCGCGGCGACCGCGAACGGCCGCACTTTCGATCGCCTTCCTTCCGGTTCCCGCCAGATCACCGGCACTTCGACGATGCGGAAACCGCGGCGTTCAGCGCGTACCAACAATTCGGTGTCGAAGAACCAGCCTTCGTCGCGCACCGCGGGAACGATCTCGCGGATGACGCGGCGCGATGCCGCCTTGAACCCGCACGATGCATCGCCAGCGCGCAGTCCGATCGCGAGTCTGGCGAACAGCCGGTAGCCGACGGAAAAGAGACGACGACCGAACGGCCGCGCGACGCGCGAGTCGGGATGGAAGCGGGAGCCGATCGCGACGTCGGCGCCGCGCCGGATCGCGCCCACGAGCGCCGGAAGCGCGGAAAGCTCGGTTGAAAGATCCGCATCCATGAACGCGAACGCGTCCGCGTCGTCGGAGTTCCACGCGGCGCGGATCGCGAGTCCTTTCCCGCGACGCTCGGTCCGCAAATAGCGCACGTCAGAATGCGCCGCCGCGAGTTCGCTCCCGATGGCCGCGGTGCCGTCGGTGGAACCGTTGTCCGCGATCACGATCGTCACGTCATCGTCGCGCATGCTCGTCGCAACGAATGACCGCAGCGATTCGATCGTGCGCCGGAGCACCGCTTCTTCATTGAGCGCGGGGATCGCGATCAGTATCTTCATAGTCTGCTATAGATGCGTACGTCATCGTCCTCGTACACCTTGATGAACGCCGGGTCCGCTTCGATCACCTCGCGCATCTCCTCATGCGTCTTCGCGACGAGCACCATCCGGCTGTCGAAGTCGCGCTCGATGATGTTCGCGACGTCTTTTTTCGTCTTGCCGGTCGTGATGCCGACCCACTCGCGATAGCGCGTACGGTCCTGGCGGTACAAAAAGGTCGGATCGAGGCCGGCGATGTATCGGTTGCGATCGTCCCAAAAAAAGAGCGGCGGAAAATCGTCCCAGTCGCTGTGGAAGACAACGGCGTTTTTCGGCGTGTGCGCCGCGAGCCATCTCCCCGCTTTCTCGTACCTGGTCCACGGAATGCCGTCGAAGTACGACGTATGGACGCCGATCACGCCGCGCGCGCCCAGGAAAAGAGCCAGAAAAACGAAATATGCCAGGAACACGCGGTCGAATCGGGGAACCGCCGGAAAGAGCGAGGCGAGGCGAGCCGCGAACGCCCGCGCGTCGAGCCGTGCGTGCAGTATCCCGATGAACCGCGCCGCCGCGAGCATGGCGAACGGCGCGAAGTACTCGATGTGGCGGCGGCTGCGCATCGTCATCAGCAAAAACAGCCCGGCGAGCAGGAACAGCGCGAACGACGTCGCGGCGTCCTTGCGGGCGACCGGCGGCGCGTCCCGCCGCGAGATATCATTCCAGAACACCATCGCGACCAGCAGCGCGATCGCGAGCGCGGCGACGAGGAGGATCGCGCTGTTTTCCGCGAACAGCGTCTTGACCTGATACGGATACCACTCGCTCCCGACGCCGATCTTGTCGCGGTAGTTCAGGAGCGCGATCTGCACGATCTGCTCCCAGTAGAAACGGATATTGGTCGGGAAGTACGGATTGACGACCACGCCGGACGCCGCGCCGGCCGCGACCGCGGCGACGTTGCGCGCTTCGTCGGTGCGGATCCATGCGCGTAGCGACGTCGGCGTCTGCAGTATGAGATCCGCGCAGACGCGGCCGACCGCGAACGCGCCGGCGACGACGGGCAAGAGCGGCCAGCCGCCGTACAGCCAGACGTAGGCGAACGCGAGCGCGGCGAGCAGCGCCGGCTTCCGTTTTTCGATGCACAGCAATCCGAGCAGCAGCACCGCGACCGACGCCGCCGACGTTTTCGAGAGATTGATCCGGAATAAAAACGCGGTCGAGGTCGCGAGGATCAGCGTGAACGCCTCCGGGTACGGCACGCGCCATGCGGAAAGCAGCGCGAAGAACGCCGTCATGCACGCGGCGACGAGCAGCACGGTCGCGACTTTGACGCCGACGAGCGGACCGAGCGCGGCGACGAACGGGATCAGGATGACGTGGTAGAGGAAGTGGTGATCGGCGAACGCGTGCGCGAGCGTGGTGAACGGCAGCCACGGAAAATCGCGGATGACGCCGCGCGCCGACATCAGCGCCGCCATCTTCGCGTGATAGAACGAGTCCGGATCGCGGAACTTCGGCTCCCACTGGATGAACGTCGAAATCGCGGCGACCGACAAAAAAATCGCCGCTGCGCGGAGCGGGATCGAAGGACGGAAACGGCGCAGTTTCGCGACCAGTTCGCTCATGCGTTCAGTATACCGTCGAGGCGGCGTTAAGGCACGAGCGCGGAAAGCGGCGCGCCGCTCGTGATGAGCGCCGTAACCGCGGCGCGGTCGGAGAACGGACCGACACACGTCGCGCCGATGACGCGATTCTCACGGAGGAAGAACTGGAGCGATGCGCCGGCGGCGGTTTCGCGCACGACGCGCTCGTCCGAACGGACGTCCACCGCGCCGACGAACGCGATCGGGAGATCGAAACAGGTGATGCTGTACGAGGTAATCGCATCGTAGGGCGCGTCGCCGCCCGCCATGTTCGCGCCCGCGATTTTTCCCTGGAACAGCGCGTTCTGCCAGTTGCCGACGCGGCGCCGTTCGCCAAGCCGCGCGTCCATGAATTCGGCGACGTCGCCGGCGGCGAAGACGTCCGCGGAGGCGCGAAGATGGTCGTCAACGAGCGCGCCTTCGGACAGCGCGATGCCGCTCGCGGCGAGCCAGCCGACGTTCGGCACGATCCCGATCCCGACGCCGACCGCCGCGCACTCGATCCGTTCGCCGGTGGAGAGCTGCGCGATCTTCCGGCCGCCGACGATTTCGATGGCGCGCACCGCCGCGTTCGGCCTGACTTCGACGCCGTGCGCCGCGAGCGCGGCGTGCAGTTTCCGTCTCCCCGCGTCGTCGAGCACGCGCGAAAAGAAACCGTCGCCGCGCGCCACCGCGACGACCGGCGTTCCGTAGTGCGCGAACGACATCGCGAACTCGAGCGCGATGAATCCTCCGCCGATGACGAGCGCCGGTCCGCTTTTCGCCGCTTCCTTAAGCGCCGCCGCGTCTTCGAGCGTCTGCAGATACAGGCAGCCGGCGTCGGCTGCGCCAGGACAGTCGAGCCGACGCACCGCGCCGCCGGTCGCGACGAGCAGTTTGCCGTACCCGATCTCCGAACCGTCGGAGAACGCCACCGTCCGCGACGCGGCATCGAGCCTGGTCGCCGCGACGCCGATGACGCACTCGATATTTCGTTCAATAAAAAATTCCCGCGTGCGCAGGAACGCCTTTTCTTCCGAAACTTTTCCGCGGACCACGTGCGGCAGCAGCACGCGCGAATACAGGAGATGCGATTCGTCGCCGACGATCGCGATCGTCGCCGCAGCGTCCCGATTGCGGATCGCTTCCGCGGCGCTCACGCCGGCGATCCCTCCGCCGATGATCAGATGGTCGACGCGCCGCATGCGTTGCTATGCGTACGGATACACCTGCCGCCCCTCGTCGTCGTAAAGGAAAATCGCTTTCGTGGGACACGACTCCGCGGCGAGCAGGATCGTCTCCGCCTCCGCGCCTTTCAGATCCACGAGCACCGCTTTGTTCTCGTCATCCATCTTGAACACGCCCGGCGCGAGCGTCACGCACGTCGCGGCGCCGATGCACAGATCGCGATCGACCACGATTTTGGAGATGGTGAGCGGTTTCTTTTCGGTCATAGAAGTTTCTCCAGTGTGCACGAGTTCGCCGCCCTCGTCAATGTCGCCCGATTGACTGCGGCCGCCGCTTGGTTCATACTTCAATGCTATGCGGGGACCATCGCGCCGTAAGCTCATTCTCGCCGTCGCCGCCGCGCTCATCGTCGCGGCCGGGGCGCTGTACGCGTTTCACGGCGATCTGCGCGACGCCTGGATGAACTGGCAAAAGGGCCCGATCCCGATCGCGGTGACGCGCGCCGAACTTGAAAACGCGAACGCAGAACCAGTTCCCCCGACCCCGACGAGCGCGCCGAAACCCGCACCGGTACCGAAACCAAAACCGGCCGCGCCAACGACGTTCAACCTCTCCGTCCTGTTCGTCCCGCAGGCGCCGCTCTCCAACTGGGACAAAATCCATGAAGACACGTGCGAGGAGGCGTCGATGATGATGGCGCGAACGTTCCTCGACGGCCGCGCGTCGATGACGCGCGAAGACATGGATAAGGAATTGCTCGCGATCGTCGACTACGAAAACAGAACGCTCGGCTTTTTCGAGAGCACCACCGCGGCGCAGACCGCCGACGTCATGGCCGGCTACTATCATATGACGCGGCCGCGGGTGATCGAACTGCATTCGATCGCCGATGTCCGCGCCGAAATCGCGGCGGGCCATCCGGTGATGCTCCCGACCGCGGGACGGCTGCTCCACAATCCGAATTTCAAAAACGGCGGGCCGCTGTATCACATGGTGGTCGCCAAAGGATACGTTGGCGGCAAGGTCATCACGAACGACCCGGGGACGCGGCTCGGCGCGGACTATGTGTATGACGACGCCACCCTCTGGAACGCGATCCATGATTGGAACGGCGGCGATGTCTTGAACGGCGGGAAGGTGATGATCGTCGCACCGACCCTATGACCCTGAGCGTCATCCTCCTTTTCGCCTTCCTCGCCATCTCCGCATCGCTCGAAATCGCAGAAACGTCGCTTCTTGCCGCGGATGAAGTCCGCCTCCAGACGCTCGTTCGAAAGGGCGACAAACGCGCCCTGCTCGTCGTCCAACTGCGCGCGGACATGCGCGGACTGCTCGGCACGCTGCTCCTCGGGATGACGCTGTGCGACGTCGCCGCGTCGGCGATCGCGACGATCCTCGCGCACGATCTGTTCGGCGACGCCGCGGTGAGCGTCGCGATCGGCATCATGACGCTCGTCGTGCTGATCGTCGTGAAAATCATTCCGAAATCGTTCGCCATCCAGCATCCGGAACGGTGGGCGCGCCGTGCGGCCCGTCCGGTCGCGCTGCTCCAAGCGGCGCTCTTTCCGGTCGTCAGCATCGTCAACGTCATCGTCGATCCGTTCTTCCGCAAAGGCGGCGCGGGCCGTCACGCCGCGGTGACCGAAGAAGAGATCAAGACGCTGACGTCGATGGGCGTGAAAGCCGGCGCGGTCGAAGGCGGAGAAAAAGAGCTGATCGAACGAGTGTTCCTGTTCAACGACATTACCGCCGGCGACGTGCTGACGCCGAAAGAGATCGTCGCCATGCTCGAAGCCGACCGCTCGGTCGCCGAAGTACTTCCGATCATCAGCGCCTCCGGATTTTCGCGTTTCCCGATCTACCGCGAGGATCCCGATACGATCATCGGCATCGTCCATATCAAAGATATTTTCGCCAAGTTCGCCGAAACCCCGCCCGTCCCGCTCGAAACGATCGTCGTCCGCGACCTCGCGCATCCGCCGGTGTTCGTGCCGGAAACGGAGCGGATCGACGATCTGTTCCGCGAATTCAAAAAACAGCACGTTCACATGGCGATCGTCATCAACGACCAAAAAACGGTGGTCGGTTTGGTCACGCTCGAAGACCTGATCGAGGAGCTGGTCGGCGAAATCAGCGACGAAACCGACATCGACGAGGACATCATCAAGCGCGTCGACAAGCACACGGTGCTCGTCCACGGCGACATCGAGTTGCCGTACGTGAACCGTTTCTTCAACACGCATCTCGAATCCGCGGCGCAGCGCACGGTCGGACGGCTGATCGTGGAAAAATTCGGCAAGCTGCCGAAACAGGGCCAGGAGGTGCCGATCGCGGACAACATCGTCGCGACCGTCGAGCAGATCAGCCGTGGCCGCATCATCCGCGCGCGGCTCGTCAAACAAGAACCGTAGCGTTCAGCGGAAGAACGCTTTTCCCGCCTCCCACAGTTCCGGGTGTCCCTGTTGCTTGAGCCAGTACCACCATTCGACGCCCCAAAAATAAATTTCCGGCAGCCCGATTTTTTTCGCGAACTCCACGTTATCCCGCAGCCGCTGCGGATTCATCAGCGCGAGCTGTTCGTTGATCGGCATCGTCCGCAGATCGCCGTTCGTCCACGGTTCCGCCTGCAGCTCCGACACGAACCCGCCCTGCAGGAACGGAGAGACCGCATCGAACCGGTCCGTGTACACCTTCGGCGTGATCGGCCAGAAAAAATAACCGACGAGTTTCGACCAAACGACGCGGTACGCGCTGACGCCGAGCACGTCGGCGAGGCCGATGACGCTGAACCAATTCGAAAGTTCGCCGCTCGCGGTGATGATCACTGGGCGCCTGTCGAGCGCGCGTACCACCGCGACTTCGCGTTTCAGGAACTCGCGGTTCGGCGGCGGGCATTCTCCGAAGTTGAGAAACGGCTCGTTCTCCACCTGCCACGCGGTGATCGTCGAATCCTTGCTGTAGCGGCGCACCACCGTTTCGAGCATCGAAAGTATCCTGGTCTGCACCAACCGCTCGTCGAGCCCCCTCGTCCACTCCGGCGCGTGGCACTCCGGCCAGCGCGGCAGCTTCCTGCCGATCGCGAGGATCACTTTCGCGCCGCGCCGGTTCGCTTCCACGATCTGCCAGTCGAGGTCGCCGAACGAATACCGCCCCTCCTCCGGCTCGATGTCGTCCCAGTACGCGGGGATGCGCAATCGCCGCACGCCAAGATCGTCGAGCGTGGCGGTGTACGCCTCTTTCCAATCGAGTCCGAGAAACGACGCGTACTGCTTGGAGAACGTCGCGCCGAACGCGGCGGGGTGCTCTTCGAGGCCGAGATTCGCCTTCACGATGTCGATGAAAAACAGACCGAGCAGCAGCGTCGCGAACACGAGCACCGCGATCCCGACGGCGTTCACTTCCTTGCGCCAGAGCGGCGCGGGATGCTGGATTTTCTGCTTCTGCGCGGCGTTGTCCATGGGTGCAGTATACAACGGACCGCGCGCCGCCAGAAGGTTGACGCCGGCGCGTTTTTCTGGTATGAAGATACGTTCGGTCTTTCCCAATCAAATGAAAGGAGGGCGCGATGCGCCTTGCAACATTGTGTCTGTGTTTCGTTATTGCCGGATGCGCGAAAGTATCGATCTCCCCCGCGCCGTCCATGCCGCCAGAAACGCTGTACCGCCCGTGCATCCGAAGCGCCGCGGATATCCCGCAAACGAATCCGTGCGCGGATGTCGGCAAGACGGCTTGCGCCAAGCGGCTCGCATTGGTGCGCCGCGTCTACGCATCCACGGTTTCCGTGCTCGTAAAGCGGTTCACCGTCATCGAAGGCGTGAGCGACAGATACGGTACCGGCGTCGTCGTCACAAATGACGGGCTGGTGCTCACCGCGTATCACGTCGTCGAACATGCGCGGTACATCTCCGCAACGATCCGCCGCCTCGACGAGAATCTTTCGGAAGTCGAGGTTCGGGAAATCCCGATGACGGTCGAGGCGGTGTCGAAAGAAAAAGACGTCGCGCTGCTCCGTCCGGAACCGGACGAACGGATGCCGGCGCCGCTTCCGATCAAGAAGGACGCGGTGAACGTGAACGACCGCGTCTGGCATTTCGGAAACATTTCGCACTGGACGTCGGGTCCCGTCGTTCAGACGAAGTATCCGCTGACGGAACGCGACGAGCCGACCGTCAGCGTCAAAAACGCGATCGTCGATAACGCCATGACGCACTTCGGCGATTCCGGCGGACCGGCCGTGACTCCGGACGGCGAGCTCGTCGGCATCCTGCTCGCGACGCAAGAAGACGCCGATCCTCCGCTCAGTTACTTCATCCCGATCGCGACCGCCCTCGCGGCGGTCGGCGTCCGATAACACCTCTCTCTTGAGAGGTGTTTTTATAAAGACGGTTGACAAAAAATTATCTGCCTGATAATCCTCTCCTTGGAGGAAACAATGGCACGAAAAATCGTCACGCTCATCGTTCTTGCGTCCTTTCTCACGGTGGTGACCGGCTGCGGCGAAACGAAGGTGATCAACGGCGTCGAGTACGATACGTACGGCCTGTTGAACGCGGATTCCAAAAAGAATCCTGATATCGCCTACGAACCGATTTGGGGAAACGTCTTCTGGGGCATCGTCTTCTCCGAAACGATCATCGTGCCGGTTTACGTCTTCGGCTTCAGTCTTTACGAGCCGGTCGGCAAGACCCCGGCGATCAAAGGCGCCGTGCCCCGTTAAGGGCACGGTTTTTTAAATTAAAAATCCCGACGAAGAGCGTCGGGATTTTGATTATCGCTTCGGCCTCGACCAGTGGTCGAGGTTGTTGTAGTACGCGGCCTGGTAGCCCATGTGACGGCCCACCACGAGCGCACCCAGCTGCAGCGCAAGCAGCGCGAGCGCGAGCAGGTTCATCCAGACGCTGTGATACGTCGGGGTGCTCGTGTCGACGAGGTGCCACGGCAGGTACCCGTTCCACATGAAGTCGTTGCCGGACTTCGCGTGGTTGAACGGATGCCCCAGGACGTTGAAGTACGAGAGCGCTTCGGACGTCCAGAACGCGACCGTGAAGATCGCGAGCGCGCCGTCGATGATCCGGCGCCGTTTCCGGAACTGCTCCTGCGTGCGCGTCGTCCCCTTCTTGCTTCGAAGGCCGATGATCGCGGAGAGCAGCGCGACGAGGAACATCGTCGGCGGATCCACGATGAACGTGTACAGCCGCTCCGGCGCGCGCCGTATGCGCAGCGCGAGGAAAAACGCGAGCGCGAGTGAGAGGCATCCGTACGTCATGACGAAGATCATAGCCAACCCTCCTTCTCGTACCACTCGATCGTACTTTTGAGTCCGGCGAGCGCGTCCGGGTACTTCGGCTTCCAGCCGAGTTGCTTGATCTTGCTCGTGTCGAGCAGCGAATCGACGCCCAAGAGATCGGTCATCTCGCTGTTGAGCGTCGAGATCCGTCCGAGCTTCCCCGCCTTCGCGCTCATGTTGTTCACGAAGAACCGCATGATCGCGAGCGGGAGCGTGCCGGGGATGAGCGGCCAACCGAGCCGCTTCGCGCACGTGCGCATCAGCTCTTCGGCGGTGTAGGACGAATCGTCGCCGACGTTGTAGATCTCGCCTTCCGCTTCCTTGCGGCCGGCGAGGAACAGCGCGCCGCGGCAGACGTCCTGAACGTGCACCGTCCCTGCGTGCGCCGTCTTCGAGCCGAAGAAGAACGGACCCATCCCGCCGCGCGCGGCGATGAAGATCGACGTCGCGACGCCGTACCGGCTGCGCGGTCCGTAGACACCGGCCGGACGGATCGTGGTGACGGGAACCCCGTACCGACGCCCGAATTCGAGCGCCTGCCGTTCGGCGATGTACTTCGTCGTGAGATAGCCGCCCTTCGGATTGACCGGCGACGTCTCTTTCGCCGGACTCTCCTTGGCGAAATCGTAGAC
>CAZAPV010000005.1:0-33747 GCA_964487195.1 uncultured Gammaproteobacteria bacterium | reverse complement strand
AGACGCGTGGTCCACACGTCATGCCGACGCCCACCTCCTCGGTGAACGGGTAGTCGTACTTCACGCTTGCCACTCCGGGTCGTCCTTCCACAGCGGGCGCCGATCCGTCTCCGGGTTGCGCGGGTTCTGGAGCGAGCCGGGGCAGAGGATCATTTCGCTCGGCGAACAGGCCGCCGCGCGTTCGGCGGTCGAAGACGCCGGACGTTCCGCGGCCGCGTTCTACGTCGCGAAATCCGGCGCGGATCCGCTCGCGTCGACATACGTTCCCGGCGACGCGGTCGGGGCGGGACTCGCGCTCACCTCGGACGGATGGATCATCGCGCACGCAGGAGCGATCCCCGCCAAACGGAAGGCGTCGGAGCTCGCCGCGGTGATCGGCGGGAAAGCGTACGCCGTACGGCTCGTGAGCCGCGATCCGTTCACCGACGTCGTTTTCTTGAAAGCTGATGCCGCGAATCTTCCGGTGGCACCGTTCGGAAGCGCGGCCGGGATCGCGGTCGGCGATCCGCTGTTCGCGTTCGACGCCGCGGGCGGGCTGCATCGCGTCACCGCGGCCGCGCTCGACATCGCGCCGCCCCGCGCGAGCGCCGATCTCGTGCTCTCGTCGGAACGGGCGGAACGGATGGTACGCGTCTCCGGCGACGACGGCATTCTTCCCGGCGCGATGGTGCTCGATCAGGCGGGAGAGGTGATCGGGATCTACGCCAAGTCCACCGCGTTCGGCGGGGTGGTCGTCCCATTCGACGCGTTTTCAAAACTGGTCGCGACCGCGCTTAAAGAGCAGCCGCTCGCGCGTCCGTTCCTCGGCCTGCACTATATTGATCTCGCCCGCCTGCGCGGCGCGCCCGCGTCGCTTCCGGAACGCGGCGCTTTGCTCGCCTCGCTCGACGGGAAATTGCCGGCGGTGGCGAAAGGGAGTCCGGCCGATCTCGCAGGACTGCGCGCGGGGGATGTGATCGTCGCCGTCAATGACGATGATGTCACCGCGAAAAATCCGCTCGCCGATCTCGTCGCCGAATACGATCCCGGGAGCGCGGTGTCGCTCACCGTCGAGCGCGTCGGCGGCCAGATCATCGTGAATGTCACGCTCGGACGGGATTGATCCCGCGTGCTATACTGCAACCATGACCGACGCGCACGCCATGCATCTGCTCGCCAAGAGCTGGAAGAAAATCCTGCTGTTCGGCCTCGCCGCCGCAATTTTCGGCGCCGGATTGAGTTTGCTGTTCCCGCTCCGGTACAGTTCGACGATGCAGCTCCTGATCATCGAGAAGCAGCTGTCGCAGGCCGATCCGTACACCGCGATCAAGGCGTCCGAACGGATCTCCGACAATCTCGGCCAGATCATCTACACGACGTCGTTCTTCGACAAGATCATGAGCGCCAACTTCAACATCGATCAATCGATCTTCTCGAGCGACGAGCGCACGAAGCGGACGCAGTGGCGCGACATGATCGACACGCAGGTGCAGCAGGGATCCGGGATGCTGATCGTCACCGTCTACCACACCGACCCCGAGCAGGCGACGCAGATCGCGCGCGCGATCGCGTTCGTGCTGACGACGGAAGGTTCGCAATACGTCGGCGGCGGCGACCTCGACATCAAACTGGTCGACGCGCCGCTCCAGTCGCGCTACCCGGTGCGGCCGAATATCCCGGCGAATGCGTTCATGGGATTCGTTCTCGGCGTGATCGCCGGCGCCGGCTACGTGCTCGCGAACGCGCGGAAGTACGGCGTGTTCGGCCTCCCGAGCTGAAATAAGGCGGAATAGAGGCGCGCTGGCCGTTCTTGACAGCCACGCGCTTTTTTGGTACACTAGCCCGTTCTTCGAAAGTGGAGCTTTGAGACCGTTCGGCGGACGCGAAGACATCTCCTCCTTGTCGTCGTTTCTGCCGGACGATCCCAGCGCTCCAATGCGTTGGAAGCGCTCATTGAAAATTCTTCAGCACCACCAACCAAGGAGAAGGAAGATGCGAAAGATGCTGTTGTCGTTGTTCGTACTGCTCGCCCCGGCGAGCGCGTTCGCGCAGACCTCCGTGGTCTCGAGCGAGCCGCTCACCACCGCGCAGCAAGAGTGCATCGCCGCCTGTATGGCGCCGACCGCGAAGTCCGATCCGGACGCCCATCCCGCGTGCGACAAGATGCCGCCCCCGGCGAAGCGCCGGATCCGCGCCGCAGTCGCGACCGCAAAGTCGCTCACCGCAGCCGCCGCGAAGAAGACGGACGAAATCGCCGCCCTCAAACGCCGCGTCGGGAAGCTCGAAGACTCGAGCGGCCTGCTCGGCAGAGGGGCCGACGATTCCGCGCTCGATACGTTGCGCGCGGAAGTCGCGCGCAGCGAGAAGGATCTGAAAGTGCTCAAGCAGCAGCTTGAAGATCTCAACCGCGAGTACGGCCTCATGCACGACGAGATCACCGACGTGACGAATCTGTACGTCGAGCTGAAGGAAGATGTCAACCGTCTCAACGATCTGGAGAAGAAGATGCCCTACGCACGTCTCAGCGCGCGCCTCGGCTACTTCGGACTCGTCTCGAGTGACGGCACCACGTTCGGCGGCCTCACGCTCGGACCGCGGCTTTCCCTGCAACTGGCCGAGCGCACCGCGTTTACATTGGATACGGCGGCGGCGATGTCGTTCACGCGCACGCCGTTCGGTTCGCATCTGCGCGTCGGCATCGAGCACGAGGTCGCCAAGAAGTTTCTCGCGCTCACTGGCGGTCTGTCGTCGACCTTCGCGGCCTACGACGATCGTCTTCGGGCGAAGTCGGCGTTTCTCATGGGAGACGTCGGCTACGACATGCTCGGGTACGATCCGATCATCATTTCGATGGGATTGTTCGCCGGCACGGAGCTCGATCAGGACTCGCCGTCGTTCGCGTACGGCGGCATGATGTGCGTGGGCGTAAATCTCTTTTGATCCGCGCCCGCAAACCTTCCACCACCAACCAAGGAGAAAGAAAATGAAGAAGTTCGTCATCGGTTTGTTCGCGATCATTCTCGGCGCCTGCGGTCTGCAGGACAAGAACGCCAAGACCGAGCATCCGCAGATCGGCAAGCTGCAGATCATCGACACGATCCCCGACGCGGCGAAGGACGCGAAACCGTCCTCGCCGTCCTCGCGCGGCGGCTCCGGAGGTTCTTCCTCCGGCGACGTCACGGTGACCGGCACGGCAGGGAGCGACAACGCTCCGGGTGCCGGAGGATCCGAAGTCGCGACGAGCGACGGAGGCGGCGATGCGAACAGCGACGACGGCGGAACTTCCGCTGCCGACGCTCACGGCGATTGCGATCCGGACGGCGCTCCTGCGACCGTCGATGCGGCGCCACCGACCCCACCGGTCGCCGACGCCGCTCCGCCCGCGCCGCAGTACCTCCCCGCGCCGTTCCGAAGCCCCGGTCCGTACGTGCTGGATTTTTCCACCGCGTACATCTCCGGTTCTCCGTGCGGCGAGTTGCGCGGCGACCTCCCCGGCATCAGCTGGTCCCAGGGCGTCCTGCTCCAGGACAAGGACTTGTCGGGGAACACCGACGGGTACCTGGGGACGGTGTACAACGCTCCGGCCGGCACGTACGACGTGTCCTACATGGATGCGGCGTGCCCGGGCGAGACGCGCCAGCTGAAGGGCTGGGCCGAGTACGGGGACGCGCACACGCAGCTCGCGAACATGCGGCCCGAAGACCGCGCGTTCATCAGCTGCACTTGGTACGACGCCGGGACGCACTCGTGCGTCACGGTATCGAACCCGGGCTGCGACCTCCGCCTCACGGTGGATGCGTCAGGCGGAGTCACACCTGCCGGCAACATGAGGGATTTCGATCCCTCGGACCCGGGCTGCTGAAGCGATTCGTTCATTCCTACCTTTGCGGTCGACCTCTGTGTCGACCGCTTTTTAATTGGTACACTGCAGGGAGATATGGCCGAACTGATCCGAACGATAGGCGACGCGTTCGGCGTGGACATCGATCCGCGCCATGAGAAAGGGAAGCGCTTTTTGGCGCTGCTTCTTGCGGTCGCGGCGGCCGCGGGCCTGCTCGTTGCGGTGTTCACCCCGTGGAAGGCGTTCGCGCTCGTCGTGTCGCTCATCTTCGCGTGGCTCGCGTTCGCGAGGCCGGAATGGATCGTCATGTTTCTCGTCGTCTATACGCCGTTCGAGCCGTTCCTGCTGAAGTTCGTGAGCGACGAAGTGTACGTCTACGCGCGGTACTTTTCCGAAGGACTGATCTACGCGCTCGTCGCGTCGGTGCTCGTGCGCGTCCTGGTCAAGGAGAAGCGGATCGTTCCGACCCCGATCGACCTTCCGTTCATCGCGTTCCTGCTCGTCGCCGTTGCCTCGCTCATCGTGAACGCGGTCGTGCCTGTGTACGGCATCCTCGGCATCCGCCAGATCGTCCGTTTCATCCTATTGTTCTTCGCGGTCGTCTATCTCGATCCCGACCGCGCCTTCATGAAACGCGCGACGGTCGCGATGTTCGGCGTCGTCATTTTCGAGTCGCTGCTCGGCGTCGTGCAGGCGATCGTCGGCGGCCCGCTCGACGAGCTGCTGATCCCGAGCGAGCGGAAATTTTTCGAAAGCATCCAGCTCACGAGCGGCGTCGACCAGTTTTGGTCGCCGGGGTCGCGCGTGTTCGCGACGCTCGGCAGGTACGACCAGCTCGGCACATTCCTCTGTTTCTTCATGCTGCTCGCGGTCGGTCTTCTGTATTTCATAAAACAAAAACAGCAGCGGCGTGCGCTCTGGTTCCTGCTGCTCGCCGGCGTCCCGGCGCTGTTCCTCACCCTGTCGCGCGCGTCGTGGTTCGGATTCCTGCTCGGCGTCGTCGTGATCGGCGGCATTTTAATGAAAGACAAACGGATCGTCGCCGCGCTCGCGGCGGTGCTCGCGGCCGCGCTTTTGTATCTCGCGGTAACCGGACTCACCGTGCGGTATCTCACGGAATATCCGTCGCAGACGCCGGTCGAGCGGTTTTTCGAATCGTTCTCCTATGAACGCTGGCGCGGGGAATACTACGGGCTGGGGCGACTGTACTGGATCGTGCAGACCCCGCTCGTCGTGGTGCGCTCCTCGCCGCTGTTCGGCGTCGGGCCCGGGCAGTACGGCGGCGGCGCGGCGGCGGCGCTCGGCAACACCGCGGCGTATGAAAAGCTGAATCTGCCGTTCGGCGTCTACGGCACCGAGGGTTACATCGACAACAACTGGTTCTCGTTGTGGGGCGAAACGGGAACGCTCGGCCTCGTCTTTTATGGCTGGATGTTCGTTGCGCTCGCCGGGACGTCGCTCGCGCTCTGGCGGCGCGGGCGCGATCCGGAAACGCGCGGCCTCGCGCTCGGCTACCTCGGCTGCATCCTCGCGGTGACGCTGCAGGCGTTTCTCGCCACGTATCTCGAAGTGCGCACGCTCGCGCTGTACTTCTGGCTGTACGGCGCGTTCATCGTCATCCTCGCGCGCAAAGAAAAAATCCGGCCATGAACGTCGTCGTCGCCAACAAATTCTATTATCTCCGCGGCGGCGCCGAACGGGCGGTGTTCGACCTGACGCGGCTGCTCGTCCGCCACGGCCACCGCGTCGTGCCATTCGCGATGCGCGATCCGAAGAACCTGCCGAGCGACTGGTCGCGGTTCTTCGTGAGTCCGGTCGGCACCGAGCGCGTCCGTTTCGGCTGGCAGGGGCTGCGCACCGCCGGCCGCGCGCTGTATTCGTTCGAGGCGAAGCGGAAATTCGCCGCGCTGCTCGACGAGGCGAAACCGGACATCGTGCACGTCCATAACATCTACCGCCAGATCTCGCCGTCGATCCTTCCCGAGGCGAAAAAACGTGGACTGCCGGTCGTCATGACCGCGCACGATTATGCGCTCGTCGCGCCGAACTACGCGCTCTACCATGACGGCGCGATCTGCGAACACACCAAACCGGATCGGTACTGGCGCGCGGTCGGCGATCGCTGCGTGAAACATTCGTTCGTCGCGAGCGGTCTCGTCGCCGCGGAGATGACGCTCCACAAACTGCTCGGCCTGTACCGCGACAACGTCGACGCGATCATCGCGCCGTCGCGGTTCGCCGCCGGTCTTCTCGCGGACTACGGCGTGGATCCGAAAAAGATCGTCCACATCCCGCATTTCATTGATACGGCGGGTTGGACGCCTTCCTATGGCGGAAATTACGTCCTGTACGTCGGCCGGCTGTCCGATGAGAAAGGGGTGGAGGCACTGATCCTGGCGGCGGCGCTCCGGAAAGATATTCCCGTGCGGATCATCGGCGACGGGCCGGAGGGGGGGAGGATCAGGGCGCTCGTCGCGAAGCTCGGCGCGACGAACGTGATCATGTGCGGCGCGCTCGACGGCGACGATTTGCAGGCGGCGTATGCGGGCGCGAAGTGCGTCGTCGTGCCGTCGGTGTGGTACGAGGTGTTCGGCCTCGTCGTCCTCGAAGCGTACGCCGCGGGCAAACCGGTCGTCGCCTCGAAGATCGGCGCGCTCGCCGAACTGGTGAAAGACGGCGATACCGGCCTCCACGCCGCGCCGGGCGATCATAAAGATCTCGCGCAGAAACTCGGCACGCTCTGGGATACGCCCGGCCTCTCGGAAACGATGGGCCGCACCGCCCGCGCCTGGGTGGAACGGGACTTCACGCCGGAGCGCCACTACGAACGGATCATGGAGGTGTATACGAAAGCGCGCAAATAAATAATAAAACAGACTGTCATTTTTTCATCGAAAAATGACAGCCTGTTTTTAATATGACTATTATTTCCTCGCGGTGGCAAGGCGGATTTTTTTGACCCCCACGCGCTGTTCGGCGAGGGCGCGGTACAGCCGTTCGGTTTCCTTGGCGACGTCGTCCCAGCGGTAATGTTCGAGCACGAACGCTTTCGCGTCGCGCCCTTTCGTCTTCGCGAGCGATTTGTTTTCGAGCAGCACGCGCAGTTTTCGGCCGAGGTCGTTCACGCTCCGGACGCGGAACTGGAGGCCGTGTTCACGCGTCACTTCGGTGATCTCCGGGATATCGGACGCGAGCACCGCTTTGCCGTAGCTCATCGCTTCGAGCACCGCGATCGGGAGCCCTTCGGATTCGGAAGGATGGATCACGGCGTAGCAGTTCCCGAACATCTGTTCGAGCGCCTTTCCTTTCAGATAGCCGGTGAACAGGACGTTCGCGCTGCCGGCCGCCATCTTTTTCAGTTCGGCGACGTACTTGTCCGTGAACGCCGAGTCGCCGACGATCACCAGTTTTTTGCCGCGGACGAGGCCGCGCGATTCGAGCCGGCGGTACGCTTCGATCAGCGTGTGCGCCCCCTTGTGGCGGACGAGCCGCGACACCATGAGGACGTAGCCGTTCGGCGCGAGGCCGAATTTTTTGATGATGTCGGTGCCGGTTTTCCGCGGCAGCTCGATCCCGTTCGGAATGTATCGCACATCGTCGTCATAGCGGTTCGTGCAATACGCCTGGAGCGTCTTCGACACCGTGATCGTGGCGTGCGGGAAAACGCACGCGGCCCGTTCGCCGATGCCGAGCGCGAAACGCGCGAGCGCGTTCCATTTCTGGTGCTTCCGGTCGATGCAGTGGAACGTCGCGACGACTTTCACGCGCGGCGACGCGAGGCGGGGGATCCAGGAGAGGAGCGACGGCCCGACGCCGTGGTAATGGATGACGTCCGCGCCGCTCCGGAGCGCGTGGATCGTCGCGGTGAACGTGTGCACGATCGCGTCGAGATGTTTGGTGTTGATCGTCCGCGTGGCGACGGTGCGCACCCCTTTGGCGAATCGGCGGTTGGGCGCGGCGTACCAGCCGCGGGTGTACACCGTGACCTCATGGCCCATCCTGCCGAGCCGTACGGCGAGCGCTTCGACGTGCCGTTCGATGCCGCCGAACCTGGTGGGGGCCCCTTTTTGTCCGATCATCGCGATCTTCATAACCGCGCACTATAGCAAAAAATAGCATCTTTGTCAAGACAAAAAAGAGCGGGTCCTGTCACGGCTTCCACCCCGCGAGTGCTCTGCGCATTTGACGCGCATGCGCCCTCGGCGGGGGCCCCAAAGCCGTGCCACCCGCTCTTTGCTATTTAAGGATAACCGATCCTATAGTGACGTCCGATGCGGTGACGCGGAGCGGGAGGCCGGTGGCGTCATCGGTGGCATCGAGCGCTATATTTTTGAGAAGGATCGGCGCGGAGCCGACGGCGCGCCGCGTCGGCATGATCGCCACTTCGAAGCTCGCGCCGACCGCGGGCGCGATCCGTCCGGCGTACGCCGGAATCGTGCCGATGTGCCAACGAACGCTGTTCGTCGCCGGGAAGTAATCGATCGCCTGTCCCTCGGTCACGCTGATCCGCCCGGTCCATCGCACGCCGGGCGGCAGCGTCGCGTCGAGCCACGCGTCGTCTGCAGCGCCGGTCGTGTTCGTGACCGAGACGAACACCCAATACGTCGTCGTCTGCCCGACCTTCGGCGGATTCGGTCCGATCCCGAGCTGGTCGCCCTGCGCGGTGCGATACACCGCGTTCGCGCGCACGTCCAGTTTGGTGGCGATCGGAAGCGGCGACGTCGGCGTCTCGACGTACGCGCGATTTCCTTCGAGGATGTAGTTCGCGCGCGCGGAGAGCCGGAGCTGCGGATACGGGTCTGCGCCGAGCAGTTTTTCCGTGATCTCGTTTTTTATGGAGAACGTCGCGGTGAGCGTGCCGGATGCGCCGGACGCGATTTCGGCGAGCTCTGGCGTCGTAGCCGCATCCCAGCGCAGCGATACCGGCGATACGTCCTCGATGAATCTTTGGTTTATGTTGAGCGCGATTTTCGCATCGTGGATCGTCTGTTTGCCGCGATTTTCGTAGCGCACCGCGACGGTCATCCGTTGTCCGGCGAGCAGTTTCGACGCGCCGGCGGGGTCGATGATTTCGGTCGCGAACGCGAAATCCGTCGCCTGCGCACCCGCGATCAGGATCGCCGCGCGAGAGACGACCGCGGTCGGCGCCGTCTTCGCCGGCTCCCAATATCGGAGCTCCGCGACGACCGGCTGCGAAGATCCGGCCGCGCCTTCCATCCGCGCCGTGATCCGCACCATCCCGCGCCCCTCCGCGGGGACGTCACCGAGAGAGATCGCGACCACGTTTTCCTCGACCGACGGCGGTATGGCGACCGGCGCGGCGCCGCACGGTTGTCCCGCTTCCGTGGACGCGGGGAATTGCGCCGTCACGATCGTCGAAGGCGGGAGACGGACGAGCATCGAGGCGCAGTGGAGCGGTTGCGGCCCATCATTGTGATAGACGATGGTGAGCCGCGCCTCGGATCCATTCGCGATCGAACGCGGCGCGATCGTCGTGACGCTCACGATCGGCGACACGGGGAATAGCTGCAGGATCGTCTGTGAAAAAATGCCGCCGACCGCGAGCGCGCCAACGATGAACAGCAATGTCAGGTCGAACGCCAGCACTTTCGATGCGTGGCGTTTATATTTTTTCTTATACCGTTCCTCCCAATGCAGCAGCAGATGCCGATGGATGTGTCGATGCAGTTTCATAGGATTATTGTACCGCAGCGGACGGGCCGCTTGCGGAGAATCGGAAAACATCGGTGATGAACGCGGCGATCTCCGGCGTGCCATCGCCGTCGGTGTCGGTCACCGCAACGCGGACCCCGGTGCGCGATGACGGATCGCCGGCGAAGAATCCCTTGCCGAGCGCCGCGCCGTACCGGTTGAAAATACGCACGTGCGGACCGCCGCCCGGACCGGCGCCGGTGATGATCTCCATGTTCCCGTCGCCGTTCACGTCGCCGACCGCCACGTTCACCCCGCCCCGGAACCGCGGATCGTATGCGAAGAATCCGGGATGGAGTACTTTGCCGAATCTGCTGAACACGCGCACCTCCGGACCGCCGCCCGGCCCTTCACCGGTCACGATCACCGGCCGTCCGGTGCCGTACAGATCGCCCGCGGCGACGTTCACCCCGCCCCGGAACCGCGGATCGTATGCGAAGAATCCGCCGATCGGTGTGCCGTCCGCTTTGAAGATGCGCACATGCGGACCGCCGCCCGGCCCGGTTCCCGTCACGATCTCCGGTTTGCCGTCGCCGTCGAGGTCGCCGACCGCGAGCGTGACGCCGTTCGCATACTGTGTTCCGTACGGGAAGATGAGCGTCAACTGTCGGCCGTCGGCGGCATACACGGCGACCGCGGTTTTTCCGGCGACAATCTTTTCCAGCTGTCCATCGCCAAACATATCGACGACCGCGACGTTCGTCGCGCCGGGAGCGCCGGCTTCATACGAGAAGAAGCCGTTGCGGATCGCCGTTCCCGCCGCGTCATACAATCGGACGAACGCGCCGTTCGGAAACGCGGCATCGGTGATCCGTTCGACCCGTTTGCGCAGGATGATCCCGTCCGCCGCGGGAAGGACGACGTTCGTGACGATCGAACCGTCGTTGACGTCCGGTGCCTGCGCGCCGCGTAGTTTCTCGAGCTCTTCGCCGAAAGAGACCGTTCGTGGCTTGTCAGTCGCGTTCACGAGCACGACGCCGTTCTGGAAATCGCGCCGCCACACCCCGCCGACGATGCGGCGATCGTTCGGCGCGAGCAGGTTCACCGCGTTTCCGGCCGGCGCGCCGAGGTGCGCGTCTTCTTCGTCATAATGCCAGAGCTCGCCATGATCGGATTCGCCGAAATCATAACTGAAGAATCCATCGCCCATGAGCGTCGAGGCGAGATCGTACCGCACCTTTTTATAATCCGCGTCGTTGCCGGTGTCGCCGGTGTTGCCGTTGATGATGAAGACCGGGGAGTAGCCGACGAGCGCGGGGAGATGCAGGTAATTCGCCATCACCCCCGCCCAGGTGCCGCCCGCTTCCCACGGCGTCGGGAACGATTCGAACATTCTGCCGTTCACATACGGCTGCAGGACGTCGGTCGAATCACCGTTCGTCACGATGATCGCGTTCGGCCCGAGCAGGTCGCGCGTGTTTTTGAGCAGATTGATCGTGCCCTGCCGCCAGGCGGTGTCGAGCAGCGCCGGGTCGTCTTTGATCCCGTCGCGATGGAGATCGACGTTCCCGCCGTTCATCCACGACGCGTTCGCGGAAAACTCGTCATAAAATACTCCATCCCACAGTGCGGTATCGTAGATCTCGTCGTGCACGAAGCGGGGGAGGTATTCGTTCCAGCCGGAGACGCTCGAAATCACGGCGGTGTTCGGCCAGACGGAGATGCGGTTGCCGCCCGGATCGAGCAGCCACCAGTCATCCTGAATACCGGCCGCGAGTCGCTGATGCAGGGAGTCGGTCCAACCGAAATTGTAGGACTTAGTCGGCACGTAGGCGAGGATGATTATATTCGGATGGAGTTCCCGCAAACGCCAAAACATGTCGCGGTTATACACCTGCGCTTCGGCCGGTAGTATCAACAGATCATAGGACGCGAGCGCAGGATAATCCGCGGGCCGGATGTCGGTACCGGCGCGCAAAAAGTAATTCGCCGTGCGCACGAATTTATCCACAGGCGTCTTGATCGCCGCGAACGCGGTCGTGCCGATCATGCCGGCAATGATCGCAACCGCGAAGCAAATTTTTTTCACTTTATATTTCACACGTTCATTCTTTCCCAGTTTCCAACACTTTCGGATTCGGACTGTACAACCGGTTCTTGATCTTCCACTGCTCGACGAACTGGCCGATCCCTTGCCGCGCGACCTTATTGCGCACCGTCGGCCGCACCTGCGACCAGCGTACCAGACTTTCGAAACTTATTTTGTAGCGGCCGCGCACGACGATGTACGTGATCTCCCCGTCCGCGATCGCGCGCCGGACGGTGCGCGTCGATACGCCGAACAACCGCGCCGCCTCTGACACCGAAACCCTAATCGGATTCATACGGAAGGAAATTATTATGAGTCTACAGTAGTGTAGACAAAGATCATTATATCGGCAAGTTTTTAGGGACCCCCCTTCAAATCTGACAGCCTGTTTTTGATCAAAAACTGACAGCCTGTTTTTTACGCGGGCTCCTCCATGATCGGATGCGCGGGTGACGCGGCGCGGGGCCCCCGCGAGCGCGCAGGCTGACGAATGTCGGCCGAGCACTCGTGGGGTGCGAAGCGGCAGGACCCGCGCTCGAGCTCTCACTTTTGCCATTTCCCACCAAATCAGCTATACTCTCCACCAGTGCTTAAATTGCCTTAAAAGTGCTTCACAGGGGTGTAACACTTTTTTCTTTTTTACGTCTAATGGGATGTCAGCCCATTTAAAAGAAAAATTCCTCCTCTTCCGCATCAGAGCCAAGAAGGACCCCGACGCGTTCGGCGCCATTTATGACGCTTACGTCGAACAGCTGTACCGGTTCGTCTACTTCAAAGTTCCGACCGCGGAAGTCGCGGAAGATCTCACGTCAGAGACCTTCCTCAAGGCGTGGCAGTATCTGAAAGAGAAGCGCGAGGTGCCGAACCTCCAAGCGCTGCTCTACAGCGTCGCGCGCTCGGTGGTGATCGATTACTATCGCGCCACGGCGAGCGAGCGCGGCAACCTGCCGCTCGATGACTCGCTTGCAAGCGAGTCGAGCGACGCCATGAGCGAAAAATTCTTGCGAGACGTCGAAACGAAGTTCGACACCTCGCTGGCGATCGAGAAGCTGCGCGGACTCAAAGACGAGTACCGCGAAGTGGTCGTGATGAAGTATCTCGACGAGCTTTCGACAAAAGAGATCGCGGCCGCGCTCGGCAAGTCCGCCACGAACGTCAGGGTGCTGCTCCATCGGGCGACCCGCGCGCTTACAGACGCATTACACGATGACATCCAAAGAACTGCAGACAATTCTCCGACAAATCAAAAATGAACGGCGAGGTGGCGCCCCGCACGACGCTTGGGTTTCACAGAGTCGCGAATTGCTGCTGATGCAGGTTCGCAACACGACGGACGCGAATGTGAAACCGACGGTCGGCGAAACGATGCGCCACCTTTTTAGTATCTTCCTTCCGGCTGAAACGCTCGCCATGACGGCGCGCGCGTTCGGCGTTTTCCTGCTCGTCGTCGGCACCGTCGTCGGGGGCGGTCTCGCCTCCGCCCAGGTGTACGCCTACGCCACGCCGGGCGACATGGCGTATCCCGTGAAGATCGCGGTTGAGCGGATGCAGCTGCTGCTCGCGCCGAACGAAGATTATCGCACCCGTCTCCACGCAGAATTCGCCGATCGCCGAATGGATGAAGTCGCGCGGCTCGCCGAACTGCCGACGAACCGCCAGGCATCCGTTTCGGAGGTGCTCGATTCCTTTGATAAGGAAGTGCTCGCGTTGCAGTCCGGTCTCGAATCGCTTCGAAACGCCGATCCCGAGGGAATCGTCGAAGTCGCCAAATTGATGGAACGCAAGATGGCGGCGTATCAGAATGTGCTCGCCAAGGCAGGCGCGACGCTTCCGCCCTCGGCCCAACTCGCGCTCGTCCGCAGCAGGGATCTCGTTGACGGCGTCACCATCAACGCGATGGCGGTGATCGTCGAGAAGCACCTCGCCGGCGACCAGGACGTTCCGCGCGCCGTCGTCGTCACCAAGTTCGAAGATCGCATCAGCCAGGCCGAGGCGAAACTCGGATCGGTGAACGCGAAGGACGCGGCAAAAGCGAAAGTCGCGATCGCCGAAGCGAGGCAGCTGATCAAAGAAGAGAAGTACGAAGCCGCGCTTTCGAAGATCGTGGAGGTCGCGCAGCTCACCAAGGACGGTGATGCGGCGGCCGCGGAAACGAGCGCGCCGGCTTCGGCTCCTGCGCCGTCCGACGCCGCGACCAACACCAACAGCACGACGCCAGCCCCGACAGGATCGTCCGAATCTTCGGGCGATGCTGTGGGGTCTGGCAACCGTTAGCGCGACCGTCCCCGCACAGGGGAGGGTCCCGCGAACCGGTCGCTATGACCTGTATATTCGTTAACTCACGCAACGGCAAAAGGTCGAGCCCTCCTGAAAAGGGGCGTCGTTGTGTACAACACCCGGTCTCCTGTTAGGGAGACGGGTAATCCTAAGAAAGGACGTACAACAAGTATGAGTGAAGTTTTACGAATGAGCAGGAAAGCGTTCACCGCGGCCGTCGTTGCGGCCACGATCGCTTGGTCCATCTCGCTCTCGGCGTTCCTCGCCCCGCTCACTGCGCAGGCGACGGTCATGTCGGGTTCGTTGATCAAAGCGTCGCTTCCCGCCGTCTATTATGTCGGCGCGGACGGTAAGCGCTATGTCTTCCCGAACGAGAAGACCTACAAAACCTGGTACGCGGACTTCAGCACCGTGCAAGTAATCACGGATGCGCAGCTGGCGACGTACGCAATCGGCGGCAACGTCACCTATCGTCCGGGTATCAAGATGGTAAAGATTCAAACCGATCCCAAGACGTACGCGGTCTCCAAAGGCGGCGTGCTGCACTGGGTCAAGAGTGAAGCGCTCGCGACGTCGCTCTATGGTGTCACCTGGAACCAGAAGATCGACGACGTCTCGGACGCCTTCTTCGTCAACTACACGGTCGGCTCGGACATCAACTCCGCGTCCGACTACAGTCCTGCTGTCGCGACTGCCTCTTCGCCGGACATCAATACCGACAAGGGTCTTACCGGCATCTCGACCGCCGCTGGCTTGAGCTTCTCGCTCTCCTCGGACACCCCGGCTTCGGCCACGGTTCCGGCGGGCGCCTCCGGCGTGAACTTCGTTAAGTTCGACGTGCACAACGGCAGCTCGTCTTCCCAGACGGTTGACACCGTCGTCGTGCACCGCGTCGGTCCCGGCGCGCCTGCCGACTTCGACGCCGTGTACCTCTTCGAGGGGAACACCCGTCTGACGACCAGCCGCACCGTGAACACGACGACGAACGATTCGACGTTCACCGGTCTCCACCTCTCGCTCAATCCCGGCCAGACCCGGTCCCTCTGGGTCGCCGCGGACATTGACGTAGCTCCTGGCGCCGGTGATGTCAGCGCGTTCGAAGTCGAAAGCGTGATGGTCGGTTCCGCGTCCGCCGTTGGCGTTGCGCGTGGTAACGACATGACGTTTGCGGCAGTGCAAGTCGGCACGATTAAGATCTCAAAGTCTGGCACGCTCACCGATCCGAAAGTCGGTCAGTTGAACGCCCAGATCGCCGAGTTCCAGCTGAACGCGGGTGCGAAAGAGGACTTGATGGTGCGGAGAATTACGCTCTTCCAGGGCGGCAGTCTCTCGCGCAACGACCTCTCGAACCTCGTGCTCAAGCAGGGCGGCAGCACGGTCGCAACCGCGGCCACCGTTGACGACAAGGACCACATCGTTCTCGTCTTCAACTCCCCGCAGGCCCTCCCGAAGGGCTCGACCAAGACTTACGACCTCTACGGTGATATCGGTGGTGGTGCTCGCGTTGACGAGACCCTTGCGATCTACGCCGAAGAGAACGTCGATGTCTGGGCGACCGGCAACACCTACGGCTACGGCGTGACGGTTGATCGCGATACGTATGAAGGCACGGCCTGCGACCCAGTTGCCCACACCGGCAATTGTTCCGGCACCGAGGTCAAGGGCGGTCAGATTACGATCTCCTTCAACGGTCCGGCAGCGCATGACGTGCCGACGAACGGCAAGGACGTCGAGCTGTTCAACTTCACGATGGCCGCACAGTCCAACGTCGAAGTTCGTAAGATCAGCTTTGACGTGAACACCAGCGCCAACCATGGCGATGGCGTCAACCCGTACTACACCGACATCAAGGTCACCGACACCGCGACAGGCGCGGTCGTCGCCGGCCCGAAAGACGGTGCGATCGGGGCGAACAACGCTGAATTCGGTGTCGATTACACGGACATCTTCAACTTGAGCGCCGGCCAGAGCCGCACGTTCAAGGTGACGACCGATATCGCGCAGGACACGGCGCCGGGCACCATCACGGTGACCCTCGACGCGTTCGGCGGTACGGACATCCGCAACCTCGACAACAGCACGTACGTCAATCCTGACGACATCGTGCCGTCGGGCGACATCGTCGGTAACCCCTTCACGGTGAAGGCGGCGACGCTGAAAGTCAGCGCGTCTTCGACCCCGGTGGCGCAGACCTACATCCAGGGCTCCCAGAACGTGGCGCTCTACGGTGTCAGTCTGAAAGCCGGTGATTCGCAAGACATCACCGTCTCGAGCATCACGGTGCAGTGTTACATCGATGCGAGTAATGGTGACGCCGACATCCTGAAGGGTCAGGACACCGATGCCGGCCACACCCAGAAGTGCAGCGATGATGTGCTCACCGCGAAGCTCTGGAACGGTTCGACGCAAGTCGGTGATACGAAGAGCCCGACCGCATCCGGCGCCGATGATGATGGCGGCTTGCTCCAGTTCACCAACGTGAACGTCCATGTGCCGCACGGCCAGACCGTCACCCTCATGATGACGGGCAGCCTTGCGTCGCAGATCGCCAACATCGCCGACGGTCCGATGGTGCAGTTCGAGGTCACTGACCAGGACTCCATCGCCTCGCAGGATCCGGACGGCAACAACGTTGACGAAGACGGCCTGCCGGCAACCGGCAACGTCATGACGCTCGCCGAGGCGGGGACGATCACGGTCGCCCGCGCACCGGATGACACCGAATCGGAAGCCGGTCTCGTGGTCGGCAACAGCACGAACGCCGTGCTCGCCAAGTACCGCATGACCGCGCAAAGCGAAGAGCTGAAGCTCACGAAGGCTCGGATGGCGATCGCCGGCGGTTCTGTCGCCGCGGTCAACAGCATGAGTCTCTACGACGGCTCCACGCTCGTCGCCGGTCCGGTCTCGGTTGACTCGGACGGCAACGCCGACTTTTCGGGCATGAGCTTCGTCATTCCGAAGGACGGTTCCAAGACGCTCACGGTGAAGGGCAACCTGAACTCCGTGGGTCCGTCGGGCGCCGCCTCGGGTCTCGACCTCAAGGTCACGATGTGTGACGGCGATGCCGACAGCAACGGCGGCAACTGCGCCGATGACTCCACCGGTACGTTCGAAGTCCGCGGCACGTCCGCCGGATCGAGCACCGACATCAAGGAGCTCGCCGCAACCGTTGACGGTCGCTCGAAGATCATCCGGCGCACCAAGCCGACGGTGACCGTGGTCGCTCTCCCGAGCTCCACGCTCACGAACGGCACCCAGGTGATCTCGCGCTTCACCGTTAGCGCGGACGGTGCGGACCAGGTCGCAGTGAAGAAGATCGCCTTCAACGTCGCGCTCAACGACGTCCTGGGCGGTGCCGACCTCACGCTCACCAGTTCGGGTGACTCCAGCGTCAGGCAAGTCGGCCAGGGATCGAACATCCTCGGCTCGGCTGACTACACTGGCTGCACCGCGAGCGCGGACAGCGTGACCTGCACGGTGAACATCGTCTTCGACAGCGAAGAGACGATCACTGCAGGCACCTCGAAGACCTACGATCTGCGCGCGGCAATTGTCGGCGCGGACGAGGCCGGCGAGAGCGTCACCACGAACCTGCTCGGCGATGCCGCACAGGTGACGGGTGAGCTCGACAACAACGGCGGGGATGCCGAGATCGATCTCGGTATCGATGACAACGATGGCACCGCAGCGGACGACGCATACAACTTCCTGTGGTCGGACAACAGCGCTGTCCCGCACAACGACACCGTTGACAACAGCTTCGCCGCCTTCAACAACGCGGCCGCTGTCCCGGCCCCGTCGCTTGACTGGACCAACGGTCGCTTCGTCAAGGTGCTCCCGTCGGACACGCAGACCGTAACCCGCTCGTAAGAGCGTAGGGCTCGACAGGTGCTAAAGACCTGCCGACTACCCACCCTCCTTTCCCGCTCATTCGGGAAACGGAACCGAAAAGACCGCCCTCCCGGGCGGTCTTTTCTTATCCCCACTTTGGGGACAGTCTCCGTTATGTGGATAATTTTAATCGTCGCCATTCTTCCGTCAGTTCGCGGTAGATTCCCGATCGCTCCTTCGTCTTCGGCATGAGCGGGTTGTCGTCAATAAGCGGTTCATCCTTATCGAACGCATAGGCGTGATAGCTTGACCATGGATAGTCTTCTGGACGTTCGACGATACCAGCACGGACGGGATTCAACTCAATATAGATGCCGCATGTAAGCAAATATGCATCCGTATCGATAATGAAACTCGCATATCGGCCTTGCCATAAGTGTCCAACGAATCCGTATTTTTTCTTGTACCAAAGACTGTAACGTTGATTGATTCCTTGCATTACGGCGGCAAGCTCATTTCGTGCGGCAACCTCGATCAGAAGATGCACATGGTTGCCCATGAGTACATAATGATACAGCTTGAAACCGAATTTCTTTTTTACTTGCGCGAGAAGTGACAGATATTTCAACTGGTCGGCGTCATCATGGAAAACGTGGCGGCGATTATTGCCGCGCATGATGACGTGATGCGGTAAGTCCGTGGCCACAAGGCGTGCGCTCCTCGGCATAGGCGACGCCTTCTATAACTGTGCGCATAAGTTTATGCAAGCCACTTTTCCACAGTTTGGGGACTGTCCCCGAATTGTGGATAATTCGGTGGAGTGATGGCTGGAGTTTGTTATGGGGCGATATTTGCTGTTATGATGAATCCATTGATTCTTCTCTTTTCTTATGCGTCAATTTCGTCTCATCCCCACGTTCGTCGTCTGCGCGATCGTGCTTGCCCCGACCGTCCCCGCGTTCGCGGCGGCGCCGTACACATATCTTAAAAATACGCCGCTGCAGATCCAGAGCATCGGCGTGACGCTCACCGTCATGGCCGGCTCGCAGCGCGATGATATCGTCGTCGCGAACGACCATTTCACCGTCACCTTGGGAGAAGGGGAGGCGTTCGCGGTCCGTTTCCCCGGGCCGACGCCGGGCGCGCTCGAGAACGACGGCGGCGAGCTGGCGTGCAACGTCCTGCCCGACCTCGAAAATCAGCTGCTGCTCACCGGCCCGAAGATCGTCACCGTCATCCCTTCGCAGACGCCGTGCACCACGAAAGACAGCGGCTCGAACACGACCCCGATGATCAGTTTCGTCGCGCCGAACGGCGGCGAGACGCTCGCAGCGGGGACGAACGAACAGATTTTCTGGAGCGGGAGCGGCACCGGAGTCGCCAAGGCGCGCCTCTCGCTCTCGACCGACGGCGGCGCGACGTTTTCGCCGCTCGTCTCACTCGATCAGAATTCGGGGTTTTATGACTGGACCGTGCCGGACGCCACGACCGACGGCACATTGCTTCGGATCGAAGGGCTGACCGGCGAAGGGAGGATCGTCGCGTTCGATATCACGGACGGCAAATTCTCCATCAAAGGAACCGCGCCGGCGACGCCGTCCGCTCCGCCGACGTTGAATTATGATCCAGCCGCGGTGACCGCCGCCGCGACGTCGATCGACGTCAATCAGGAGCTGCCGGCGGCGTCTTCCACGATCTGCGTCCCGGGCGTCCTCATCAAAGGCGCGTCGAACGCGGCGGTCTACTATTGCAGCCGCGACGGAAAACGCCACGCATTCCCGAACGAGAAGATTTTCCACTCGTGGTACGACAGCTTCAGCGGCGTCGTGACGGTGAGCGACGCGACGCTCGCGTCGATCTCCCTCGGCAAGAGCGTCACGTACCGGCCGGGCGTCCGGATGGTGAAAGTGCAGACCGATCCGAAAGTGTATGCGGTCGCCGCGAACGGAACGCTGCGCTGGGTGCAGAACGAGGATGACGCCGCCGCGCTGTATGGCGCTGATTGGAACACGAAAATCGACGACCTCTCGGACGCCTTTTTCGCCGACTATACCGTCGGCGATCCGGTGAGCGCCGAGTGAGCTATGTTCGCGATATTCGTCACCGTCTGCGGGCTCATCCTGCTCGAGGCGGTGAACAGCGTCGACAACGCGATCGTCAACGCCCACATGCTGCGGACGATGAGTCCGCGGGCGAAGCGCTGGTTTCTCGTCTGGGGGATGCTCTCCGCGGTCCTCGTGGTGCGCGGCGCGCTCCCGCTTCTCATCGTCTGGATCACGACGCCGGGGATCACGATCGCGCAGGCGTTCGCGGCGGCGCTCGGCGGCGATCCGCGGACGCAAGCCGCGATGAACGCGAGCGCGTACATCCTGCTCGCCGGCGGCGGGATGTTCCTTCTCCTCCTGTATTTCCACTGGCTGTTCCTCGAGAAGAAAGATCCGTACTTCGTCCCGGACAAACTGGTGAAAGAGCATCACGGCGTCTGGTTTTTCGCGGTCGCCGCGGTGCTGCTCGTCGCCGTGCTCTGGTTCGAGCGCGCGCATCCGCTCGCGATGCTCGCCGCCGCGGTCGGTAACGCGGTGTTCTTCATCCTGTACGGCTTCCGCGAACTCGCGGAGCGCGAGGAGCACGTCGTCGAAAACCTGGGGAGCGACATCGCCAAACTGTTGTACCTGGAAGTGCTCGATCTTTCGTTCAGCATCGACGGCGTGCTTGGGGCGTTCGCGTTCACGACGAACGTGCTCTTGATCCTGATCGGCAACGGGATCGGCGCGCTGCTCGTCCGCGACCTCACCATACGCGGAATCGGCGCGGTCGGGCGGTATCGCTGGCTGAAGAACGGCGCGATGACGTCGATCGGCACGCTCGGTCTTTTCATGACGCTCGAGTCGCTCGGCGTCGCGTTGCCGAACTGGCTCCCCACCGTGACGACCGTCGGACTGGTCGGACTGACGTTTTTCGCATCGCATCGCGATCTGAATAAAACTCGACCTGAATAAAAATCTTGTTCGGCTGCGGACAACTCCCCCTGTTCGAGAGCGTGAAAATTTGGTATGATACCGGTGTTATGTTTCCCGCAGCACCAGGACCGTTCGGCGACAGCAACCGTTTCGACGGCCAATTCGGCGGCGACAACGCCGGAGGGCCGCCGCCGGCGGACGCGATCTTCGAGTCGTTCTTCGAGAACGCCGACGAACAGTCGGTGTTCGAGGCCGACGCTCCCGCAACGCGGCGCGACGACCGGCATTTCATTTCGATCGGCCTCCATTTCTTCGAGCAGATGAACGGGATCGAGTAATCGAAGGCGCGAACGGCCGCCTAAGGCGGCCGTTTTCGGTTGCCCGTCCGCGGCCGTCTTGCTACGATGCGAGAGCTTTCCAAACGAAATGACCAGCCGACTGCGCCGACAACTGACAGCGGCGGTCCTTGCCGTCGCGCTATCCTGCGCCGCGAACCCCGTGTTCGCGGACGATCTTCGCATACCGAACGACACGTACTTTCCGGACCAGTGGTACTTGCACATGATCCGCGCGCCGGAAGCGTGGACGCGCAGCCTCGGATTCGAAGGCGTGACGATCGCGATCATCGACAGCGGCGTCGACATCGATCATCCGGACCTGAAGGACAACATCTGGACGAACACGAGAGAGGTCCCCGGCAACGGCATCGACGACGACGGGAACGGCTATGTCGACGACGTTCATGGCTGGGATTTCGTGAACGACGACAATAACCCGCGGCCGGACACGAGCGGCAACACGACGCTCGGCATCAACCACGGGACGGTGCTCGCGGGGATCGCCGCGGCGCGCGGGGACAACGGGATCGGGATCGCCGGCGTGAGCTGGCAGGCGACGATCATGCCGCTGCGCGTGCTCGATTCCAACGGGAAGGGGGATCAGGAAAACGTCGCGCGCGCGGTCGAGTACGCCGTGCACAACGGCGCGAAAATCATCAATTTGAGCTTCACGAGGTCGGCGTACAGCGACGAGCTCGCGATCGCGCTTCGGCAGGCATACGATGCCGGCGTGCTCGTCGTCGCGGCGGCGGGGAACGCGCCGGACGGCGGCGAGCCGGCCGATCTGGACCAGCATCCGCTCTATCCGATCTGCCTCGACGCCGATTCCGACGAAAACTTTATCTTCGGCGTCGCCGCGACCGACGACCACGACCAGAAAGCGGATTTTTCGAACGACGGTTCGGTGTGCACGGACATCAGCGCGCCGGGGACGCACATGGTGTCGACGCAAGTGTACCGTCCCGGATCGAAGCAGTTCGGGAATCCGTATGGCGGATACTTCAACGGGACGTCGCTCGCGGCGGCGGAAGTGTCCGGGGTCGCCGCACTGCTATTCGCGCTCGATCCGATGCTCACGCCGAAGCAGGTGATGAACGCCATTTCGGAAACTGCGGTGAGCATCGACGGAAAGAATCCCGGGTTCGCCGGCAAACTCGGTCATGGCAGAGTCGACGCTGCCGCCGCAGTGGATCGCGTCCTCCAGATGATCGGCGGGGCGGGCGTATCGTCGATCGCGACGGCATCGCTCCTGCCGCCGGGCGCGAGCTCCCGCATCATCGTCACCGTTCCCGGTCCCGGCCGGGAAACGGAGCTCCGTCTCTTCACGACCGACGGCCTGTTCGTGCGCGGCTTCAACGCGTTTGCCGCGACGTTCAAAGGCGGGATCTCCCTCGCGATCGCGAATCTTCACGGGAACGGGAAGCGGGAGATCGTCGTCGGCGCCGGTCCCGGCGGCGGACCGCAGGTGCGGGAGTTCGACATTAACGCGAACCCGATCGGCGAGTTTTTCGCCTACGGGGAAAATTTCCGTGGCGGCGTTTCCGTCGCGGCAGGGGATTTGGACGGCGACGGGACGGATGAGATCATCACCGGCGCCGGCCCCGGCGGCGGGCCGCACGTGCGCATGTTCACGCCGAAAGGGCAGCCGATCGGCGGATTTTTCGCGTTCGATCGCGGGTACCGCGGCGGCGTTTCGGTCGCCGTGGGCGACGTCGACGGGGACGGGAAAAACGAAATCGTCGTCGCGAACGGGATCGGATCGCGGGTCCGCGTCTTCGACGCGAAGGGGACGTGGCGCTACTCGTTCTCGCCGCGCGGCGCGCCACGGACGACGCTCGCGCTCGCGGATATCGACAAGGACGGCCGCGCGGATATCATCCTGGCGCACCCGGTGTACGGCGGCACATCGGCGACGGCATACCGTTTCGACGGCGCGCGCATCGCCGCGTTCAGTCCCGACGCGCTCGCTTCCATTGACGCGCCGCTTGTGTACGGCCCGTATGCGTTCGGTGCGCCTCGGACGCGCAGGCCGTTCGTCGTGGTTTCCATCGGTCCGCTCGCCGCGCCGGCGCGATTTCAGGCGTACGAACCGACGTTCGGCGGCGGCGTGAGCGTCGGGATCACCGAGTAGTATGGAACGGGTGTTCGGCGAAATGCTGCGGTTCGGCGTCGTCGGCGCGACGAACACCGTGATCGATCTCGGCATCTACATCGCCCTTACCCGTTCGTCCGCCTTTTGGGCGGGACATATCGTTCTCGCCGCCGCGGCGTCGTTCATCGTCGCGACGATCTGGAGTTTCCTGCTGAACAATTTTTGGACGTTCAGACGGGACGCGAACGCGCTCCATCGTCGCGGCGCGAAATTTTTTCTCGTCGCCGCGGGCGGTCTCGGATGGAACGCGCTCATCCTTTCCGCGCTCACCGCCGTCCACGTGCATGACATTCTCGCGAAACTGGCGGCGACCGCCGTCGTGGTGTGCTGGAATTTCGCGCTGCAGAAGCGTTGGACATTCAAAGCGTGAGCGACGTATACTTCCTTTATTGTCATCATCCCTATGGCCAAAAAACCGATCTTCGAGAAGAAAAACGTGCTCGTGACCGGCGGCGCCGGCTTCATCGGCTCGTTCCTTTGCGAGAAGCTGCTCGTCGAGCACCGCGTCATCTGCATCGATAATTTCGTCACCTCCTCGCAGACGAACATCGAGCATCTGCTGAAGAATCCCGACTTCGAGTTCATCCGGGCGGATATGAACGAACCGGTGGATCTCGAGAAATATCCGGAACTCGCGAGGTTCAAATTGAAATTCCAGGGGATCCAGGAGATCTATCATCTCGCCTGTCCGACATCGGCGAAGAATTTCGACAAGTACCGCGAGCAGACGGTGCTCGCGAATTCCGTCGGGATGCGCAACGCGCTCGACCTCGCGGTGAAGTACCAGGCGAAATTTTTCCAGGCGTCGACGTCGGTGGTATACGGCCCGCGTCGCGACGAGGAACGGCTGTTCAAGGAAGAGGAATACGGCGCGTTCGACCACCTCACCGATCGCGGCTGCTACGACGAAGGGAAGCGCTGGGCCGAGACGATGGCGCAGACGTATCGCCAGATCCACGGCGTCGATGCGCGCATCGGCCGCATCTTCCGCACGTACGGTCCGCGCATGCCGCTGTTCGACGGCCAGATGATCTCCGATTTCATCCTGAACGCGATCGACGGCAAGGATCTCGTGGTGTACGGCGACAAGAATTTCCGTTCCTCGCTCGCGTACGTGAGCGACGTCGTGGACGCGATCATCAAGCTGATGCAGCTCTCCGCGGATATCGGGCCGGTGAACATCGGCAGCGATTACGATCTGAAGATCGTCGACGTCGCGGAAAAGATCATCGAGATGACCGGTTCGAAATCGAAGGTGACGTTCGAGCCGCCGCTCGCCTTCATGACCCCGCTCGGACTGCCGGATCTCACCAAGGCGAAGGACCAGCTCGGGTGGCTGCCGCTCGTCTCGCTCGAACAGGGACTCAAAAAATCGATCGAATACACGGTCGCCAATCGCGGCCTTCTCAAACCGCCGTTCGCGAAATAGTCCCATGCGCGTCGTCGTCGTGGTACCCGCCTACGATGAGGAGACCGCCGTCGGCACGGTGGTGCGTTCGCTCGTCCCGTACGCCGACCGCGTGATCGTGGTGGACGACGGTTCGCGCGACCGGACCGCGCGCGTCGCCGCCGAAGCCGGCGCGGAGGTGGTCGGGCATATCGTCAATCGCGGACTCGGCGCGGCGATCGCGACCGGGGTCGCCGCGGCGCTCGCCGCTGGCGCGGAGGCCGTCGTGACGTTCGACGCCGACGGGCAGCATCGCGCGGAGGACATTCCGCGCATGGTCGCGCCGATCGAACAGGGGAGCGCCGATGTCGTTCTCGGCGCCCGCGTCGCCGAACGCGGCCGCATGCCGCTCTCCCGCCGCGCCGCGAACTGGATCGGCAACGCGCTCACCGCCGCGCTGTTCGGCTTGTGGGTGCAGGACAGCCAGTCCGGCCTGCGGGCGTTCTCGCGCCGCGCCGCGGAGGAACTCGAGATCCGCTGCGACCGGATGGAGGTGTCGTCGGAGATCGTGAAGGAGATCAAACGGCATGGCTGGCGGTTCGCGGAGGTGCCGATCGTGCCGATTTACACCGATTACTCGCTTTCGAAAGGACAAGGATTCGTCGTCGGTCTGAAAACCGCCGGACGGCTGCTGCTCCGGCGGGTGATGAAATAGCATGCCGCTCATCCAGATCATCATCGTCGCGTTCGCCGCGTACGCGCTCACCCGCGCGGTCGCGCGTTTTCGCGACGGTTCGCTCGGCATCGGCCGGCTCGCGCTCTGGCTCGTCGTTTGGATCGCGATCGCGCTCGTGGCGCTTCTGCCGCAGACCGCGTCCCGATTCGCGGCGCTCGTCGGCGTCGGCCGCGGCGCGGACGCCGTCATCTACGTCGCGATCCTGGTGCTGTACTATCTCGTCTTTCGCATTTTCCTCCGCCTCGAAAAGCTCGATCATGACATCACCGTCGTCGTCAGGAAGATCGGACTGAAGGACGCGGAGAAACGGCAATGAAGAAACGGATCGCCGTCGTCACGCCGACCTTTCCGCCGTATCGCGGCGGGATCGGCAAGGTCGCCGAACTCGACTCGCGGCAGCTCGCCGCGCTCGGCCATGACGTCCACGTGTTCACGCCGACGCGCGGCGCGGCGACGGATCCGTCGTACGCCGTGCACGAACTGCGCGCGTGGCTGCGATACGGCAACGCGGCGTTCGTCCCCGGCGTGATGCCGCTTGTCCGCTCGTTCGATCTCATCATTTTGCATTACCCGTTCTTCGGCGGCGCGGAACCGCTCGCGTTCGCCAAACCGTTCGGGAGGGCGAAACTCGTCCTCGCGTACCACATGGACGTCGTCGGGAGCGGATTTTTTCGTTCCATATTCGCGGCGCATGCGAAATTCGTCATGCCGCGGATCGTCCGCGCCGCTGACCGCGTGCTCGTGACGACGGAAGAGTACGCGCGGTCGTCGAAGCTCGCGCCGCCTATCGCCGCGGATCCGTCGCGATTCCGCACGCTTGCGCCGTCGATCGACCTCCACCGCTTCTCGCCCGGTCCGAAACCGACCGAGCTGCTTCGGCGCCACGGCTTTGCCGACACCGATCGCGTCGTTGTATTCGTCGGCGGTCTGGACAGCGCGCACTATTTCAAAGGGATCCCGGTGCTGCTCGACGCGATGGCGTCGCCCGCGCTCGCCGCGAGCCGCGCGGTGATCGTCGGCGACGGCGATCTGCGTCCGGCGTTCGAGGCGCGCGCGGCAGAGCTCGGCGTCGCGAACCGCGTCGTCTTCGCCGGCGGCGTGAGCGATGACGCGCTTCCCGCGTATTACCGCCTCGCGGATCTGTTCGCGTTTCCGTCGCTCGATCGTTCCGAAGCGTTCGGCATCGCCGCGCTCGAAGCGCTGGCGAGCGGGGCGCCGGTCGTCGCGTCCGATCTTCCGGGCGTGCGCACGATCGTGCGCGAAGGGGAGACCGGCGCGCTCGTGCCGCCGGGAGACGCGGCGGCGCTCGCCGCGCGGATGGCAGCGATTCTCGGGGATGACGCGCTGCGGCAGAGGATGGCGGCGAACGCGCGCGCCATGACGGAACGGGAGTACGGCGATGCGGCACGGCAAGAGAAACTTCGCGACATCATCGCCGCGCTGCTATGAAAATCATGTTCGTCTCGAATCTGTACGGGGAGTTGGCGCGCGGCGGCGCCGAGCGCGTCGTCGAAGCCGAGGCGCGCTCTCTCGCCGCGGCGGGCCATGACGTCGTCATCGTGACTGCCGGTCGTGAAAGAAAAACCGTCGAGATGGGCGCCGCGCCGCGCGTCATCCGTTACCGTCCGCCGAACGTTTATTTCTATTCCGACGACAATCTGCACGCGTGGCCGGCGCGTTTCGTCTGGCATCTATTGGATACGTGGAATGTCGGAAGCGCGAAAATATTCGATCGCATTCTCGACGCGGAAAAACCGGACGTCGTGCATACGCACAACCTGATGGGACTCGGATTTTTGATTCCGAGCGTCATACGGAAACGCGGCGTCCGTCATGTGCACACGGTACACGACGTGCAGCTCGTCCATCCGTCCGGGCTCATTCCGCCAGCCGGGAATTTTTCCCCGTTCGTCCGCCCGGCGGTCGCCGCATACGCCGCGCTGATGCGGCGGCGGATAGGGTCGCCGGACGCCGTTATTTTTCCGTCCGAGTTCATCAAAGATTTTTACGGACGCTACGGATTTTTTTCGTTGTCGCGACGGATCGTTCTGCGTAATCCTGCACCATCGGCGCGGACGACCGCGCGGGTGCGGCCGTCGTCAGCCGCGTTTCTGTTCGTCGGACAGCTCGAAAAGCACAAGGGGATTTTGTCATTGCTCGATGCATGGGAGAAAACGCATCTGCAAAATGCGACGCTTGAAATCGCCGGTACCGGGAGCATCGAACCGGTCGTCCGCGAACGGGCGGCATGGATGACGAACGTGCGGATGCTCGGGAAGCTCGGCGGCGCGGATCTGATCGCGGCGTACGATCGCGCGTCGTTCACGGTCGTTCCGTCGCTCGTGATCGAAAACGCGCCCGGCGTCATCATGGAAAGCATGAGCCGCGGCACGCCCGTCGTCGCAGCGGCGACCGGCGGGATTCCGGAATTGGTCGGTGAACGGCGCGGGATTCTTTTCAAGTCAGGCGGCATCGATGATTGCGCGGCGGCGATCCGACGCGCGGCGGAGATGATGTCCGAATGGGAGATGTTGAGCGAAAAATCGCGCAGCTTCGCCGCGGC
Source organism: uncultured Gammaproteobacteria bacterium (assembly GCA_964487195.1). GTDB lineage: Bacteria > Patescibacteriota > Patescibacteriia > SG8-24 > SG8-24 > CAZAPV01. The sequence goes on along the minus strand of CAZAPV010000005.1, from coordinate 5,942 downwards.
GTACGGAATCGATCAGCATCGTGCCGCGCTCATCGCCGCGTACGCCGATTAGGGTTTGCGGACGTATTTGAAGACGAAATCCTTGTCGCGCACGCTCCACCATCCGTCTGCCTCGCGTTTCGCGGAGACGATGATCGGAAGCGCGTCCCACCAATAGTAGGAGACGACGTAGTAGACGGTGTTCGCGCCGGTCTCGTTCATCGCGGCGCGCGCGACGGATTCCGCGCCTTTCGCGTCATTCATGTCGAGGAAATTTTGATAGAGAATGTCGCCGGTCGGGATCGGATAGAAGAACAGCAGGCCCGGATGCGCGGCGTCGCGGGAGGGGTAATATTTTTTGAAACCGAATTCGCGCACCGCCGCGGCGGAGACCGCTTGATCCGAGAGGACGACGTAGTCCGCGCCGGCGGCGTCCGCGTCGATGCGCCGCACCGTTTCGACGTCGGCGGCGCTCGTCGACCAGCCGCGGCTGCTTTCGTATTTGTCGCGGCGCGGATAGGCGAGATACAGCGAGCTCGTCGCGAGCGCGGCGACGAGGACGGCGACGCCGATCCGGAGCGTCGGAAAACTTTCCCGCGCCCGCAAGAGCAGCATGCCGAACGCGGCGGCGGCGCACGGCGCGAGCAGGAACACCGCGAGTTCGAACAGCCGGTCCGCGTAATTCGACCGTTCGTAGGAAATCAGGAACGGAAATCGCACCACGGAGTTGAGCAGCGCCCAGTTGGCGAGCAGCACCGCGGCGGCGAGCGGGTAGGCGAGCGCGGTCTTCTTTTTTCGGAACAACAGCGCGGCGCCGGCGAGGCCGGCGGCGAGCAGCGCGAGATTTCGGATCGCTTTCCATGAATAAACGAAATCGAACACCGCCATGTACTGGCGCGTGATTGTCGGCGCCGGTTGGAGCGTTTCGATGATCGCCGCGCCGTTTCCGAGCGCCGCGGCGTCGAGCGTCGCGCCGACGCCGGACAGTTTCGCGTGCAGGAGAAAGAGAACCGGGAGCGCGATCATGCCGAGCGCCATCACCGCCGCGGCGGCGAGCGGCTTGCGCGCGGCGAGGAGCGAACGGAGCGCGAGGAAGACGACGAGCGGGATCCCGGCGAGCGGATGGATCGCGGCCGCGGCCGCGGCGAGCAGGAACAGCAACGGACGGGGGAACGCGTCCGCGAGCGCGAGAAACGCGGTGATCAGGAAGACGGCATCGGCGAATCCTTGCGGCGTCGTCGGGACGAACGGCGAGAGCGGAAGGAGCAGGAGGATGAACGACGCGGCGGCGGCGACGGCCGCGGACCAGCCGAACGCGCGGCGCACACTCCAGTACGCGCACGGCGCGGCGAGTGCGAACGCGACCGGCGCGACGAACGTGTCGATCGCGCCTGGCGCGACCGCGAGCAGCCGCGCGAGCACGGTGACGAGCGCGTAATGGCCGAGGTAGTACAGCGGCTTCGGCGAGATCGAGCCGTGTGCGAGGATCGCCGCTTCGGTGGCGTGGTGGATGAACGGATCGAAGCCGAAGCCGATCGCGTAGACGAATGCGGCGACGGTTGTCGCGACGAACGCGAGCAGCGCGAGCGGGACGAGCGCGGCGGATGGCGCGAGATCGCCCCACGCGGCGGCGAACGCGCCAAGGACGGCGATGAAGAAGATGACGAACACCAGTTTTGGCGCGACATCCCACGGCGATCGGATCGATCCCTCGGTTGCCGCGGCGGCGAGCAGCGTCATGATTTCTATGGCAAGCGCGGAAGCGATCGCGGCGAGGAGCAATCCGATCGCGTCGCGCGCCGTGCGTTTCGGCGTCGCAGACGATGCGCGCGCGGTTTCGGATCGCGCCGCGAATCGCCGACAGCCGTGCGCCGCGATCGCCATCCCGACGATGAGCAGCGCGGTCATGAACATCCCGAGATCCGCGACGTAGTAGAGCGCGGCGCCGGCGGCGATCGTCGCCGCGAGGAAACAGAGCGTCCCGAAAAACGCGCGCCACGCGGGCGGTTCGTCCGGCAGCGCGGCGTCGCCGACCGCGATTCCTGCGCTGATGAGGTACGCCGCGGCGATCGCGACGCGGATCCAGATCCAGAGCGGGACGACGAGCGACGCGACCGCGGCGGCTGTCGCGACCGCCAAAAATGCGCTATAGTTCGGTGAGATTCTCGATGTCATCGCAACCATTGTACACTATGTTTTCCGATCATTGGAACCGCGACATCCGACTTTCGTTTTCCGACCGCGCCTTCCAGTACGCGCTCGCGCCGCTCTTTCCGCGGTTCGTCCGTCCGAACCACCTCACCGTTCTCCGATTGCTGCTGATCCCGTTCGTATTGTTTTTCCTCCACCGCGGCGATTACGCCGTCGGCGTGCCGCTGTTTCTTTTCGCCGCGCTCACCGACTGGTTCGACGGCGCGCTCGCCCGCGTCCGCCGGCAGATCACCGAGTGGGGGATCGTCCATGATCCGATCGTCGACAAGCTGCTGATCGGTTCGGTGCTGTTCGTGATCGTGCTCGAGCACGTCAACGCGGTGATCGGTTTCGCGCTGCTCGCGGTCGAAATCGCCATCATCGCCATCGCATGGTATCGAAAAAGTCGCGGCGCGGTCGAACCGGCGAACATCTGGGGCAAAAGCAAGATGGTCGCCGAAGTGGTCGGGATCGGCTTGCTGCTCCTCGCGCTCTGGTTCAAACTGGACCTGCTCGTCAACCTCTCGACCGGCACGCTCGGGCTCGCACTCGCCTTCGCGATCGTGAGCGTCCTCACCCGCATCAAATGAACCGCTCCGAACGTCCCGTCGTCATCGGTGCCGTCCTCGCCTGCGTGGCGCTTTTTTTCGCGTACGCGTTCATCCCGCTCGCCGCGCCGCCGCGGTTCAGCTCGCCGGACGAGGCATCGAATAGCTTCTTCGTCCGGGAATTCGCGACGACGGGGAAGCTCTGGCATTTCGATCCGCTGAATCTGATCGCGCCCGGGATCGTGCATCCGCGCAGCGTCCGCGTCGTGGACGATCTGCTCGTCCCCGGCGGTTTTCTCGGACTGATCGTGCTGTACGGCGGACTCGCCGCGATCTTCGGCCTCGCCGCGGTGCCGTATTTCACGGCGTTTTTCGCCGTGGCGGGCGGTGTCGTTTGGGGCGCGCTCGTCGCGCATTTTTTCGGCAAACGCGCGGGAACGCTCGCCGGCGCGCTGCTGCTCATCGAGCCGGCGTGGTGGTACGAATCATCGCGACCGCTGTTCCCGAACGTGTTGTTCATGACGCTTCTCTTCGCGGCGGCGTGGTGTTTTTTCGCGACCCCGCTGCGGCGGAGCAGCGGCGCGGTCGCCGGGGCGCTGTTCGGACTCGCGCTCGCGACGCGGACGTCCGAAATCTATTGGCTGGCGCTCGGGATCGCCGCGCTCGCGGCGCGCAATTACAAGAGGATCCCGTGGCTGCGGACGATCGCGTTCTTCGCTGCCGCTGCGCTCGCCTTCGCGCCGTTCCTTTTCCTGAACAAGACGCTATACGGCAGCTACGTCGCGACCGGCTATGGCGCCGTCGGCGCGCCGGTCGTCGGGACGCTGCATGGCCGCGGCGAAGCGCTGCTCGGTCCGCTCGCGCCGATCCTTTTTCCGCTCGGTTTCGCGCCGCGCACCGCGATCGAAAATGCATGGACGTACGGCGTCGCATTTTTCGGCTGGTGGTCGCTCATCGTCGGCGCGGCGGTCGCGTGGCTTGCCGCTCGGCGCCGGCCGTTGCCGGCCGCGCTCAAGAATTTCTTCATCGTCGCGTCGGTCGCATCGGCGTACCTCGTTTTTTTCTACGGCAGCTGGACGATCCATGACAATCCGGATCCGCACGCGGTGACGATCGGTTCGTCGTATCTGCGTTACTGGCTCCCGATTTTCGCCGCGTCGACCGTGCCGATCGCGATCGCGCTCGACGCGATCGCCGCAAGATTGGCGCCGCGGCGGCAAACCGTGATCCTCGTACTCGTGCTGTTTGCGGTCGCCGCCGCGAGCGGCGTCACCGTGTTTGGTGCGAAAGACGAAGGGCTGCTCGCCATGCGCGACGCGTTGATCCGCGACGACGCCGCAGCGAAGGAGATCGTCGCGCGCACGCCGCCGGATGCGGTGGTGATCGTCGACCGCGCGGATAAATACGTTTTTCCGGAACGGTCGGTGATCGTCCCGCTCCGCAGCGACGCGACGTATGCCGCGCTCGGCGCGCTCGTCGCTCGCATCCCGGTTTATTACTTCGGCCTCGCATTGCCGCCGGCGGATCTCGCGTATCTGCGGCAGACGACGCTCGCGCCGCAGGGACTCGCGATCTCGCCGGTCGAAGCGACCGTCGAGGGAACGTTGTATCGCATCGATCGACTGGCAAAGTGAGCTATGGATATGATACAGCCGACCATCCGTTTCAGACTGATCGTCCGCGCCGCCGCCGCACTCGGATTTTTCGCGGGCGCCGCCGCGATCGCGTCGAACGCGCTCATTCCGAGCGGCACGCTTTCGACGACGACCGATCTCCAGCGCGCCGCGCCGTTCGTTTCCGCGCCGAAGCCGTCGAAGCGGCTCGGTGACGCGGCGAAGACGGACGGGGCAGTCACGACGCCGGTCATCGACGATCCGGTGTACGTCGATCTCGCGCCGCCGGCGACGTTCGACCGGATCACCGCCACGCTCCGATATGCGAACCCCGATCAGCGCACGGTCGAACTGGGCGCGCTCTCCTCGTCGCTCGACAGCCAGTTCGACATGCGGCCGCTCGAAACGCGCGTCACGGACCGGATCGTCGCGCCGGCATCGCCCCCCGCGTATTCCCCGCTGCCGGCCGAACGGGACCTCCCGGTGTCGCTGCGCGGCCATCAGCGGATGCTCGTCTTCGTCCGCGGCGAGCCGCTGTCGTTCACGTTCACGGTGCAGGATATGAATCGCGCCCCCGGCGCGGATCCGGCGTTCGTGACGGTCGAACGCGGCGTCGGCGGTCCGGCGATCGCGAGCGCGAAGCTCGATGACGACGGCGATGCGGCCGACGATCAGCGCGCGTCGACGCTCCGCACGATCGCGGTCGAGGTGCCGCATCCGGCCGAGGACGCGTATCAGATCGAGTTCACGACGACGAGCGACCTGTTCATCCGGGACATTCGCACGCACGAGCGCAAGCTCGTCTTCCTGGACGCGATCGATCTCGGCGACGTCGTCGGCTACCGGCCGCACGCGGATCCGGTCACCGTCTGGACCGACGGGAGCGCGCTCTCCGCGCGCACCCCGCACGCCGAGGGGATCCAGACGGTCGCGGTCGGCGGCGCGCCGTTCGACATCGCGGAACCGAACGTGCGGTACATGACGCAGATCGCGCCGTCCGCGCTCGCGGCGGTTACCGCGCCGAAACGTGACCTGTTTTTGCAAACCGACGGCGCGTTCGCGCTTTCCAAAGACGACTACTTCGATCCGCGGCCGTTCGAGCCGCGGCGCCAGCCGGTCATCCCCGAACGCGACGGCGGTTTCTCCGTCGCGTCGGCGACGTTCGACGTGAAAAATCTCGCGCGGACGAAAGATGGCGCGTACCGTTTCGCGATCAGCGCGCCGGGGATCCGCGTCGCCTCGCTCACGTTCACGATGCGCAGGAGCGCGCTCACGCTCGGCGATATCGTTCCTCGTTTCCTGGAACTGTTCTCGCCGCCGAGCGCGCCGCTGCTGATCTCATCGACCGGCCGGTCATTCGGCGAATCGCCGGAATGATGTACAATGGCCGTATGGACGCGAAATCGTTTTTTCCGCACCTCGCAGAGATCGGCCGCGCCGCGTACGTCGCCGCGGCGGCGCTTCTCGTGCTCGTCGCGGTAAGCGAATTCTTCCTTCCCGGGATCGCGGCGACCGCGATCTCTCCGCAGCTCGTCGTCGCGATCGGCGCGCTCGGCGGCGCGCTTGCGCTCCTTGCCCCGGCGCCGCCCCGTTCCGCCGTACGCCGCGCGGC
>CAZAPV010000004.1:0-34085 GCA_964487195.1 uncultured Gammaproteobacteria bacterium | reverse complement strand
CGCTCGTATCGTTGTACGGACAATGCGAGTTTATAATTTCCGAACTGATGCATGCGCTCATCTTCGCAAGTACGCGTGCGACGCCGTTTATCGCAATAGGGGATGCCCCGAAATTCGTCGGACTGGCACGAATGTTGGATTATGATTCTTCTTATGTTTTTTCCGTGGAGGATGAAGCGCGTCCCGGATTTGAAGACGTACTTCTTACGGCGATTGACCGTTTACGCGCCGAAAGAGAACAGCAAGCGAATCGTCTCAAAGAAAAGGCGGCGGCGATGAAGATCGCAGCGCACCGCAACATAGAAATCCTGGAACAAATTCTGCGTTGACTATGCGATTTTTGAATCGTCGGTCCCTTACGGCCATCGCCTTACTTCTTCTCGCCTGCGGCATTTACTGGCGCTGGATGAATTTCAATCTGTTCGTTTTTTTCGGCGACTGGTCATATAACGGCATTACCTATCTCGCGGAGCGGATGATGCCTTCGGCGTGGGACGGCTGGCACGGCTTCGGCAAGCCGAACATTCTGCTGTGGCGCGCGCCGCTCGATACGGCGTACGGGATGTTCGCGCGGTTCGGATTCGGTCAGGACGTTTCCGATAAATTTCTCGTCTTTTGGCCGATCATGCTGCTCTTGCCTGTTTCCGGTTATCTCGTTGCCAAAAAAGTCGCCGGGTCAGTCCTCGGCGGCATCGCCGGCGCGATTGTCTTCGCCTATAACACGTATTTCCTCGCGATCGACACCCAGGGCCACGAATTGATCACCGTCGCCGCCGCGTTCGGTATGCTCGCGCTCTGGGCCTTCATGGAGGCGTGCGACCGAGAATCTCGTCGCTTCACGTTACTTTCTTCATTGTCCCTCGCCGTGTGCGGCTTCGTCGATTTCCGGATCGCGTACCTTTTTGCGCCGATTCTCGCGGCGTATGCGGCGTTCGCCGCGGCGACGAAAAAACGACGCGAACCGCTCGTTTTCGCAACGGCGATTTTTTCGCTGTTTGCGGCGCTGAATGCGTTCTGGATATTGCCGTCGCTCGCGGCAGGGAACCTTACAGATAATACTGTGCTGGACCGAGGATTGTTCGGCGATCAGTTTTCGAATCTTTCCGCAGCGCTCACGCTGTTTCATCCGTTCTGGAACGGCGCGCAGCCCGTATGGTTCCAGCTTCAGTCGATACCGGCCGCGTTCTGGGCGATTCCCGCGCTTGCGCTCGCGGGGCTATACGCACGACGTCGCGACGGACGGGTGTTATTTTTTGCCGCAATCGCGATCATCGGCGTCTTTCTCGCAAAACAGGCGGAGCCACCGTTCGCGAACGTGTATGACTGGCTTTTCAGGCACGTCCCGGGATTTTCCGCCTTTCGTGAAGCGACCAAATTCTATGTGCTGATCGCGCTCGGCTACGGTTGCCTGATCGCCGCCCTCGTCGATGCCGCCGTCTCGTGGCGTCCGCGATATCTCGGAGGCCGCGCAGCCGGCATGATCGTTTTTCTCGCGGCGATCACGCTCTTTCTTCCGAATACGCTGCCGCTCATCGATGGTCGCATCGGGGCGATGTTCGTTTCTCGCGCGACGTCCGATGTGGGCCTGGCGGTCGACGCTTTTGTAGAGGATCATGCGCGCGGTTTCCGAACGATCGGCGTGCCGAGAAATGTTGATTGGCGCGCGTACAGTCTGTCGACGCCGCGGACGGCAAATGAGAATCTCATCGCCCAACTCAATCTTCTTGACGGCGGCGTCGCGCAGCTCGCATCGCAGTCGTTTCCGATTGGTGCGGAATCGTTTGCCGACCCGCGGACGCCTCGCCTCCTCGACCTCGGCGCCGTGCGCTACGTCTATCTTCCGCCGACTGATGACGTGAGCGGAGATCCGTATCGTTTTTACGCGCCGAGGGAGCAATTCGTCGCCGCCCTCGATTCGCTTCCGTATCTGAAGAAAGTCGACACGGGAATCGAGGGGATCACGCTGTATGAAAATCCCGATGCCCGGCCGTTCGTGTACGCGACCGATGCGCCGTTATCGCTTTCGCAAGACGTTCCATTCTCTCCGGCGCGCTACGCCATCCGTTCGGCAACGCGGTACGATGTCACATTGAACGCACCTGCGCACTATCTTAATTTTGCCGAGAACTACGCTCCGGGATGGAGCGCGTACAAAGCCTCACCAGCCTGGTGGCGCATTCTGGTCGATCGCGGCGTCCCGGCGGAGCGGAATGAGGCGGGATTCATCACGTTTCCATCCGATCATCTGACGGGAGCGACAATCACTATGACGTATCGTCCGCAAGCGTTCGTTTGGCTCGGCGCAGGTATAGGATTTCTGTTTTTCATCATCGCCGTCATCGCGGCATTTGCGCGTCCATCAAAACGGTTCCTGGTATGAACATCATCACGATCCTCGCCATCACCCTCCCATGGTTTTTGAAACCCGGATATCTCTTTTTTACCGATTTTGCCTGGGGACCGAATGCGCCCGTGGATTGGTGGCGGAACAGTTTTCTCCCCGCGCTCGCGATGCGGGTGCTGTCGTTCGCGATGCCGCCGGATTTCGTCGAGAAATTGTTCATCAGCGCGGTGTTGCTGGTCGTCTTCGTCGGCGGACAACGGATCGCGCGGCGGTGCATCGCTGATCGCCGGTTCGCGTTCGTCGCCGGGCTGTTCTTCCTGTTCAATCCGTTCGTCTACGATCGGTTGGGGTACGGCCAGGTGTATCTGTTGCTGGCGATGGGGTTGTTTTTCTGCGGCGTCGCCGAGCTGCTTGCGCTGTCGCAAGGAGAACGGACCACGCGGCGCGGAATTTTGATCGCGGCGGTGTGGTTCGGCCTCGCGATCCAGTTCGCGCCGCATTTCGTTTTTCTTGCGGGACTTACGTCGTTCGCGTGGTTCGCCAGTTATCTCGCGGATCCGAAACATCGGACGAAGGCGCTTCTGACGACGCTCGGACTCGGCTGCCTGAGCGTTCTCGCGCTGAACGCGAACTGGTTGCTCGGACGCGCGCTCGGCGTGAATACCGCGGTGCCGAATATCACGCATGCCGATCTGGAAGCGTTCCGCACGTCGGGTAAGACCGGCGCCGATGCATTGATAAACGTCGTGTTGATGTCCGGTTTCTGGGGCAAGGACCAGCTGCGTTATCCCGATCTCACCCTGTTCAAAGAGAATTGGGGGCGCAGCTTTTTCTTTCTGCTCCCGCTGATGCTCTGGGGTCTATTCGACGCGTTGCGCGATCGCAAACGCCGCCCCGTCGCGATCGCGATCGCCGCGGCGGGGGCCCTTTCCGTGTTTCTCGCCGTCGGAATCCGGTTGCCGACGAGCCGCGAAGCGACGTTCTGGCTGTTCGATCACGTCCCGTTCTACAGCGGCCTGCGCGAAACGCAGAAATGGGTCGCGGTCGAGGTGCTCGCGTACGGCATCTTCCTTTCGTGGGGGATCAATCGGCTGATCAAGACCGCGATCGTTCGGGCGAACAGGGGAATGTCCGCGATTTTTCTTGCGGCGTTCATCGTGATGCAGGCGCCGACAATGTTGTGGGGGATGAACGGCGCGGTGTCGCCGACGCCATATCCGGACGATTGGCGGACGGCGGACGCATTCATCGCCCAGAACGGTTGCCGCGGCAAAATTCTCTTCCTTCCATGGCACATGTACATGCGGTTCGGATGGATCGGCAACGTCGTCGCGAATCCCGCGCGGGATTACTTCCGCTGCCCGGTGATCCAGGGGACGAACATGGAATGGGGCGATATCGAGGATAACAGCGGAAATATTGAAGGCGTCGCCGTCGCGGCGTGGCTCGCGAGCAAGGGGGGATCCGATCTGCTTACGGCGAATCCGTTCGGCATTTCGTACGTCATCCTCGCCAAGGAAACAGATTGGAATTCGTATGGGTTCCTGGACGACGTGCACGATCTTCAGCTCGTCGCCGATCTCCCGACTCTGAAAATATATGCGGTCGCCGCAAAATAAATTTTCCGTCATTTTCGCGGATTTCGCGGTTGAAGTCGCGAAGGCGTATCCTGCGCTGCTCGTTTTCTATCTTCTCTCGTTGGCGATCGCGCAATTCAGTCCGACGTGGAACGCGTTCTTCTACTGGCCGGCGTTCCATGCGAGCGTCGTTGTTTTTGGACTGATCGCCGCGACCCAATTGAAATCGCTGCTGCAGTTTCCCGTTGCCGTGCTGGCGAAGGCGCGGCGCACGCCGAAAAAGACGCTGGTCAAAATCGCGCTCGCCGTTCTGACCGCCGGATTCGCCCTCGTACATGGGATCCAATTGATCGATTTCCTGTTCCTCGTCTATGCGCTCGTCGCGATCCCGTTTTCCGTGATCGATGAACGGATCAACGCCGCGCTCGCGCTCGCGTTCCTCGCCGCGTCTCCGTTCTTCCTGCTTCTCTCGCTTCCCAAACTCGCCGAACTCTCGGCGACGTACAGCTTTTACTTTTTAGCGATCACCGTCGTGTCGTTCCTGTTCGTCAGCGTTCAAAGAGATCGTTCCCGCGCTTGAGGTATGGAATCCATCCTTTTACATTCTTTGACCGCGTGGCGGCCGCTCGGCTACCTCATCATCTTCCTGTTGATGTTCTTCGAGGGCGAGATGCTGATTTTCGTGGCGGCGTTCTTGACGAGCCAAGGATTTTTCGACCCGCTCGACATGCTCGGCGTCATCATCGCCGGCGCGATCGTCGGTGACGCGCTGTGGTACGCACTCGGACGGAAAATCAGTCCTTCGTCAGGAACGCCGGTGTCGAGATTTTTCGACCGGTTCGGCGGTCCGCTCGACGCGCATCTACGGCGCAGGCCGTTCCATACGATCTTCATTTCCAAATTCGTGTACGGCTTCAATCATCCGACGCTCGTACGCGCCGGCGCGACCGGCGTCCGGCCGAAGGTGTTTTTTGCGAGCGACGTTCCGGCGATCGCGCTGTGGGTCGCGATCATCGGCGGACTCGGCTATTTCTCGAGCGCCTCGCTCACGCTGCTTAAACGGGAGATTCGGTTCGTGGAGATCGCGCTCGCGGCGGCGATCGTGGCGTTCCTCGTCGTTTCGCATTTTATCGGCAAACGGGTTCGCAAGGAGCTTAAGGAAGAGCGATAAGCGGCTCTTGACAATTTTCCCGGGTTGTGCTACACTGCCGCCACGGTACGACGGAGAAACGAGGACCGGAGTCAAAGCGTCGAAAGACGCGCGCGAAGGCCCCACGTCTACGACACAACCGATAAAGGTCGGTTATTCACAACACAACCCGCAAATTACGCGGGCAACATCCAACGTATGGCCTTCGACAATCGCCAGGGCGGCTTCGGCCCCCGGCAGCTCGTCGACGTGTCGGCGCTCGGTCTCAAGTGTGCTGAGTGTGGTACGGACATCAAGGAGCTCCCTTTCGAGCCCAAGTCCGACCGCCCGGTGTACTGCCGTGACTGCAACCGCGCACGTCGTCAGAACTTCGGTCCCCGACAGTTCTAAGACGAACAAACAAACCCTCCGCAGCGATGCGGAGGGTTTTTGTTTGACAACGCGCGCGATTTCCGGGAAAATTGACGGACATTTATGCGACTCCTCCGTCACGCCGCGATCGCGATCATCGCCGCGAGCATGCTGCTTGGCGGCATGCCGGCGTTCGCCCAGACCGCGCCATCGTCGCCGATCCTCGACGCGGTCGCGCGCGCGAAGACGATGCTCGCGCCGGTGCTCCAGGCAAGGATCGCGTCGAGAGCGCAGCCGTACCGCCTCAAGGGCGGGTACGGTCCGATCGACGTGACACTCGCGGTATGGAACCGCGACACCGACGCGATCACGCTCGTTTCCGGCTGGAAGAGCCACGGGATCCTCACCGTGACGACGCCGGGCGCGCCGGCGATCACCGTCGCGTACAACAACGGCGTCGCGACGCAGTACGCGATGCCGCACGGCAGCCGAAGCATCGTCGTCGGCGTGATCACGCCGACGATCGCCACCGTCCGTCTGACGAAACGGCGGGTGGCGTACGACGCCCGCGACGTGATGTACGTTCCGTATGACGAACAGTTTTTTACGCCGGACGTGCTCACCGCCGGTTCTGATTATCTTTCATACCTCATCCGCGACGCGCTCGACGATCTGCGAAACGAGGGAGTGCGGTCGCGGGCGTTCCCGGATAAATTGCTCGCCGACGTCGCCGATCCGTATCTGCTCAAGTCGATCGTCGTGATCGAGCACGCCGATTACCATCCGCTTTTGAGCGATTTGAGTCCCGAACACGTCGTCGGCGCGTTCCTCGTGAAATTGGCGGTGAACCGCGACGACGCGTTCGACTCGTCCGTGTCCACGGCGGGCGCGCGCGGGCTCGTGCAGTTCATCCCCTCGACGTACGCGCTGATCGTGCGCGCGTGGCCGTCCCTCGGCTTGATTCCCGATTTCGCGGCCGGGATGGGCGATCATCGCAATGCGATCAAGGCGCAGGTTGCGCTGTTAGATTCCAACCTCGCGGGGATGCCGCCCGCGATCCGCGCGATCGCGCTCGACCCGGACAAATCGAAGATCGCCGCGTTCCTCGCCGCCGCGTACAACGGCGGTTCCACGCGCGTGCGCCGCGCGTACGCGACCTGGGGCGACGGATGGGCGGCCGCGCGCGCGGATCATCTGGCGAGCGCGCAATCGACCGCTTCCTCGCTCGCATCGAGGATCGCGAGTCTGCGGCGGCAAGCGACGAGCGTCGGCGCCGCGCAGCTCGCAAAGATTAGGGCGGCGATCGCGAGCGCGCGGAGCGACCGCGCGGCCGCAATCGCGCAGATCGCGTCGATCAGGCGTTCCAGTCTGCGCCAGGAGACGGTGCTGTACGTCGCCAAGCTCCGGCGCGTCTATGCGATGTTCTCCGCCGGCCTGTTCGCGACGCCGAATGCCCCGTCCGGCGCGCTCCCCGGCAACCAACCCGTCCTTACGCCATCATCGCCGGGCGCGATCGGCCCGATCTGTTTTCCAGACGGCGGCTGTTCGCAATGAACGACCCGTTCCTCTGCTACGTCTTGCCGCGCGACCGCCGCACCTATCTGCGCCACAAAGAACGGGCGAGGGCGCTCGTGTGCGGGCGGCTTGAGCGATTCAATGCCCTCTACGGTTTCCGGTACGGGCGGATCTTCATCAAAAATCTGAAACGGAACTGGGGGAGCTGCTCGGAGAAGGGGAATTTGAATTTCAATTACAAGATCGCATTTTTGCCTGCGCATCTCGCCGACTACGTCGTCGCCCATGAGCTGTGCCATCTCGCGGAATTCAACCATTCCCCGCGATTCTGGGCGCTGCTTGAACGCGCCATTCCGGACCACCGCGCGCACCGTCGGGAACTGCGGAAATTCCATACATAAAACCCCGACGCAGTGTCGGGGTTGAGACGTTCACTCCTCGTCCGAATTCTTGGCGGACGGCGGTTTCTCTTTGAGCGTGACGCTCGCGACGATCGCGTCGAAGTCGCGCAGCGATCGCTTGTTCGCGCTCGCGGGCCACATCGAGCGGAAAAACAGCATGGCGTCGGGCTTGTCAGAAACCTTCACGACAATTTTTCCCTTTATCGGCTTGCCGTTCGCACCGTTGTCCGAGAGCGTGAAGTGCGCTTCGGATCCGTCCTTTGCGACGGCGATCTTCGACACTTTTGCGCCGGCCTCGGTGACCGCTCCCGCAAAGAGCGCGGCGCCGAGCGCCGGGGCCCCTTCGGGATTCATCAATCTGATGCCGATGATCGCCGACGTTTTTTCGTTGACGATCACCGCGTCGGCGTGGATGCCGATCCTCTCCGGCGGCACGCGAATCCATTCGGGGCTCGGGAGCGTCGCATCGATCGCATAGCGGTCGCCGAGCGAACGCGGCCGTGCCGGCGTCGATTCGCTCTGGTGGCCGGGCTTTGCCGGCTGATCCGCCGGCGGCAGGCTCTCAGGCTGCGGCTCGCGGGCGGGGCAGCACGCCTCGGGGGGTGGCGCCGAGTGGCTGCAGGCGGTCAGGGCGACGGCGAGTGCGAGCGCGATCTTTTTCGTCATGCTTTCCTCCTTGGTTGAAAAGGGCTTCGCGCATCTTAGCAGAGCATCGGAAACGCGCAAGCGCGGTGGCCTCTTGCCAACATCAGCGGTTCATGGTACAGAGAATCGTTGTTCCTTACCAAAAAAGAAAGGAGATGCCTCATGTCCGATACCGATACAAAGCGGAGTGCTTCACAAGCATCCAAGGCGTTGCGCATTTATTTCAGGCAACTCGACGAAATTCCCATCGTCAGTGCGGAGGAAGAGCGCGCGCTCGCCATCGCCTACCGTAATGGCGATGTCGAAGCCGGCAAAAAGCTGGTTACCGGGCATTTGCGCTTCGCGGTGAACATGGCGAGCCGCTTCTCCCGGCAGAGGCTGCAGCTCGAGGATCTCATTCAGGCGGCGAACATCGGTCTTATCAGAGCGCTCAAGCGTTTTGACCCGGACCGGGGTGTCAAATTCATCAGCTATGCCGCATGGTGGATCAGGGCGGAAATCAGTATTCTCCTCAAAAAGACGGGGCGAATGATCCAGGTGCCTACTCGCATGCTCCGGCGCTATAAGAATATCGAAACGTTCATCGCCAAAAAGCTTCTCCAAGACGGCGAACCGCCATCCGAGGAGGTCATTGCCAAAAAGTTCAGGCTTACGCCAAAACGGGCGGAAGATTTCCGAACCGCGATGAGCCATCTCGAGGAAGCGGAGCATTGGATCTCCCTCGATGCGCACATCACGGCAGGCAAGAAAAGTGGTCAGAGAGAGAAGTTCTCCGACAGGATTCCTGATCACCGTCCGCTTCCCGATGAGGATGTATCGGGGGACGAACGCCGGGCGATGCTGACTGAAGAGGTGTCCCGCGCGCTGTTGCGCCTGGACGCGCGAGAACGGCATATCATCCAAAAAAGGTTCCTGGATGATGAACCTGAGACACTTGATGCGATCGGCCGCGATTTCGGCATCAGCCGAGAACGAGTCCGTCAGCTCGAATCCCGCGCCTTAAAGCGGCTGCGTGAAAACCTTAGGGAATTCGCTCCTCCCGCTACCGCATAACGACCCGAAAATCGGGTCGTTTTTTCTTTTGCCCAAGACTCTTGACAAAATGGCCAAAATATGATAAGGTGGCGGGTCGATCGCATGCACGCGATCGTCTTTATTTTGGCTAATCTGAGCATAATTATGACTAAGACCACCCTGAAGGCCATCCCGGCCTTACTCCGCGGTCTTTCCCCGCTCCTTACCGCGATGCTCCTGCTCGGCAACGTTCGGATGCTTCATGCCGCCGAAATCGTCGATACGCCGGCGTACGGTGCATTTACGGTGATCCAGCCGCAGATCGTACCCACGCCTCCGACCGCGCAGAGCATCTTGCTCGACGTCTGTGCCGCCCGCGGTTACGGCGAGGACTGCGCCAAAACGCTGCTCTCGATCATGTGGAAGGAATCCCAGAATAACGGCAAAGCCGTCGGCGATAACGGTCTCGCCCATGGGTGGTTCCAGATCCATTATCGCATGCACAAGATCTCGCTCGCGTGCGCGGAAGATCTCCGCTGTTCCGCGACTTGGACGCTCGGGTACATGGAACGCCACGGGTACCCGAAGTACCCGGCCCATGCGATTCAGTGTCACAACGGCTGCGGCGTCAACAACGGGTACGCCGCCTCCGTGAAACGGAACGCCGAACGCCTCTGGAACCAACCGTTCGAGATGGCGATGACGAAGAACTAAGTGGTACAATAGACGCATGCAGAAGAAGATCGCGCTCGCCGCCGGATTCATCGTTGTCTCCGCCATCGGCGGCGCGTCTTTTTTTGTCGCCGGCGATCGGTCCGCCCCAAGTGTCCGCGTCACCGAGGTCCGCAGCAGCGGGATGTCGCCTTTCCTTGAACTGCGCCCCGCGCAAGGACTCGGGGGCGCGGACCGAGGGGTGGACACGAAACAAGTCACGCTCGTCGCAGTAGGGGACATCATGCTCTCCCGCTCGGTTGCGAAGACAATCAAGGAGAAAAACGACATCAATTTTCCGTTCCTGCGCATGCGAGATTACGTGCGCTCCGCGGATATCGCGTTCGCCAATCTGGAAACGCCGCTCACCCCGGGCCGCGACATCAAACCGCACGAAATGATGTTCAGGTCCGATCCCGCGGAGGCCGTGGCGATCAAGGACGCCGGATTCTCCGTGCTGTCGCTCGCCAACAATCACGTCCCGAATTTTGGCGAACAGGGGATTCTGAATACCGTCCGCATTCTCGACGACGCGGGGATCGCCCATGCGGGCGCGGGAGCGGACGACGCAGCCGCGCTTGCGCCGGCGATCATCGAAAAGAACGGGACGCGGTTCGCGTTCCTGGCGTTCAACGATACCGACGTCGTCCCTTCGTCGTACGGCGCCGGGCCGCATCACGCCGGCACCGCGTTTATGGATATCGTAAAAATGACAGCCGCAGTGCAAGCGGCGCGGCAGCAGGCGGACGTCGTGATCGTCTCCATGCATTCCGGCATCGAGTACACCTACGGCCCGGACCGTTCGCAAACGCGGTTCGCCCATGCCGCGATCGACGCCGGCGCGGACCTCGTGCTCGGCGGCCATCCGCACGTGGTGCAGCCGGTCGAGCTGTACAAAGGCAAGCTCATTTTCTACTGCCTCGGCAATTTCGTGTTCGATCAGATGTGGTCCGAACCGACCAAAGAGGGGAT
This sequence comes from uncultured Gammaproteobacteria bacterium, assembly GCA_964487195.1. GTDB lineage: Bacteria > Patescibacteriota > Patescibacteriia > SG8-24 > SG8-24 > CAZAPV01. The sequence goes on along the minus strand of CAZAPV010000004.1, from coordinate 23,405 downwards.
GGCGATTAAAATAACGTTCGACGGCGACGCGGTGCATGACGTCGAGCTCGTTCCGGTGTACATCGAACAGTTCGCGCAGCCGCATCCGGCGACCGGAAAAGCGGCCGCGGACGCGCTCGGCCGGCTGAAACTGGACGCCGCCGAACAGCCGTTCTTCCACTGGAACCAGGAACCGGCGCTCGACGACGCGATGCGCAATCAATAACCGTATGGAGCGATCAACATCATGGGACGGCGTCGCAGACTGGTACGATCGAATGCTGCGTGAATCAAAAGACACATACCAGGCAGAAGTGATCTTACCGAATCTTTTGCGGCTGATGGCGCTCAAAAAAGGGGATCGGGTGCTCGATCTCGCCTGCGGGCAGGGATTTTTTTCCGCCGCGTTTCTGCGCGACGGGGCGGACGTCATCGGCGCGGATATCTCGAAGGAATTGATCGCGCTCGCGAAAAAGAACGTCCCCGGCGCGAAATTTTTCGTCGCAGCCGCGCATAAAGTGGAAGCGGTGAAAGACGCCGGCGCGGACCGCATCGCGCTCGTGCTCGCGGCGCAGAACATCGATAACATCAAAGACGTGTTCGCCGAATGCCGCCGGATGCTGGCGCCCGGCGGGAAATTGCACATCGTGATGAACCACCCGGCGTTCCGCGTGCCGAAAGGGAGCGGCTGGGCGTGGGATAAAAATGGCAGCCAATATCGCCGTGTCGACAAGTATCTGACCGAATCCAAAGTGAAGATTCAGATGCACCCCGGCGACGCGCCGGAAGAGGCGACCGTCTCGTTCCACCGGCCGCTCCAATTTTACGTCAAAGCGCTCGCGAAAACCGGGTTCTGCGTGGCGAATCTCGAGGAATGGATCTCGCACAAGACGAGCGATTCCGGACCGCGCGCTGCCGAGGAAAATCGCGCCCGCAAGGAGATCCCGATGTTCCTCTACCTTGAGGCGACGCGCGGCGCGGCTTGACGCCGAGTGGTCGCCGTAGTATCGTCTTTAGCGGAGTCCTCCGCGTTGCACTCCAAGCCACCTAGCGAAGGAACTTCGGTACGACCGTTCAAACTGTTCGCGTCCAACCAGATGCGGGCCGTAAAGGCGACACGCGGCCAGAAGCCGCTTGCCTAACCCCGGACGGCGGTACCGTTGCAGAATTCAACGGGCGAGGTAGCAGCCGCGCGCGGAGCACTCCACCAACGTCAGCCGATCCCCTTGGATCGGCTTTTTTCATCGCCGGATTCGTGGTATACTCATCTGTGGATAATTTCTAATTTTTTCGATTCATCACGCTTATGATGATGAAGAAAATGTGCGGCGTTCATAAAGCCGCGTGGGTGCTTCTCCTCGTGGGAGGCCTTAACTGGGGTCTGGTCGGCCTGTTCGACGTCGACCTCGTCAAGTGGCTCCTCGGCGCGTGGCCACTCGTCGTGAGGATCGTCTACGTCCTCGTCGGCGCGAGCGCCGTCGCCATGCTCGGCATCGGCAAGTGCTGCATGAAGGAAGGCGGCATGGGGATGCCCGGCAAAATGTAAACGACGCGAAGAGAAACCGTCCCGATCAGCTCGGGACGGTTTTGTTTTGGACGGATTGACAGCGCGAATCTCTTCTGCTACAAAAGAGGCGGTCCTTTCACCCAAACCAAGGAGTCGACGATGATCGGAAAGCCCGTTTCTGCCAGCGAATGGAACGCGATTCTCAAGACCGATCGCGGCGAGGAAATTCTGAAGGCGGTTCTGCCGTTCCACGACCGTCCGGTCCGTCCGGGCCCGTCCCGCGAAGGGATCGAGGTCAGGGTCAAGAACGCGCTCGCCGACATCGGTTGCCGACCCGCCAGCGTCGTCGCCATCTCCGACAGCGCGTTCGTGAAATCGCTCGAGGGGTATCCCGACGGTTTGGGAGAGCGGCTGACGCACGAATTCGCGATGAGCTTCACTCGGGAGATCACAAAGCGCCCGATGACCAATCTGCTGTGGGGCGCGTTCCATGGCGTTGCGTGCAATTACGATTACGATACCAGTCACGCCATCCACAGGTCGCTGATCGATCCGCTCGGCGGGTTGGCGTGGTGGAAGAACGATCGCGGCGTGACCGCGCAGACCGCCACGTTCACGCGCGGCTACGCGATCGACTACGTGCATCCGGTGATCCAGACGCTGCTCACGTTCCATGCGGGCGCGATCGCACGCAAGGACGACGAGATCACGGCGAAAACGGCGCCGTTCCTCGGCTTCCTCCGAGACGGCAACATCCCGCACGGACTCTTTTCGGACGACACGTTCGTCATCCGCGTCAGTTGACGCTGTCTTTTTCCGCTCAATTGAGCGGATTTTTTGTTCACGATAACCTCTTGACGGATCTCCGTGACTCTGCTTAAATCCTAGTACTTAGCTAGGATATGAAATCATTCCTCAAAGTGCCGCAAAAAGTGCATCACGGGCTCCTGCTCGTGAGCGATCTCGCCGAAAGGTACGGTTCGGATGAACCGCTGACGCTCGCGGAGATCGCGGAAAAAGAGCGGATTTCGCAGGGATTTCTTGAAGAGATCGCCGCGCTTTTGCGTTCCGGCGGGATCATCGAAGGACGCCGCGGCGCGGGCGGGGGATACGTGCTCGCGAAAGATCCGTCCGCGCTCACGGTCGCGGACGTGATCACCGCGATCGAAGGGCCGGTGGCGCTCGTGGACTGTCTGGCCGACATGGGCGCGTGCGCGCTCTCGTCGAGGTGTACGAACAGGAATGTGTGGAGCGCTGTGCAAAATCAAATTCTCTCCCTGCTTTCGACGATGACCATTGCGCGGGTCCTGTCACCGCTTTCACCCCCGCCGGTGCTCGCGTCGCGCTCCGCGCCGTCGGGGGGCCCCCAAAGCGGTGCCACCCGCGCATCTGTCGTGCAATCCGTTTGATATGACGCTGCCCAAGCAAGACGTCACAATTTCCCGCGCCGCGTACGACGACAGGGCGGATACGAAAGTGAAGTACGCCGCTCCCGCCGGTTTGACGCGCGAAACCGTACTCGAGATTTCCAAACAGAAAAACGAACCCGCGTGGATGCTGGAGAAGCGGCTCAAGGCGTTCGATTTGTTTCTGCAGACGCCGATGCCGTCATGGGGGCCGTCGCTCGCCGGACTCGATCTGGACAAGATCGTTTATTTCGTCCGTCCGGATGCGAAGGAATCGAAGTCGTGGGACGACGTCCCCGCGGAGATTCGCAAGACGTTCGAGCGGCTCGGCATCCCCGAAGCGGAAAAGCACGCGCTCTCCGGCGTCGGCGCGCAGTACGATTCCGACGTCGTGTATCACAATTTGAAAAAAGAGTGGGAAGATCAGGGTGTCGTTTTCGAAAACATGGACGTCGCGGTGCGGAAATATCCCGACTTGGTGAAAAAGTATTTCATGACCGACTGCATCCCGATCCACGACCACAAATTCATCATGCTCCATGCCGCGGTGTGGAGCGGCGGGACGTTCATCTACGTGCCGCCCGGCGTGCGCGTCACCGTGCCGCTCCAGGCGTATTTCCGGATGAACCAGGAAGCCGGCGGGCAGTTCGAACATACGCTGATCATCGTCGATAAAGACGCCTCCGTGGATTACATCGAAGGCTGCAGCGCGCCCCGGCTCGCGTCGAGCGCGCTCCACGCCGGCTGCGTGGAATTGCACGTGAAGGAGGGCGCGCGGATCAAATATTCCAGCATCGAGAACTGGAGCAAGAACACCTACAACCTGAACACGAAGCGCGCGGTCGTGGACAAAGGCGGCGTCGTGGAATGGCTGAACGGCAACATGGGATCGGGGACGACGATGCTGTATCCCTGTTCGGTGCTGCGCGGCGAGGGGGCGCGATCGGAATCGCTCGGCGTGGCGTTCGCGGGTCCGGGCCAGAATCAGGACACTGGCAGCAAGGTGATCCATGCGGCGCCGCGCACCAGTTCGGTGATCCGCGCGAAATCGATCAGCAAAGGCGGGGGCATCTCGAGCTACCGCGGACTCGTGCGCGTGACCCGCGCGGCGAAAGAAACGATATCGAGCGTTACCTGCGATGCGCTGCTGCTCGATGCCGACTCGGTGTCGAACACGTACCCCGCGATGCGCATCGACACGAACGCGGTGGATGTCGCGCACGAAGCGAAGGTCGGACGGATCGGCGAAGAGGAGATCTTCTATCTGATGTCGCGCGGTCTCACCGAGGCGCAGGCGACAAAGATGATCGTGAGCGGGTTCATCGAACCGATCGTGAAGCGGCTGCCGCTCGAGTACGCGGTGGAACTGAACAAATTGATCGAGCTCGAAATGGAAGGAGCCGTGGGCTGATATGAAAAATACTATTGCCGAGCCGTCGTTCACGTACGGACTCAACATTTTCTTCAACCCGAACGCGATCGCATTGCCGAGCGCGGATGATGCGCCGTCCGCGGCGCGTCCGGTCGTGCACGCCGGCGCGGGCGCGACTATTCTTTCGTTTGATGAAGCGCTCCGCGAGGAAAAATACGAAGTCATGCTGCAAGACTACTTCAGCCGGCCGGCGCAGGATCGCGTTGATGCCTGGCGCGACGCGGCGAAAAACGGCCTGCTCATCCATGTGCCGAACGGCGTCGAACTCGACCGGCCGATCACGATCGACATCGCGCTCGCGGAAGCGCGGCGGGTGGATCATCTCCTGATCGTCGCCGGGCCGCGGAGCGCCGTGACCGTGGTGGAACGGCTGACGTCCGCGCCGGGTACGCGCGCGATCCGCGCCAGCCGCACGGAGATCGTCGCGCGGCCGGGCGCGAAGGTGACGCACATCACGGTGCAGAATTTCGCGCAGGACGTCACCGATTTTTCGGAAAAACGCGCCCGCGTGGAACGGGACGCGTCGCTCGCATGGATCGAATGCGTCTTCGGCGGTTCGTACAGCCGTTCGAACAGCCGCGTCGAACTCGCGGAAGAGGGCGCGGCGCTCAAAAGCGCGACGCTGTTCTTCGGCGCGGCCAGCCAACGATTCGATTTCTCGCAGAACGTGCGGCATCTCGCCTCGCGCACGCGGTCGGACATGCGCACGCGCGGCGCGCTCGCGGGGAGCGCCAAAACGATCTACCGGGGGCTGGTGCGCATCGACGCCGGTACCGAGGGTTGCGACGGGTACCAGAAAGAGGATACGCTGCTCCTTTCGGACGCCGCGGAGATCGACGCGGTGCCGAACCTCGAAATCAATGCGAACGACGTGCGCTGCGGCCACGGCGCCGCGACCGGCCGCATCGACCGCGAAAAACTGTTTTATCTGATGTCCCGAGGGCTCGACGAAACCGCGGCGAAAAAATTCCTGGTCGAAGGATTCTTCGCCCCGATCGTCGCCGGGATGCGCGACGCCGGCCTTGAGGATATGGTGACCTGCCTCGTCGCCGAACGCGCCGAAACATACGTATGAAAATGATGCTCGACCCGATCGCCATTCGGAACGATTTCCCGATGTTCGCCAAGAACGACGGGAAGCGTTTCGCGTATCTCGATACCGCGTCGTCTTCGCAGACGCCGACGTCCGTGCTCGATGCGATGGACGCGTTCTATCGCGAATATCGCGCCAACGTGCACCGCGGGATGTATCAGGCGAGCGCCCTCGCCACCGAACGGTATGAAGCGGCGCGTCGGAAAATCGCCGATTTCATCCGCGCGAACGAAGCCGAAATCGTCTTCACGAGCGGTACGACCGCGTCGCTCAACCTCGCCGCCGCGTCGCTCTGCAAAAAACTGGGTCCGGGCGACGACGTCGTCCTCACCGCGATGGAGCATCACGCGAACATCGTGCCATGGCAGCAAATGGCGAAGGAAAGAGGATTCGCGCTGAAAGTGATCCCGGTCAAATCCGATTACGCGCTCGACATGGACGCCGCTCGCTCGCTTATCGGTCCGCGGACGAAAGTCGTGTCGGTTACGTACGCTTCGAACGTGCTCGGCACGGTGACGCCGGTCAAGGAATTGTGCGCGCTCGCGCATGCGGTCGGCGCGCTCGCCGTGGTCGACGCTGCGCAGGCCGCGGGACATTTTCAGATTGATATCCGGAAATTGGACTGCGATCTGCTCGCATTTTCCGGACACAAAATGCTCGGTCCGACCGGCATCGGCGTGCTGTACGGCAAAAAGAAGGTGCTCGAATCGATGGAACCGTTCCTGTACGGCGGCGACATGATCCGAGAGGTGTTCTGGGACCGCTCGACGTGGAACGACGCGCCGTGGAAGTTCGAAGCGGGGACGCCGAACATCGCCGGCGCGATCGGACTCGGCGCTGCGGTCGACTACATCAACGGGATCGGCCTCGACGCCATTGAAGCGCATGAACGGATGCTCACCGCGTACGCATTCAAAAAATTGTCGGCGATCCCCGGGCTCGTCCTGATCGGCCCGAGCGCGAACACGGAGCGCATCGGCGTGATCTCGTTCGAGGTGCCGGGGATCCATCCGCACGACATGGCGACGATTCTCGATGCCGAAGGCGTCTGCGCGCGCGGCGGACATCATTGCGCGATGCCGCTCTTGCGCGAACTCGGGCGGATGAACGGCACGACGCGCGCGAGTTTCGGCGCATACAACACCGTCGAGGACGTCGACGCGCTCGCGGCCGGAATCGAAAAAGCGAAAAAAATCTTCCGCGTATGACGCATTTCCACGACCAACTGATCGGCGACGAAGCGATGTACAAGGAGAACATCCTCGATCATTACCGCGAACCGCGCAACGCCGGCCGCCTCGATCCGTGCACGTTCAGCCATAAGGAATTGAACCAGAGTTGCGGCGATACGATCGAGATGTTCGTGCTGCTCGATGCCGGCCGCGTCACGGGCGTCCGTTTCGACGGGCAGGGGTGTGCGATCAGCCAGGCGGCGGCGTCGATGCTCACCGACTTCGTCAAAGGCAAGATCGTTGACGAACTGCGCGCGCTCGGCAAGGATGACGTCTTCGCCATGCTCGGCGTCCCGGTCGGGCCGACGCGCATCCGCTGCGCTCTGCTCGGTCTTCTCACGATTCAAGCCGGCCTGAACGACTATCTGAAAACCGTATGAACTCCCTGAAAATCGACAATCTGCGCGTGGCGCGCGAAGGAAAAGAGATCGTGAAAGGGGTAACGCTTGAGATCCCCGCCGGCGAAGTACACGCACTCATGGGTCCGAACGGCTCGGGTAAAAGCTCGCTCGCCAACGCGCTCATGGGACATCCGAAGTACGCCGTCACCGGCGGCAGCGTCGTCATGGACGGCGAGGAGATCACCGCGATGACTCCGAACGAAAAGGCCGCCAAAGGGCTGTTCCTTTCCATGCAGTATCCGCCCGAGGTGTCCGGCGTCACGGTGGCGCATTTTTTGCGCGTCATGACCACCACCGCGCGGCGCGAACCGATCAGTGTCGCGGATTTCCGCGTGCTGCTCCAGCAAAAAATGAAAGAGCTGGAGATCGATCCGGCGTTCATGCAGCGCGGGCTGAACGAGGGATTTTCCGGGGGCGAGAAAAAGCGAATGGAGATACTCCAGCTCGCGCTCCTGTCGCCGAAATACGCGATCCTCGACGAGACCGACTCCGGACTCGACGTCGACGCGCTCAAGATCGTGACTGCGGGGATCGATCGCGCGCGCGCGGCCGGCACGGGGATCCTGCTTATCACGCACTACACGCATATCCTGCGCTACCTTGCGCCGGACAAGGTCCATGTGATGCAGGACGGCCGGATCGTGAAATCCGGCGGGAAGGAACTCGCCGATGAAATTGAAACGAACGGCTATGGTGATCAAAAATGAGATCGACGAAATCCTGAAAAATACGTACGACCCGGAGCTGGGGATCGACCTTGTGACGCTCGGGCTGATTTATGACGTTGATTTCGACGAAAAAGCGCAGGATTTGAAGATCACGATGACGTTCACGACGCCGATGTGCCCGTACGGTCCGCAGATCGTCGGCGACATCAAAGGCAAATTCCGCGCGCTCGGACTCGAGAAGGTCGCAGTGAACGTCGTGTTCGATCCGCCATGGGAACCGAGCAAGGAAGTGCGCGCGATGCTCGGTGTCTGAAAAAGGTGCTACACTGGGTGCATATGGCAAAAAACGTCACCATTTACTCCACGCCGACCTGCCCGTACTGCAAGATGGCGAAGCAGTATATGACGGAAAACAACGTCGCGTTCAAGGACGTGGACGTCTCCGAGGACGCCAAAGCGGCCGAAGAGATGATCCGCAAATCGGGCCAGATGGGCGTCCCCGTGATCGACGTGGACGGCCAGATCATCATCGGCTTCGACAAACCGGCACTCAAGAAAGCGCTCGGTATTTCTTGAGGTTGTACTTTTCGATAACGCCGTTCGGGACGTCCCAGTCGAGGTTGGTCATGAAGACGTCCACGTATTTTTTGCGCGCGGTGGCGTAGTCGAGGAAGTAGGCGTGCTCGTAGACGTCGAGCACCAGGAGCGGAATGGCGCCCCAGACGCCGCCCTGATTGTGCACGTCGCAGACGTAGTTGTGCAGCTTGCCGTCGTCGAGGTCGAACGCGAGCACCGCCCAGCCGCGCGCCGCGATCCCACACGCGCCGAAGTTCTCCGCCCATTTTTCGTACGAACCGAAATCTTCCTTGATCCATTCGGCCGCGGCGCCGTGCGGCGGCGTGCTCGCCGGCGTCATGTTGTCGAAGTATCCCTCGTGCAGCTTCACGCCGTTCAGCGCGAATCCTTCTTCGACTTTCAGTTCGCGCAGGTCGCTATACGTCGCGTTCGCCTTCGACGGATCGACGCCGGCGAGCGCGGCGCGGATCTCATTCACTTTTTTGACGTAGCCGGCATACAGCACGTCGTGATGCTCGGCGAGCTGTTTTTCGGAAAGCCCCGGCAGTTCCTTGTACTTGAGCGGTTTGATCGAAAGTTCGGCCATAGAATCGCGATGAAAATTTATCCACTACAGACACCGTACGCTTTTTTTGGTACGGTGCAAAGCGTCAGTCCCGCGATGCGGGGCATAATATTCATCCGTGCGTATGAAGAACGCATCGTTTCTAAACAAATTCGCCGCGCTCGGTCTCACGCTCGGCGCGCTCGCGATCGTCGGTGCCGGCTGCCCTGCGTGGTTGTCGGTGCAGACGAACGAAAACGCCGCCGTGAACGCGCGGGCCAACGGCCCGACGATGGTGAAGGAGATGACGATCACGATGAACGCGACCGGCGCGTCCACCCAGTCCGGCAAGGCGCTCCTCGTCGAAGAGGACAATAAGACCAAAGTAATGGTGCATCTCGACGGCGCGCCCGCGGGGTCCACGGAACCGGCGCACATCCACGTCGGCGCATGTCCGACGCCTGGCGAAGTGAAATACTCGCTGAACGCTCTCGTTGACGGTAAATCGGTGACCGAGCTGAACGTGAAGTTCGACGATCTGGTCGCCGGTCTTCCGCTCGCGCTCAACGTCCATAAATCCGCCGCGGAAATCGGCGTCTACGAAGCGTGCGGGAATCTGAGGGCATCGAGCGTCACCGAGAAGGTTGCCGGTTCCGAATCGCTGATGATGGACGAGAGCGCGGTGATGGAATCGCACAGCGGCACGAGCGGAAGCATCAACGCGAACGTCAACGTGAACGTCAACGCACACGGCAGCTACTAATATGGGTCGGCTCCGTCCCGTCCTCGCGTTCTGTCTAGCGACGGCCGCACTGCTGTTCGTCGGCGCGGGGTGCGGGAACGGAGATACGCCGATCGGATCGGCGGACGTCGGACCGCTGCATACGATCAACGTGACCGCGCGCCAGTTCGCGTACAGCCCTTCCGAAATCCGCGTGAAGTATGGCGAGCACGTTCGCCTCATGCTCACGAGCCAGGACGTCACGCACGGGTTGGCACTTCCGGATTTCAACATTGACGCGAGCATCCCGATGGGTGAGACCGTTACCGTAGATTTCGTCGCCGACAAAAAGGGAACGTTTCCTTTTTTCTGCAGCGTCTTCTGCGGGAGCGGCCACGCCGACATGCGCGGGATGCTGATCGTCGAATAAGCGATGAAAAAGCGGCTTGCCAGAGGCCGCTTTTTCTGTTACGTTTGCACGCTTAACCTGTTACAGTGGGACCCATGGGGACCTTGTACGTCATCGGAACGCCGATCGGAAATCTGGAAGACGTGACGCTCCGCGCGCTCGCGACGCTCCGGCAGCTCGACGTGCTGTTCTGCGAAGACACCCGCGTCACGAAACGGCTGCTCGAACGCTACGAGATCGCGGTGCCGCTCGAAAGTTATCGCGAACAGGTGCACCGCGAAAAGACCGTCCGCGTGCTTGAGCTGCTGCGCCAGGGGAAACGGGTCGGGCTCGTTTCCGACGCCGGGACACCGGCGATCTCTGATCCCGGAAGCCGCCTCGTGCGCGACGTGCTCGCCGCCGAGCCGGATGCCGTCGTCGTGCCGATTCCCGGTCCGTCCGCCATCGCGACCGCGCTCTCGGCGAGCGGATTTCCGGCCGACGATTTCCTGTTCCTCGGGTTTCCTCCCCACAAAAAAGGCCGCGCCGCGGCGTTCAAGGAGGCGCTCTCGCAATCGCGCACCGTCGTCCTCTACGAATCACCGCATCGCATCGAAAAGGCGCTTGAGGCGATCCACGCGCTCGATGCCGAACGCCCGCTCTGCGTCTGCCGCGAACTGACCAAAATGCACGAGACGATCTACCGTGGTACCGCGACGGGCGTGCTCGCCGCGCTCCGCCGGACCAGCGAAAAAGGGGAGTTCGTCATCGTCATCTCGCCGAAGCTGCATTAGCGTATGGGAAAGTTTTATATCACCACGACGCTGCCGTACGTGAACGCCGATCCGCACATCGGCTTCGCTTTGGAGATCATTCAGGCGGATGCGATCGCCCGCCTCCGGCGCCTGCACGGCGACGAGGTCGTCTTCAATACCGGCACGGACGAACACGGCCAGAAGATCTACAAAAACGCGACCGACGCGGGGATGGATCCGAAAGCGTATTGCGACATGTACGCGGCGAAATTTCACGGTCTCAAGCAGGCGCTGAATCTGACATACACGAATTTCATCCGCACCACCGACGAGCACCATGTCGCCGCCGCCCGGGAGTTCTGGCGCCGCTGCGCCGCCGTGGGCGACATCTACAAGGCGCGGTACCAGGTGAAATACTGCGTCGGTTGCGAACTGGAAAAAACGGACTCCGAACTGGTGGGCGGCGTCTGTCCGATCCATCCCAAGCTCGCGATCGATCTGCGTGACGAAGAAAATTATTTCTTCCGGTGGTCGAAGTACGCCGGGAAGCTGCTCGCCCGTTATGACGCCGATCCGGATTTCGTCGTGCCGGTCGGCCGGATGCACGAAATCGCATCGTTCGTCCGCGGCGGCCTGCAGGATTTCAGCATCTCGCGGCTCAAGACAAAAATGCCGTGGGGGATCGCGGTCCCGGACGACGAAACGCACGTCATGTACGTCTGGTTCGACGCGCTTGTGAATTACATTTCGACGCTCGGCTGGCCCGAGGACGAGGCGAAGTTCGCCGCATTCTGGCCCGGCGTGCAGGTCGCCGGCAAAGACAACCTCCGGCAGCAGTCGGCGATGTGGCAGGCGATGCTGCTTTCGGCTGGCTTGCCGATGTCCACGCAGATTTTCATCCACGGCTTCATCACCGCCGAGGGGCAGAAGATGTCCAAATCGCTCGGCAACGTCGTCAATCCGTACGATCTGGTCGAGGGATACGGCGCCGACGCGGTGCGGTTCTTCTTGCTGGGCGGGCTGCCGTCGTACGAGGACGGGGATTTTTCGCAGAAACATTTCGAGGAAACGTACACGGCGAAGCTCGTGAACGGCGTCGGCAACCTCGCCGCGCGATCCGCGACGATGGTGGAAAAATATTGCGAAGGCAAAGCGCCCGCGGCGCAGCCGGACCGGTTCGACACGCCGGCGTTCTGGGCCGCGTACGAAGAGGCGCTCGGCGCGTACCGTTTCGACGAGGCGCTGCGCGCGGTGGACCGCTACGTCACCGCGATCAATCAGGCGATCGACGCCGAAGCGCCATTCAAGAAAGCCAAGCAGGGGATCGACGTCTCGCCGTTCATGTACCAGATCGCGGAAGCGCTCCGCCACGTCGGCGTCTCGCTTTTGCCGATCGTGCCGGCCGCCGCGGAAAAGATCCTGGCACAGCTTTCGATCGCCGCGGCGGACGTGCGTCTGCCGCGCGACAAGGAGTGGGGACGGCTCGAAAAAGGTGCTAGAATAACGAAAGGAGACCTGCTCTTCCCGCGCCTCATATGAACGTCATCGACATTTCGCTCCTCGTGCTGCTTGGCGGCTTCGTGCTCGCCGGTTTCTGGTTCGGGATTATCCACATGATCGGCGCGATCGTCGGCCTGGTGCTCGGCGCGCTCGCGGCAGGACAATTCTACGGCAGCGCCGCCGCATGGCTCGCCCCGTACATCGGCGGTAACCTGAACCTCGCGAGCATCATCATGTTCTTCGCGATCTTCGTGCTCGTGAATCGTCTGATCGGGTTACTGTTTTGGATCATCGAAAAAGTGTTCAATTTCATCGCCGTCATCCCGTTCCTCAAGACGTTCAACCGCCTGCTCGGCGCCGCGGTCGGATTCGTCGAAGGGCTGCTCGTCCTCGGCGCGGTCGTCTATTTCGCGTCGCGGTTCCCGATCACCGCCGGTTTCGCGGCGACGCTCAAGAATTCGCAGGTCGCCAAAGTGCTGTATCCGATCAGCGCGATCCTCGCCCCGCTCCTTCCCGCCGCGCTCCGCGCCGCGCAGTCGGTGTTTTAACCGCATGCCGTATCTCATCGACACGCACGCCCATCTTGACGCCGACATCTATCGCGACGACCTGGACATCGTGGTAAAGCACGCGCTGGACGAAGGGGTCTGGATCGTCACCGTCGGCAATGACTTCGCGTCATCGAAACGCGCTGTCGAAATCGCCGAGCGGTATCCCGAAGGGGTGTACGCGGCGGTCGGCCTCCATCCGCGCCACGTCGGCGCCGATCTCATGGCCGACGACAAGCTGCTCGACGTCGAACGGTTCCATGAACTGCTCGGCCATCCGAAGGTCGTCGCGATCGGCGAAACCGGACTCGACTTTCATGATCTTTCCGACCGCCCGCGCGGCGATCAGGAGCGGGCGGAGCTGATCAAGGCGAATCAGATGAAAGTGCTCGGGCGCTTTCTCGATCTCGCCCGCGAGTTCCGGCTGCCGCTGCTGCTCCATTGCCGCGAGGCGGAGCGGGAGATGCTCCAGATGATCGAAACGTGGGACAGGGCGACGCCGGGATTCGACGCGTACGGCGTCGTGCACGGTTTTTCCGGTTCATGGAAAGACGCCCGGCGGTTTTTCAACCTCGGATTCATGATTTCGTTCACCGGGATCGTCACGCACGGCGCGTACCAGACCGCATTGATCAAAAAATCGCCGCTCTCGAACGTCGTGATCGAAAGCGACTGTCCGCACATGACGCCGGAGCCGTGGCGCGCGCGGCGCAACGAACCGTCCTATCTCCCCGTGGTCGCCGCGGCGATCGCCGGGATTCGCGGCGCAAAAAAAGAAGAAGTCGTCGCCGCGACGACCGCGAACGCGATGCGGATTTTTTCCAAAATTTCCCGATGAACCTCCGCCGGATCGACGCGCACAGCCACGTGAACTTCAACGCGTACCGCGATGACGCCGACGCGGTGATCCGCCGCGCACTTGCGGACGGCACCGGCATGCTCGCCGTCGGCACGCAATCCGCGACGAACGCCGCTGCCGTGGACGTCGCGGAAAAATATGACGGCGTCTGGGCCGCGATCGGATTGCATCCCACGCATCTCTACGATCATTTCGTCGACGAGGATGAGGTCGCGTTCAAAAGCCGGAACGAAACGTTCGATCCGGATTTTTTCCGCGCACTCGCGAAAAAATCGAAAAAAGTGGTGGCGATAGGGGAGTGCGGCCTCGATTATTACCGGCTGCCGGACGGCGCGGACCATGCGGCGATCAAACGGACGCAGGAAACGGCGTTCCGCGGCCACTGCGACCTCGCGCTCGAACTCGGCCTGCCGATCATGATCCACTGCCGAAACGCCCACGCCGACGTCGCGCGCATCCTCGGCGAGTACGCGGGCGCGGGCACACCGCTGCGCGGCGACATCCACTGTTTCACCGGCACGCTCGCGGAGGCGCGGCGCTACCTCGACCTCGGTTTTTATATTTCGTTCACCGGCATCGTCACGTTCCCCCCGAACGCCGCGCAGAAAGCGACCGGAGAGACGTTGCAGGACGTTGCGCGGCAAGTCCCGCTCGACCGGATGCTGATCGAAACCGACGCGCCGTACCTCGCGCCGGTGCCGTACCGCGGCAAACGGAACGAACCGTCCTACGTGAAATACGTCGCCGCGCAGATCGCGGCGCTCAAAGGGATCCCGGTCGAAGACTTCGAGTCGCAAATTTTGAAAAACACGAAATCGTTGTTCGGATTGCATTTCTGACAAAAGAAAAACGGCGGGTGAAAGATCACCCGCCGTGTTGCGGTCATACTTACTCCGCCGCGCGCATCGCGAGGAGCTTCTGCTTGAGCACGTCGCGCTGCTGCTCCGGCGTCCCCGTGAGATTCATGGGGATAATCCCGCGCCTCTTGGCGTCGCGGATCACGAACATCAGCGCGGATCCGTGCGCATCGAGCAGCTGCTCGAGCGTTACCGGCGCGCCGACTGCCGGCGCGTTCGAAGGAGCAGCGGGCTCCGGCTCGAGTGCCGTCGCCGTCTCTTCGACGGCCTCGACGACGGGCTCCGTCTCCTGCGTCGGGGGCACGGATGCCTCCTCGGCAGGCGGCGAAACTGCGGTCTGCTCGACCGTCGCCTCCGCCTTGGGGGCGATGCGGCGTTCGATCAGCTCCAGGGCACGCTCGTACGCCTGGCGCATCGCGTCGAAGTAGTACTGCGCCTTGAGGCGCAGCACGATCGGCGCCTTGTCCTGGCCGCCGAACGGCGCGAGCACCTTGTCGGGATGGACCTTCCCGACCCGCTTCGCGTAGGCGCGCCGGATCTCGTCGGCGGACGACCGTTCGTCCACCATCCGGTTCTCCTTCGCGTCGGAGAGCAGGTCGTAGATCGACCTGTACACCGAGGACTTCCCGAAATCGGCGGGCGACTTCGGATCGCGCACGAGCGGCTTCGGCGAGGACACGAGGACGTGTTTCAGATCGTCCAGCGTGATCTCGCCGATCATCTCGCCGAGCTTCACGATCGCGCTTCCCGTGGTCGCTTGCGCCAGGGTGAGCGGGATCGCGAATCCGCAGCTCATCGCTTCGACGATGACGCACTGCGTCGGCTGCCCCGCGATCGCCTTTGACTGGCGGTCCAGGAAGATGATGCGACCTTCGTGGTCGTACGCCATCAGCCGAGCCGGACGATTTCCTTTCGCCGGCATCTCGCGGAACGTCAGCGTCTCGGTCAGCACTGCGCTGATCGACGTCGAGTCCGCCGGCACCCACTCCTCGGGGGAAAGGGTGTACGGCATCGACGGCATCGCGAGCCCGTAGTCGCGGCCCCTGGCGCTCTTGCGCCAGATCACCGAGCACGGGTAGTCCGTGCCGACGACCGGCTTGAATCGCCGGCTTTGGGGCTTGATCTCCCGCCCATCGGGCAGGATCGCGACCGTGCGGGCGAACACCTTGTCGCCGAAGTAGAACGGCCGTTCGACGAAGACCAAATTCATCTGGTCGCCCTTCGTGAACAGCTCACGGGATTTCTTCTGTGCCATTGTTCCTTCTCCTTGTGGTTGGTGTTGCAAAGACCGTCTGCGGCGGGATGCCTGCAGAACATCCTTTTATAGCAAAAATCCGGCCGGTTGTCAAGCGTTTGACCGGACGGTGAAAAAATGGTATGATGATCAACGATATCCTCAGGTATATTCACGTATATTTCGCCTATGGCGGCCAAACATGGCGCGGAAAAAAAGGAGCAAGGGAACGAAGCGCTCGCCGCGAAAATCCGCGAACAGATCGATGCGATCGTCGCGATGAACGAAGCGGTCGGCGCCGAAACCGACCTCGCACCGATCGTTGACGGCCCCGACTTCGCTGCGCTGTCCGACGCCGAAAAAAACGACGTTCTCGCCTGGGCGAAATCGAAAGGATACGTGAAGGAAAAACCAGAAGCGCGTGAACCGCGCGAGCGGAAAGAGCCGAAACGCCGGGAGTTCCTCGGCTATCGTTTCGACGTCCGCGACGGCAAACCGACGATCGTCGAAGACTATCAGGAATGGGACGGCCGCGCCGGCGAGTACGTCAAAAAAGCGACCGATACCTCCATCGAACTCCCGGACACGCTCGCGGCGCGGATGATGAACGACGCGGAGCTTCGGGACCGGGTGCTCGGCGAATGCGAAAAACTTCATAACGAGATCAACCGCCACACCAACCTCTATTTTGACGAGGACAAAGACGCGCCGAACAGACTTCGTCCGAAATGGAAATCCGGCCTGCGCAGCGCGTTGGTGGTCAATTATCCGCAAGTCGACACGAAGACGCTCGCGCAGCAGACGGAGATCGATCCGGCGCTGATTCCCGCGGACGTGTTCGCGCAGGTGAAAGCGGCGCTCGAAAAAAACAAGGCGGCCGACGACGACGGATCCAAAGAGGCGTATTACAAGAAGCCGCCGTACAGCAAATGGCTCGGCCGCGCCAAGCAGCGGCGACGCGAGCAGGTGATCTCCGCGCAGATTTCCGAAAAATCGTGGGGTGGACAGCCGTCGGCCGAGGTCGAACCGCTCGCGGAGACGCCGGCGCCGCCACTCGAAGCCGCGGCGGAACCGAAGGAAAAACCGCCGACGCCGCGCCCGCCGGAACGGGAGATCACCGAGGCGGATCTCGCCGAGGTCGCAACGGCGTTCATCGAAAAACTGGCGCCGAAGTTCCATGACCTCCCGGCGGAAACCGGCGAGCTCGTCGATCTCGTCACCCAATTCACCCGCAACACGGTCGAATACCGCGGCCGCCACCAGGGGATCATGGAACAGCAGGCGCTCCCGGACGACATGGTCAACCGGGCGATCGCGGACGCCATGCTCGCTCATTTCGCGGCCGCGCCGGAGATCCAGGCGGAGGTGCGTCGCATCTTCAATCCCGACGTCCACGAAGCCGCGCCGTCAACCAACGCGATGCTCGTGAATCTCCGCGCGCAGGCGGCGGAACTGCGCACCGCCGAAGATCGCGCGCAGTTCATCTTTTCGCTGGAAGAAGCAAAGAAAACCGGGATCGCGCCGCTCGCCGAGGCGGCGGATGCGATGCTCGCGGAACTGAACGAAGAAGCACCCGACCGGTCGCTCAAGGAGATCGTTGAAGAGGCCGCGGCGGATTTGCATATTTCGGATGCGACTCGCAAAAAGATCGTCGAGTATCTAAGCAAGGTCGCCGCCCCTTGGGTCGGCACTGACATATCACGCCGTTTCCGCGACGAGATCGCCGAATTCGACGGAGACACCGGCGAACTCCATATCCATGATCTCGGGAAATTGAAGACGGTAATCGGCACGCTCGCCAAAAGTCTGGGCGAGAAATAAGCTCTGTTTTTCGGTTCGACTTGACCTTATCCGCCGCTCGGCCTACACTGCGATAACTGTCTCGGACAGTTATCGATTTTTGTATGCCCGCGAACGACCGCGCGTATCTGATTCTCGCCGCGCGCATCATCGGAGAATTCGGCGCGATCATCGCCGTCCCGGCGGTGCTCGCCGCGCTCGCCGGCAAATGGCTTGACGCTCGTTTCGGGACGCGGCCGTTGTTCCTGGTCGTCGGCTTCGCGCTCGCGGCATCGTGCTCCGCGGTGATGATCGATCGGAAGGCGAAAAAATTCGCCGAAGAATACGACGCCATCATCAAGCGAGAAAAAGAGACGAAGAAAGAATGAATATGGTGCCCGTTCCCGCGGAACAACTGTTCACCGTCGCCGGCCTCCCCGTGACCAACTCGCTGCTCACCGGTTGGATCGTCGTCGCCGTCTTCGTGACGCTCGCCGTTGCGCTCAAAAATCTGTCACTCGCGCCGCGCGGCCTGCAGAACGCTATCGAGGCGCTGATCGAGACGATGTTCGGCTTCATGGATCAGGTGACGCACGACCGCGCGAAGTCGCGGCGGTTCCTCCCGATCGTCGGCACGCTGTTCATGCTCATCCTGATCTCCAACTGGATGGGGCTGCTGCCGGGATTCGGCACGATCGGCATCTGGCGGATGGTGCACGGCGAAACGGAGCTCGTGCCGCTGCTCCGCCCGGCGACCGCGGATCTCAACCTGACGCTCGCGATGGCGGTCACCTCGGTGCTCGTTTCCCATTTGTTCGGCATGATCACGCTCGGTTTTTTCACCCATTGGAACAAATTCATCCAGATCGGCTCGTTCTGGAAATCGGTGCGGCGCGCGATGCGGATGCCGGCGGGAGAGGCGGCGATCATCGTCTTCACCGCGTTCATCGAGATCGGCGTCGGGCTGATCGAACTGGTTTCCGAAGTCGCCAAAGTGATCTCGCTGTCGTTCCGTCTGTTCGGCAACGTGTTCGCCGGCGAGGTGCTGATCTCCGTGCTCTCGTCGCTCGTCGCGTTCGTGCTCCCGACGCCGTTCATGTTCATGGAGCTGATCGTCGGCGTGGTGCAGGCACTGGTGTTCTCGATGCTGACGCTCGTCTACCTCACCGTCGCGACCGAGCTGCCGCACGGCGCGGAAGAACACGCGCCGGCAGCCGCCTAAGAGGGAAAGTCCGCCGCCCGAAGATCGGACGTCGACCTTTCATTCTTAAAAGAACGATTCGTATGATGTTCGACGCAGAAACAGCGAGAATTCTCGCGAAAGGATTCACGATGGCGATCGGCGGCTTCACGCCGGCGCTCGCGATCGGGATCATCTTCGCCAAGGCGATCGAAGCGATCGGGCGCAATCCGGAAGCGTCGGGCAAGGTGTTCGTCCCGATGCTGCTCGGTGCGGCGTTCGCCGAAACGATCGCGATTTATTCGCTCGTCGTCGTCTTCACGCTCTAAACGATGAACGTCCTCGGCACCCTCGGCATCAACGGCAAACTGTTCGTCGCCCAGCTCGTGAACTTCGGCGTCGTGCTTTTCGTGATGTGGAGATGGGTGTACACGCCGCTCCTCAAGATCATGGATGAACGCGCGAAAAAGATCGAACAGGGGTTGAAGGATGCGGATGCAGCGTCGGCCGTGCGTCTCGCCGCGGAGAAAGAAAAGATGGATCTGATCGTGGAGGCGCGGCTCTCAGCGAAAGGGATCGCCGAGCAGGCCGATCTCGCGGCGGAGAAAGAGCGCGAAGAGACGCTGAAAAAAACGCGGCAGGACGTCGAACAGATCGTCAGCCGCGGCAAAGAGCAGCTGCGCGTCGAAAAAGAGAAAATGCTCGCGGACGCGAAGGCGGAGGTGGCGGATCTGATCGTCGCCGCGACCGAGAAAGTGCTCGCCGAGAAGATCGACGCGAAAAAAGACGAGCGGCTGATCAACGCCGCGATCGCCGACGCGTCGAAACGCGTATGACGTACAAACCTCGCGAACTCGCATCGGCGCTGTATCTCGCGACGCGCGACAAATCGGATCGTGACGCCAAAGCCGCGATCGCGCGCTTCGTCGGGACGCTGAAGGACCGCGGACTCGCCGCCACGCTTCCTGACGTGCTGAAGGAGCTCCCGGGGATCGCGAATCGCGCCGACGGGATCGAAGAGGTGACGGTCGAAACGAGCCGCGACATCAGTGAAAAAGAAGCGCTCGCGATCATCACGAAGCTCGGTCTCGATCCGGAACGGGTCGAAATGCGCAGCAAAATTTCCTCCGCGCTCATGGGCGGCGTCCGCGTCAAACGCGAATCGAGCGTCCTCGACGCGACCGTTAAACATCAGCTTGATCGCATGCGCGAAACGCTCCGTGCGTAAACCATATGGCTACCAAAACATTCATCATCGAATCGCTCCGGAAAGAGATCGAGTCGCTCGATCTCGGCCATAAGGTCGAGAAGATCGGCACGGTCGTTGAAGTCGCGGACGGCGTGGCGCGGATGACCGGCCTCACCGACTGCGTCGCCGCGGAAATGCTGGAGTTTCCCGGCGGCACGTACGGCGTCGTGTTGAACCTCGAGGAGCACACCGTCGGCGCGATGATCCTCGGCGACTATCGCCATATCAAGGAAGGGGACGAGGTGCGCTCCACCGGCCGCGTCCTGTCGATTCCTGTGTCCGCGAAGATGGTCGGCCGCGTCATCGATCCGCTCGGCCGCCCGCTCGACGGAAAAGGCGCGATCGCCATGGAAAAAGAGATGCCGGTCGAAAAGATCGCGCCGGGCGTCATTACCCGCCAATCCGTCGATCAGCCGCTCCAGACCGGCATCAAGGCGATCGACGCGATGATTCCGATCGGCAGGGGACAGCGCGAGCTGATCATCGGCGACCGCCAGACCGGCAAAACCGCGGTCGCGATCGACGCGATCATTAACCAGAAAGGCCGGGACGTCGTCTGCATTTACGTCGCGGTCGGCCAGAAGGAGTCGAAGATCGCCCAGATCGTCGCGCGCCTCGAAGCCGCCGGCGCGATGGATCACACGATCATCGTGCTCGCCGGCGCGTCGGATCCGGCATCGCTCTCCTATATCGCCCCGTACGCCGGCACCGCGATCGGCGAATTTTTCATGGAAAAAGGAAAGGACGCGCTCGTCGTGTACGACGACCTTTCCAAGCACGCCTGGGCGTACCGCGAAATCTCGCTCCTGCTCCGCCGCCCGCCGGGCCGCGAAGCGTACCCGGGCGACGTTTTCTACCTGCACTCGCGCCTGCTCGAACGCGCCGCGAAACTGAACAAGGAACACGGCGGCGGTTCGCTCACCGCGCTCCCGATCATCGAAACGCAGGCCGGCGACGTCTCCGCGTACATTCCGACGAACGTCATCTCCATCACCGACGGGCAGATCTATCTTGAAACCGACCTTTTTTACCGCGGCATCCGTCCGGCGCTGAACGTCGGCTTGTCCGTGTCACGCGTCGGTTCCAAAGCGCAGACCAAAGCGATGAAGAAAGTCGCCGGCAAGCTGCGTCTCGATCTCGCCCAGTTCCGCGAACTCGAAGCGTTCGCGCAGTTCGCGACCGACCTCGACGAAGGTACGCGCAAGCAGCTCGAACGCGGCCGGCGCGGCGTCGAAATGCTGAAGCAGGGCCAATACGCGCCGCTCTCGGTCGCCGAGCAGGTCGCGTCGCTCTACGCGCTCACCCGCGGCCACCTCGATGACGTCGCGGCGGAAAAAATCCGCGACTGGGAAGCGGGCTTCCACAAATACCTGCACGGCGCGCGGCGCGACGTGATCGACGCGATCGAAAACTCCGGCGACCTTGCCGAGGAAACCGAAAAGAAGCTCATCGCCGCGATCGCCGAATTCAAGCAAACGTTCGCCTGATATGGCCTCCTCCACCCGTCTCATCCGCCGCCGTATCAAGTCGGTGGCGAACACCGGAAAGATCACCAAGGCGATGGAGCTCGTCGCCGCGTCGAAGATGCGCAAGGCGGTCTCCGCGGTGCTCGCGACCCGTCCGTACGCTGACGCCGCGTGGCGCGCCATCCGCGAAATGGCGAAAGTGACCGACCCGACGGCGCATCCGCTCCTTCGCCGCAACACCGGCGCGGGGAAGATTCTCGTCGTCGTTTTCAGTTCCGATCGCGGACTGTGCGGCGGGTTCAATAGCCAGCTCGTCCGTGCGGTCGCGCAGTTCCTCGGGACGCGCATCGACAAAATCGATCTGCTCACCGTCGGCCGAAAGGGACAGGATGCGTTGCGCCGCCGCGGGGGGCGGATCGTCGCCACGTTCACGGAGCTTGCGAACAATCCGACGTTCGATGCGACGCGACCGATCGCCGACCTCGCGATCCGCGACTTCACCGCCGGCGCGTACGACGCGGTGCACGTCGCGTACACCGATTACCGCTCCGCGCTCACGCAAAAACCGACGGTGAGTCAGCTGCTCCCGGTCGTCCGTATCGACGGACTCGGCGAGGTGAACGACGCGATCCAGGGGATCGAGAAATCCGGCGCGAGCGCCGCCGGTTCGCTCGTCGTCAATCAGCCCGGCTACGAATTCGTTTTCGAACCGTCCCCGGAGCAGGTGCTCGACCTGATGCTCCCGCGGCTCGTCGAAGCGCAGATCTACCAGGCGCTGCTCGAGTCGTCCGCGTCCGAACACGCCGCCAGAATGATGGCGATGCGCACGGCGTCGGATTCCGCCGCGGACATGCTGAGCGCGCTCACGCTCACCTATAACCAGGCGCGGCAGGCCGGCATCACGCGCGAGATCGCCGAAATTTCTTCCGGCAAAGCGGCGCTGGAAAACTAATCATCCGTATGCAAAAAGGAACTATCGCACAAATCATCGGGCCGGTCGTGGACGTTCGTTTCGAGGGCGAGATGCCGGCGATCATGAACGCGCTCACCATTGAACGGAAAGACGGCACGCTCGTCCTCGAAGTGCAGCAGCATCTCGGCGGCAAAACAGTGCGCGCGGTGGCGATGTCGTCGACCGACGGCCTGGCGCGCGGTGCCGCGGTCGTCGACACCGGCGCGCCGATCTCGGTCCCGGTCGGCAAAAAAACGCTCGGCCGGATGTTCGGCGTGACCGGCAACGTGATCGACGGCCTCCCTCCCGTCAAAGCCGATGCGACGTATCCAATCCATCGCCCGGCGCCGGAATTCGTCGACCAGTCCACCAAAGCCGAAGTGTTCGAAACCGGGATCAAAGTGATCGACCTGATCTGCCCGTTCGTCAAAGGAGGCAAAGTCGGCCTGTTCGGCGGCGCCGGCGTCGGCAAAACGGTCGTCGTCATGGAACTGATCCGCAACATCGCGCAGGAGCACGGCGGGTTCTCGGTGTTCGCCGGCGTCGGCGAGCGCACGCGCGAGGGCAACGACCTGTATCATGAAATGAAAGAATCGGGCGTGCTCGACAAGACGACGCTCGTCTTCGGCCAGATGAACGAACCGCCGGGCGCTCGCGCGCGCGTGGCGCTCACCGGCCTCGCGATGGCGGAATACTTCCGCGACGAAGAAAAGCAGGACGTGCTGCTGTTCGTCGACAACATCTTCCGCTTCACCCAGGCCGGCTCGGAAGTGTCGGCGCTGCTCGGCCGCATCCCGTCGGCGGTGGGCTATCAGCCGACGCTGGCCACCGAGATGGGCAATCTGCAGGAGCGCATCACCTCGACCAACAAGGGCTCGATCACCTCGGTGCAGGCCATCTACGTGCCGGCCGACGACCTGACCGACCCGGCCCCCGCCACCTCCTTCGCTCGCCTCGACGCCACCACCGTGCTGTCACGCTCGATCGCCGAGAAGGGCATCTACCCGGCCGTCGACCCGCTCGATTCCACCTCGCGCATCCTGGAGCCGCGCGTGGTCGGGCAGGAGCACTATGTCGTC
>CAZAPV010000003.1:3473-35777 GCA_964487195.1 uncultured Gammaproteobacteria bacterium | reverse complement strand
CGCGACGTCGGCCGCGTGCTGGCGCTCCCGTACGCGCTGTGCGACCGCATCTCCAAGATGATTCCGATGGGGAGCCAGGGGTTCCCGATGACGATCGCGCGCGCCCTCGATACCACGCCCGACCTGCGCGAGGAGGCGAAGAACGACCCGCAGATCGCGCGGCTGCTGGATCTCGCGCAGAAGGTCGAAGGATGCGCGCGCCACGTCTCCGTGCACGCCGCGGGGGTCGTGATCGCGCCGAAGCCGCTCACCGAGTACACCGCGCTCCAGAAAGAATCGGGCGGCGAAAAACTGATCACGCAGTACGAAATGAATTCGATCGAGGCCGCCGGCGTTTTGAAATCAGACTTCCTCGGTATCCGCAACCTGTCGATCCTCGGCGTCGCTGTGAAGATCATCGCGCGCACCAAAGGGATCCACGTCGATCTCGACGCGCTGCCGCTCGACGACGCGCGCACCTACAAGATGCTCGCGGACGGAGAAACGACCGGCACGTTCCAACTGAACGGCAGCGGCATGACGCGCTACCTCAAGGAACTGAAGCCGACCACCATCCACGACATCATGGCGATGGTGGCGCTGTTCCGTCCCGGTCCGATGGACCAGATCCCGGAGTACATCCGCCGCAAACATGATCCGTCGCTGGTGTCGTATCCCGACCCGCGCATGGAGAAGTACCTGAAGGAGTCGTTCGGGCTGATCGTCTATCAGGACGACCTGCTGTTCTCCGCGATCGAGCTCGCCGGCTACACCTGGGAGGAGGCCGACAAGTTCCGCAAGGCGGTCGGAAAGAAGATCCCCGCCGAGATGGCGGCGCAGAAGCAGAAGCTGGTGAAAGGGATCATCAAGAACGGCCAGACCGCGGAGTTCGCGGAGATGCTATGGAAGCTGTTTGAACCGTTCCAGGCGTACGGGTTCAACAAGGCGCACGCCGCCGCGTACGGGATGGTCGCGTACCAGACCGCCTACCTCAAAGCGAACTGGCCGGCGGAGTATATGACCGCGGTGCTCACGGCCGAGTCCGGCGACGCCGACACCGTCGCCGCGGTGGTCGCCGACTGCGCGAAGATGGGGATCACGGTGCTCCCGCCGGACGTGAATTCGTCCAAGGCGGACTTCACCTATCTTGACGACGCGCACATCCGGTTCGGACTCTCGGGGATCAAGAATCTCGGCGACGACATCGCGAGGACGCTGATCGCCGAATGCGAGACGCGCGGTCCTTTCACGGATATCGCGGACCTCGCGTCCCGCGTCGCGTCGAAGAATTTCAACAAGAAGTCGCTCGAAGCGCTGATAAAATCCGGCGCGCTCGACGGCGTGAGCGAGCGCAACCGGCTGCTCGCCGGGATCGATCAGATTCTCGCGTACCACAAGGATGCGGTGAAAGATCGCGACTCCGGACAGAAAAACATCTTCGGCGGCGCCGCCGCGCCGCGCGGAGAGCTGAAGCTGCGCGACGTCCCTCCGGCGACGAAGCGGGAGAAGCTCGCGTGGGAACGCGAACTGTTGGGATTGTACGTCTCTGAGCATCCGTTCAAGGAATACGGCGAATCACTCGCTGGGCTGCTCGCGCCGATCTCGTCGTTCGAAGGGAAGCGGCCGTCCGCGACGCTGCTCCGGCTCGGCGGGATCATCATGGACGTGCGGCAGATCACGACAAAGAAGGGGGACGCGATGGCGTTCGTCAAACTGGAAGACACGAGCGGCACCGTGGAAATAGTCGTCTTTCCGTCGACGTTCAACGAGTGCCGCGGCGCGATCGTCAAGGACGCGGCGGTGATGGTAGAAGGAAAGCTCGACGAAAAAGACGGGGAAAAGAAAATCCTCGCGGAAAAGGTGAGTGCGCTCACGTCCGAGACGATCGAGCGGCTTCGGCAGATCGTCGGATCGATGGGGCATCGGGCCGCATCCGCGAGCTTCGCGGCGGAGCGCGCCCAGATCTGCATCGCCGTGCCGCCGACGATGGCGCCGTCGCTCGCCGGGGAACTGAAACGCGTCTTCGTTGAAAATCCCGGCAGCCGCAAGGTGTTTCTGCTCGTCAAAGACAAACAGCAGCCGAAGAAGATCGAGACGCAATATTCGATCGCCTTTTCAGGCGAAACGATCGCGGCGATCGAAAAATTGGTCGGCCGCGGCGCCGTGCAGCGGGAAGGTTGAAAATGCTATACTAGAGGCATGTCCGGTTCCGTCATGCCACAACCGTCGCTCGGCGCGTATCGCCGCATCGCCATTCTCTTTTTGTGCCTCACCGCGATTATCGCGATCGTCGTTGCGTACGTCGTTTTCTCGAAAGCGCGCGTCGTGATCCTCGCGAAGCAGGACGAAGTGCGCGCGGATTTCGTCGCCGACGTCAGCCGCGTCCCCCAAGATTCGGAGATCAGGGGCGACGTCGTCTCGTTCGCCGACTCGGTGACGCAGCAGTTCCCGGCCGCGTCGGTCGTCAAAGTGGATACGCACGCCGAAGGGACGGTGCGCATTTCGAGCGCGCTCTCCAGGAACCAGACGCTCGTCGCGACGACGCGGCTGCTCACCGCGGACGGCGCGCTGTACCGCATCAAGAAAACCGTGGTCGTTCCCGCGGACGGTGCCGTGGAGGTCGCGGCATTCGCCGACGAAGCGGGACCGAACGGGGAACTCGCGAACGGGACGTTCACCATCCCCGGACTGGATCCGGCGCTCCGTCGTTCGTTCACCGTCACCGTCGTCGCGCCGTTCGTCGCCGGACAGAAAGACGAGAAGCTCGTCACGCAGGACGACGTGAACAGCGCCGTGGACGTTCTCAAACAGAAACTCGGCGCGGATCTCACCGAACGGCTGCGCAACCAGGCGAAGCAGGACGGCGCGCCGACGTCGGGCGAGATCATCTCGATCGACATCACGAAACAGACCACCGACCAGCCGGTCGGCGCGGAGGCCGATACGTTTACCGTGACGCTCGCGATCAAGGCGACCGGCGTGTTTTACGACGCCGGCCAGCTCGACGACCAGCTGAAGGCGCAGCTGAAACTGCAGATCCCATACGATCGCGCACTCGCCGCGATCGAAGATGATTCAGTGATGAAGACGGTCGACAAAGCCGACGCGGACGGCGGCAAGGCGAGCGTCCACGTCACCGCGAAAGCGCTCGCCGTGCTCTCGACCGATTCCCCGGCGCTCAATCGCGAGAAGTTCACCGGCGTCACGGTCGATGCCGCGCGCGCCTACCTCGAACATCTCGATGGCGTTTCCTCGGCATCGGTCACCGTCTCTCCGTTCTGGGTCGGTCGCATGCCGAACGTCGCGGACCACATCACCATAGAAGTTCGGTAATCTCTTGATAAAACCTTCTCCCCGCGGTACCCTTTTTTCGTTATGCCTGCGAAGAAACCGGCTGAATTCACCCGCCTCGACACGATGCGCCACTCGGCCGCGCACGTGCTCGCGGCCGCCATCATGGAAATGTTTCCCGACGCCAAGCTCGGCGTCGGCCCGGTGATCGAGAACGGCTTTTTTTACGACGTCGACCTCCCGCGTCCGCTCACGACGCTCGATCTCCAGAAGCTCGAAGCGCGCATGGCGAAGATCATCCAGCGCAACGAACCGTTCGTGCGCGAAGAGATGAAGCTCGACGACGCGATCGCGTTTTTCAAGAATCTGAAACAGGACTACAAAGTCGAGCTGCTCACCGATCTCAAGAAGCGCGGCACCACGGCGATCAGCGAGGAGGAATCCACGGATGTCGACGCCGCGAAGCCCGATGTCGCGTCGGTGTACCGCACCGGCAAATTCGTGGACCTCTGCCGCGGCCCGCACGTGAAATCGAGTAGGGAGATCGGCGCGATCAAACTGCGCTCGGTCGCGGGCGCGTACTGGCGCGGAAAGCAGGAGAACAAACAGCTGCAGCGCGTCTACGGCACCGCGTTCGCGACGAAGGAAGAGCTCGCCGCGTATCTCACCATGCTCGAAGAAGCGGAGAAGCGCGACCACCGGAAGCTCGGCAAGGAGCTGGAGCTGTTCACCGTGATCGACGAGGTCGGTCTCGGCCTCCCGCTGTTTTATCCGAAAGGCGCGCTGCTCCGGCGGCTCGTCGAGAACTACGTGATCGAAGAGCAGGAGAAGCGCGGCTACGTCCCGATCTGGATCCCGCACATCACCCGCGGCGAGCTGTACAAAATCTCCGGCCACCTCGACAAGTACGACGCGATGTACGCGCCGATGAAGATCGACGAGGAAGATTACTATCTGAAGCCGATGAACTGTCCGCATTTTATGATGCTGTACCGTTCGATGCCGCACTCGTACCGCGACTTGCCGCTGCGCTACACGTCGACCACCACCAACTACCGCTACGAAAAACACGGGGAACTGAACGGCCTCACGCGCGTGCGTTCGCTCACGCAGGACGATTGCCACGTCTTCTGCATGCCGGACCAGATCGAGGGGGAGATCGAACTGATGCTCGACATGATCGGCAAGGCGTACAAGGTGTTCGGGTTCAAGGAGTTCTGGGTGCGCATTTCGCTCCGCGATCCGAAGAATAAAAAGAATTACCTCGGCAGCGACGACGTCTGGGACCGCGCCGAAGCGGCGCTCCGGAAGGTCGTGAAAGCGACCGGATGGAACTCCAAGGAAGCCGAAGGCGAAGCGGCGTTCTACGGACCGAAGCTCGATTTCATGTTCAAAGACGCGATCGGCCGCGAATGGCAGCTCTCCACGATCCAGCTCGATTTCAACCTCCCCGAACGGTTCGCGCTCGAGTACGCGGGCGACGACGGCGCGAAGCACCGGCCGGTCGTCATCCACCGCGCCATCCTCGGTTCCACCGAGCGTTTCCTCGGCATCATGATCGAACACTACGCCGGCGCGTTCCCGACCTGGCTCGCGCCGGTACAGGCGCAGCTGATCCCGGTCGGCAAGGATCACTGGGCGACGGTGAAGAAGCTCGCCAAGCTGCTTCAGGCCGAAGGGATCCGCGTGGCGTACGATGATCTGCGCGAAACGGTCGGCTACAAGATCCGCAAGTCCGAGAAGATGAAGATCCCGTACATGCTCGTGATCGGCGACAAAGAGAAGTCGCTCAAGAAACTGACCGTCCGCATCCGCGGCAGGAAGAAAGAGGTCTCGATGACGCTCAAAGGATTCATCGAACGGCTCAAGGACGAGATCACCAAAAAGAAAACCGCCCCGTAATTCCGGGGCGGTTTTCTTTACATGCTCATGGTCGGAGGCTTTTTTCGGTCATCGTTTTTCGATTTCCGGGCGGTCCGCATGCCCCGGGCACGCGCGATTCTTTCGGCTTCCTGCGGATTTTCCAGCCAGAGTTTGGCGACCGCGAGACTGCGTTCGGCCTCATCGACGTCGTCGCGTCGCCGGTCGTAGTCGCGCAGCGTCTTGCGGAAGCCCGGGCTGACGATGAATTTGAAGCTCTCGCGCAGCGATTTCCAGAGCGACGGCTTCACCGTCATCTCCCGCATCTCGCGATTCATATCTATGCCGTAGGTTTCCTCGAGCGTCTGTTCGAGTTCGGCGAGGCCCGGCTGCCATTCGCGGCCGACGACGTTGCCGTTCGTGTCACGGCGAAGGAGTTCCACCCCTTCGCGAAGCCCGTGCAGGTTCTGGGTCAGCGTCTCGACTTCGTTCTTCAGCTGGTCGGACGACTTTTCGGCATCTTCGGCCATCGCCGCGGCCGCGTCGCCGCTCGCGAAGAACGCCTCTTCCTCGGCGGTGAACGGCCGCTGTTCTTTTTTCGGTGTGAGCGGAATCGGTTCCGTTTCTCCGGCGAGCCCTTCGCTCACGATCTGTTCGATGTTTTTCCTGATCTCTCTCTCGCTCGCGGAACGCTCCGCTTCCATCCGGTGGATTTCCTTCATGCTCTCCTCGATTTCGTTCTTCTTTTTCCGGACGAGCGGGATCGGACGCGCTTTTTCCGCCTCCTTGTCCGCCTTCACGCGTTCTTCCTCCATTTTTGCAATGGCGTCAAGGCTTTCTTCGATCTCGCCCTTCTTTTTGCGCGTCAGGGGGATCGGTTTCATCTTTTTCGCGGCGCGTTCTGCTTTTACGCGCTCTTTTTCCATCCGGTGGATCTCCTTCAGACTCTCTTCGACCCCGCCGTCCTCCTTCTCCTTCGGCGTTTCTTCGGCCGGCGCGCCGCCGCGGAGTCGCGCGAGGTCTTCCATGATTTCTCCCCGTTCCTGTTCCGTCAGCGTCGGTTTTTTCTTCGACTTTTTCGCGGTCGGCGCGATTTTGTCGTACGAAGTTTCGACGAACGTGTCGATATCTTCTTTGTCCATCCCTTCGAGCGGGTGTTTCTTTTTGGACGGCTGTTCGGGTTCGGGGTTCCGCGCTTCTCTGCCGCGCATAGCGTAGACGACGTAAGGCGTTAATAGATCCAGTTTAACAGCGGCGCCCCTCTGCGTCAACGATTGACACTGTGGATGCCCGATGCTATTTTTAGGCGGATTTCTATGGAACGGGCGAAGTACCATCTAATCACGTACGGCTGCCAGATGAACAAATCGGACTCCGAACGGGTCGCGACCGTGCTCGACCGGATGGGCATGCAAGAAACCGACGCCGAGGCGGACGCCGATCTCATCCTGATCAATTCGTGCTCGGTGCGGCAGACCGCCGAGGACCGCATCTTCGGCAAACTGAAGCAATTCGCCAAACTCAAAGAGAGCAATCCGAAGGTGGTGGTCGGCATCACCGGCTGCCTCCCGGGCCGCGACCGCGACGGCGCGATCCGCGCCAAGATGCCCGGGGCCGATCTGTATTTCCCGATCAAAGACCTGCCGCAGCTGCCGCGGTGGCTGGCGGAACTGAATCCCGACCTCGCCAACAGCGCCGATCTCGAAGAGGATTACCTGCGCATCAAGCCGCGCTACGCGAGCGAAAAGCAGGCGTACGTGTCGATCCAGACCGGCTGCAACAAGTTCTGCACGTATTGCGTGGTGCCGTTTTCGCGCGGACTGGAAAAGAACCGGCTGGCCGCCGACATCCTGGACGAGATCCGCGGCCGCGCGGAGAAGGGGACGGTCGAGGTGACGCTGCTCGGCCAGACGGTGAACAGCTACCGCGCGCCGGACCGCGCGACGTTCTCCGCGGCCAATCCGTACAAAGACGATTTCGCCGCGCTGCTCTGGGAGGTCAACCGGATCCCCGGGATCGAACGGATCCATTACACCGCGCCGCATCCTGTGCACATGACCGACGAGGTGATCGATGCGCTCACGCTGCCGAAGCATCTCAATTATCTGCATCTCCCCGTGCAATGCGGCAACGACGAGATGCTCCGTCGGATGAATCGCAGGTACACGCGCCAGTTCTATCTTGATCTCGTGAAGAAGATCCGCGCGAAGACGCCGACGATCGCGCTCGGCACCGACATCATCGTCGGCTTCTGCGGCGAGACCGACGAACAGTTCGACGACACCGTCAGCATGTATAAGGAAGCGGATTTCGACATTTCGTACACCGCGATGTACAGCCCGCGCTCCGGCACCGCAGCGTACAAAGCGTTCAAAGACGATGTGCCGCGACTCGAGAAGAAGCGGCGGTGGCTGGTGCTCCAGAATCTGATGGAGGAGATCGTGCTGCGGAAGAATCAGGCGTACGTCGGCCGGACGGTGGAGGTGCTCGTGGACTCCTATGACCACGGCGTCTGTTCCGGCAACTCCCGCGAGATGAAACTGACGCGATTCAATTCTTCCGAAGATCTGCGCGGCAAAACCGTCAAAGTGAAAGTCAAAAAAGCGTTCGAGTGGATGCTCTCCGGAGAGATCAGCGATGCGCAGCGCACTTCCTAAATTGATCGCCGTCGTCGGGCCGACCGCGTCCGGGAAGACCGATCTCGCGATCGCGCTCGCGAAAAAATTCCGTGGGGAGATCATCTCCGCGGATTCGCGGCAGTTTTATCATGGCACGGCGATCGGTTCGGATATTCCGAAAGGGAAGTGGTTGAGAAAGAAAGTGGGAAAGAAGGAAAGTAGGAGAGTGTACATGGTTCGTGGCGTTCCGTATTATCTGGTCGATTTTCTTTCGCCGGCGAAGCAATTCACGGTCGCGCAGTTCAAGGATCACGTGGAAAAAATCAGCCGCGACATACGGAAACGCGGTCACATCCCGGTTCTCGCAGGCGGCACCGGTCTCTACATCCGGGCCGTGGTCGATAATTTCACCGTTCCCGAGGTGCCGCCCGATTCGGCGTTCCGCGCAAAGATGGAGCGACGTTCCACCGCGGTCCTTTTCAACGCGCTCGCCAAAAAGGATCCTGTCTATGCCGCGCGGATTCCGCGGAACAACCGCCGGTACGCGATTCGCGCCCTCGAAGTGATCGCCGCGACCGGCAAACCGTTTTCCGAGCAGCAGGGGAGCGGCGCGCCGACGTTCGATCTCCTCCAGATCGCCATCCGTCGGCCGCGCCGTGCGCTGTACGCCAGGATCGACGCCCGCGTCGATGATATGATGCGGCGCGGCCTTTTGAAGGAGGCGAAACGACTCGGCAAACGGTACGGTTGGAGCGTCCCCGCCATGACCGGCCTCGGCCATCGGCAGCTCGGCCTGTTTTTGGAAGGAAAAATCACGCTCGATGAGGCGATCCGGCTTATCAAACGGGACACCAGACGGTATGCCAAGCGCCAAATGACGTGGTTCCGACGCGATCGGCGCATCCGTTGGGTGAAGGATGAAACGGCGGCGAAAAAGATCGTTGCGAGGTTTTTGAAAAGAGACGAATAAGAGCTAATTTTAGCCATTATTTCGCGCATCGTCCCGTAAAAACTTACACGACCCCTCGCTTTATTTCGCCTTATTTGCTATACTGTGGATATTAAGGGACCTTAATTATTTTTATTACTATGGCCCAAGGAGCTGAAGCAGTGATCGGTTACTGCGTGAAGTGCAAGGACAAGCGCGAGATGAAGAACGCGCAGAAGGTCGCGATGCCCGCGAAAGGCGGCGGTACGCGCCCCGCGATGAAGGGGACGTGCGCCGTGTGCGGCACCGGCATGTTCAAGATTCTTCCCAAGAGCGAAGCATAAAAAACGAAAATCCCCCTGAGCTTGTCGAAGGGGGATTTTGTTTTACATTTTTTTCATTTCGTCCTCGAGCAGTTTGCGGGCGGTTTCCGGCGGCGCCTTGCCGCGCGTCGCCTTCATCATCTGCCCCACCAGGAACTGGATCGCGTTCGTCTTGCCGCCGCGCCAATCTTCGACCACTTTCGGATTGGCGACGAGGATCTCCCGGGCGACGAGCGCGAGCTCCCCGGCGTCGTCGATCTGGCCGAGATTTTTTTCTTTCATGATAATCGACGGATCGGCGCCGCCTTCCGTCATCTCGCCGAGGATCGCGAGCGCGTTCGGGCCGGTCACCTCCTTGCGATGGATCATCGTGAGCAGTTCGGCGAAATTTTCCGGCGTCACTTTGAGCGTGCGGATGTCGATCTTCCGTTCGGCCATGATCCCGCCGAGCTTCGTGAGCAGCCACCCGGCGACCAATTTGGCGAACTCCTTCTTGCAGGCGTCCCAGTGCTGGTCGCCCTGGCCCTCGCCGGTCGTCGAGGCGACCCATTCCTGGAGTTCGGACATCGTTTCCTCGGCGTAATCGGCGAGATCCTTGTCGTCGCACAGCGTCCTGCTCTCCGTTTCGGAAAAACCGTACTGTTCCATGAATCGAACGCGACGCTGCGCGGGCAGTTCCGGGACGCGCGAACGGAGCGCGTCCGCGAGCTCATGCAGTTCGAGCGCCGGAAGGTCCGGCTCGGGGAAGTACCGGTAGTCGCTCGCGCCTTCTTTGGTGCGTTGTTCGACCGTCACCCCGCGCGCATCGTCCCATCCGCGCGTCGACTGGAACGACACCGGGTTGCCGTCGAGCCACAATTTCGTCTGCCGTTTGATTTCGTATTCGAGCGCGCGTTCGACCGAGCGGAACGAGTTGACGTTCTTCACCTCGGTTTTCGGATTCAGTTTCGACGCCCACTCGTCGTTTTCCGGATCGTCCGGCACTTCGCGAAGCGAGATGTTCGCGTCGCAGCGGAGATGTCCTTTCTCCATGTCCGCGTCCGAGACGCCGAGGTAGCGCATGATCAGCCGCAGCTCCTGGAGGAACGCTTTCGCTTCGGCGGGGGAGCGCAAGTCAGGTTCGGTGACGAGCTCGGCGAGCGGGGTGCCGGCGCGGTTGAAATCCACATAACTGGATTTGCCGTCGTCGGCGTGGATCAGTTTTGCGGCGTCTTCTTCGAGATGCAGCCGGTGCAGCCGGACGACGACGTCGCGGCCCTTCCCGTCGGCGGTCGGCACGCGCACGGACACCGTGCCGCCGCGCACGATCGGGAGGTCGAACTGCGAAATCTGGTACCCCTTCGGGAGGTCCGGATAGAAGTAATTTTTCCGGTCGAACTTCGAGTGTTCAGTGATCGTGCCGCCGAGCGCGAGGCCGACGAGCGTCCCGAACTCGACCGCCTGCGCATTCACGACCGGCAGCGTCCCCGGTTCGCCGAGGCAGACCGGGCAGATCGTGGTGTTCGGCGGCTCGTACTCCCCGCGGTTGGAGCAGCGGCAAAACATCTTCGATTTCGTCTTCAACTGGACGTGGATTTCGAGGCCGATGACCGGTTCGTAGTGCATAAACAAAAAAGCACCGTTACTGTTTCATGGTTTCCGGTTTTGTTCAAGCGGAAGGCGGCGCCGTCCGTTTGAGGTCGAACCAGAGGATCAGGTCCGCGCCGACGAGCAGCGGGACGGTGAAACCGTTCACGAGCTGGGTGACGACGGTGGTGACGAGCGTATGGGCGTTCGACAGTTCGTCGACACTCGACACCTGGCCGAAGAAGAAACCGGGGTCGCCGAACGCCGCGCCGAGGATGAGGTATACCAGCGCCGAAGCGAACCGCGCCGCGATGTAGAAGAACAGCAGCGGCGCGACGATCCGGAAGAACGTCGTCCACCAGCGGCCGGCGACGAGCCGCTTGCTGGCGCGCAGCGCCGCCATTCCGCGGACGCCGTCGATCACGGCATAGTCCTGCGCGAATCGGAACCAGACGAAGAAAATGAACGCCGGCACGACGAGCACGACGAACCCGCCGAGGAAGATCAGCGATGAGAGCCCGGACACCCAAAGGAGCGACGGCAGCCGGTGGATGCCGGTCGAGAGCGCGGCGCGCATGTCGACCGGTTTGCCGTGGAGCGCGTCGGCGGTCGCGGCGATCATCGCCGCGGCGATCGCGGCGCCGATCACGACGAGCGGGATCGCGAGCAGCGCGAACACCGCGGCGCGAGTGATCAGATCGGGGATCAGCTGCCGGGTTGCGGCCCACACCGCCCAGCCGATCACGGTGAGCAGCAGGAACCACGCCACGAACTCGGCGTACAGCCGGATGTGCTTCCGGAAGTTCTCCCACGCGTTGATGATGATGTCCCCCGGGCCGATCAAGTCTGGCATGGATTCAGTATAGCAAAAACCCCTCCGAAGTGGAGGGGTCTAGGAGAGCGTCGGCTGGATGATCTGCCAGACGCGGTCGTGGATTTCGTCGGGGTTCAGTTCGCGGCCGTTCTCGACGCACTCGACGACCCGGAAGCCGGAAAAGGTCGAGGCGATCTCGAGGTAGGCGGTTTCGGCAGCTTTGAGGTGGTCGAGGCTCTGCTCATGGCCGTCGAGCGCGCCGCGTGCGCGTGCGCGCGCTTGGCCGATCTCGGCCGGCAGATGCAGGATCACGTTGAGGTCGGGTCGCGGCAAGCGGTTCATGCCGTACTCGAGATACTCGTTCCAGCGGAAGAACGCAACGCGTTTTTCGGGATCGCTGATCTTCCCGCCCTGGTGCCCCATGTTCGAGGCGACGTACCGGTCGGCGACGACCACGCGGCCGGCGGTGAGCCATTTTTGGATCTCCGGCGCGGCGGCGCGACGATCGTCGGCATACAGCATCGAGGCGGATTTCGCGTCGACCTTCGTCGGATCGCCGTATGTGCCGGCGAGATACTCCTTGATCTTCATGCCGGTCGGCGTGTCGTACCGCGGGAACGTGATCGTTTCGACCGCGTGCCCTTCGCGGCGGAGCCGTTCGATCAGCTTGGCGGTCTGGGTCGCTTTGCCCGAACCGTCGGTTCCGTCGATCACAAGGAACGTCCCTTTTTTCTTTTCCATGGTCGTTTTTTACCTCGACGCGGCTTTCTCATCCAGCGCGGATTCTTTCGCGCGCTGGCGCGCTTCGGAATCGCCGCGGCTCCAGAAGTAGTCGCCGTGGTCGGCGAACTTCATCGCGTCGCCGCGCCACGCCGACCGTTCGGCGACGGCGCGGTGCATCAGCTGGCACACCTTGCGGTAGCTCGGATGCCCCTGCGGCGTCGTCCGGAGTTCGATCATGTGCATGAGCGCGCGGTCATTGATGCCGAGCGTCCAGCGCACGAGCGAGCCGTGGAGCGTCGCGTAGGATGCGGCTTCCGGGAAATCGGGGAGCAGCCGCTCGTAGAGCGCGGCCGCGCGTTCGACGCATTCGCGCGCGCGATCAGCGAAGCCGGCGCGTTCGAGATCCGGCGGCATGGCGAAGCCGAGCGTCGGCGTGAATTTCTGCCGCTGCTGCGTCATCATCCGATGCCGCTCCAGATCCTTGTACGTGCCGAAGTCGGTGACGAGGTCGAACGTGTACGGATACCCCGCTTCGAGCGCGCGGCCGGGACGGTCGCGGCGCGTTTTGCGGTCGCCGATGTAGGTCGCGCGGATCTCGGCGCGCACGGGCTCGGGGAGCGTCCGGACGACGTCGCGGATCTGCGAGAGCGGATGCGCGAGGTGCGGATAGAGCATCAGCGAGGTCGTGAGCGCGTCCTTCGCCTGCGCGAGCACCGCCCGGACCGCCTCCGCGAACACGGGGACCGGTCCGCACCAGGCGTTGATCGCCCTCGCGATCCATTCAGGATCGTCGTCGATGAGCGCGACCGGATCTTTCGTTGCTTCCGGCGGGATAGTCGCGAACAGCCGCTTCGCGAGCGCGGCCATGGCGTCGCGCGTCTGCATCGCATACGCGTTCGGCTTGGCGCGCTTCACGTACTGCGGGATCACCGCGTCGAGCGCGGCGCGCGCCTTCTCGGCGATGTCGCGCGACTCGTGAAGCGGCTGCGACGCGCAGTGCGTCAGCACGGTCTGGAAGAACCGTCCGTTGCCGAACACGCCGACGTTCGTTTTCGTGGCGACCGGCAGGAGCGCGCGCAGCGTGTCGCACGCCTTGGTGCGGATGTCCGCGTTGTAGGTCGTGCGGAACGCTTTCCGATCTTTTTCTTCGGTCAGATCCGCGAACTTTTCTTTCACGCCGTCGTTGTTGATGTCGTAGTCCGCGTCGTCGATCGATTTGAGTCCTTTATAGAACTCCTTCATCGGTTCGACGAGATCGCAGTACGTTTCGAAGATGAAATCCATCGTCTCGACGTAGGCGGCCGCGTGCGGCGACGCCATGATCTCGGGATCGCGGTAATAGCGATAGCCGCCGTCCGCGTCCTTCTGATCGTAGAAGACGTAGCGCGTGGACTGTTCGATCGGCGAGCCGCCGATGCGGCGGTCCTCGATCTCCTTGGTGGCGAGGATCGAGATGTTTTCAAAGGACAGGTGCGCCCCTTCGAGCTCACCCACCGAGTCGTCGCCATACGCGACGAGCACGCGTTCGATCAGGTTCTGGGCGCGAACCGCGTCGATGTTGCCTTCCCTGATGAACTCCTTGAGGAGGGTCTCGCGGAAACCGCCCTGCGCGCGGCTGTACCGGGCGTAGACGGCGCCGACGATTCCTTCGAGCCCTTTCACGGCGAACACGTCGCCTTCCGCATCGGTCACGAACTTCGCGAGCAGCGCTTTTTCCTCATCGGTGAAACGGGGCATGGGTTCCTCCTTGGGTGAGTCACGTCATTGTACGAGGGTCTTCGTCGAAGTCAACAGCGCATACAAAAAACGGGGTTTTCACCCCGTGCTGCCGAATCCGCCGCGGCTTTTCATGGTTACCGGCTCCATTTCGCGCAGGTCGCATTTTTCGACCGGCATGAGCAGCGCTTGCGCGATCCGTTCGCCGCGCGGCACCGTGACCGGCGCGTCCGTGAAATTGTAGACCTGGACGCGCATTTCGTCGTTCGGGCCGCAGAAATCCTGGTCCACGATGCCGATGCCGTGCGGGATGAGCAATCCTTTCTTTTTCGGGGTCGAGCTGCGCGAGGCGAGCATGAGGGCGTAGCCGGCGGGCACGCAGACGATCAGATTGGACGGGACGAAGCCGAGGGATTTCGGCGCGATCACCGTTTCTTCGCGCGCGGTCACGTCGAACGCCACCGCGCCGGCGGTTTCGTATTTCGGCAGCGGGAGCGTTTTGTCCACTCTGGTGACGCGGAGCTGCATGTTAAAAATTCTTCCACATCTGCGACGCCTGCGGTTCTTTGGCGCCGAAGTATTTGGAACCGGCGCCGTACGGGCGGTCGCATGCCGAGGAGAGCGGAGAGAACGACATCTGCGCGATCGGCATCTTGTAGTACAGCTTCACCGGAAGACTGCCGATGTTGGAGAGCTCCAGCGTCAATTTCAGTTTGTTCCCTGGATCGAGGTAGCCGGCGGTCGCGTGGATGATGATCCCGAGCCGGCCGAGCGAGCTCTTCCCTTCGAGACGGCCGACGACGTCATCGCCGACCCCGACCTCTTCGAACGTCGCGCCGAGCGCGAATTCGCCGGGATGCAGAATGAACGGCTTCTCCTCGCTGATCTCGACGCGGCGCATCAGGTTGTCCACCGGTTCCTTCACGTCAATGATGTGGTGGCTGACCGTGTCGAAAATCAGGAACGTCCGGTCGAGGTGGAGATCGATCGAGGCCGGCTGCACGCATTCCGGACGGAACGGCACGACCGAGATTCTTCCCTCGGCGAGGTATTTTTTGATGTCGCGGTCGGAGAGGATCATATCCTCCCTATTGTGTCATTGCGAGCGAAGCGAAGCAATCCCGCTACGCCGTCACTTTGATCGCCGGGCCCATCGTCGATGTCAGGATGACGGAGACGAGGTAAACGCCCTTCGAGGACGGCGGTTTGGCGCGACGGACCGCGTCCATGAGCGCGGTGAAGTTTTCGAGCAGCTGCGCGTTCGTGAACGACGCCTTGCCGATGATCTGGTGGATGTTGCCGGTGTCGTCCGCTTTGAAAGCGACTTTGCCTTTGCGGAGTTCGCCGACGGTTTTGGCGATGTTGGTCGTCACCGTTTCGTTCTTCGGACTCGGCATCAATCCTTTCGGACCGAGCACTTTGGCGACCTTCGCCATCTTCGGCATCATGTCCGGCGTCGCGACCGCGACTTCGAAATCGTATTTGCCGGTCTTCGCGATCTGCGCGAGCAGCTCCTCGCCGCCGACGATGTCGGCGCCGGCGTCCTTCGCCTCCTTTTCTTTTTCGGCGTTCGCGACGAACACGGCGACTTTCTTCGTCTTGCCGGTGCCGTGCGGGAGCGCGGCGGTCGAGCGCACCTGCTGGTCGCTCTTCTTCGAGTCGATCCCGAGACGCACGTGCACCTCGATCGACGCGTCGAACTTCGTCGTCGCGCCGCTCTTCGCGAGCGCGATCGCCTCTTCGGGCGAGTACGATTTCTTCGGATCGATCGCCGCTTTCAGCGCGGCGTACCGTTTGCTTCGTGCCATATGATTCGTGGTTCGGTCGGACCGTGTTCGGGCCCTCCCACAAAAGAATAATTTTTTATGCTTTGATCTCGATCCCCATCTGACGGGCGGTTCCCTCGATCATCCGCATCGCTGCATCGATGTTCGTGGTGTTGAGGTCGGGAAGTTTCTTCTCCGCGATTTCGCGCACCTGCGCTTTCGTGATCTTGCCGACCTTTTCGGTGAGCGGCTTGCCCGAGCCCTTCTCGAGCCCCGCGGCTTTCTTAATCAGCTCCGACGCGGGCGGCGTCTTGAGAATAAAGGTGTACGTGCGGTCTTCGTAGACGGTGATCACGACCGGCGTGATGTCGCCGCCGAGCTTGGCGGTCGCGGCGTTGAACTTCTGGCAGAACTCGGCGATGTTCAGGCCGTGCTGGCCGAGCGCCGGACCGACCGGCGGCGCAGGATTCGCCTTGCCCGCGGGGATCTGCAATTTGATGACGACTTTGACTTTTTTGGCCATAGTTTTAGATTTGAGAAATCGCGGGACCTGTCGCGGTTCGTTTGGCGGCCATCGCGGGGTGCCCGCCTTCTCGCGACCTGCAAACGGTCGCTCGAGGCGTCACCCCTTGTGGCCGCGAACCGCACCACCCGCGCATTTCTCGTTTTCGTTCAAAGAATGCGTCGACGAGAAACAGCCCAACGGGCACGCCGCGCATGCGGGGAGAGAGTATCCCAAACCCGCGAAAAAGGCAAGGAGGGGTTGACAACCGGGCAAAATTATGCTGAAATGTGCGCAGTTCTCTCACAAAGGAGATGGAGCGATGAAGAGATCAGATGCAACAGAAACGCCCACGAAGGTTTGGTGGGACGCCGTGACCCTCATGCTGGTCGGCGCCGTGACCGGCGTGTGCACCTACATCCTCGCGGCGATGGCGCACCCGGCGTTCGTGCTGATTGCCCTCGTCATTGGCATTCTCTGTGGCGTCGATTGTCTGCGAGGGAGGACGAAGGTGAAGAGGCCCGCCGCGATCTTCGTCGGTTCGGCGTTCGTCTCATGTTTCGCGCTCGGCGCATTGACCGTTCTTTTTTGGTCGGCCCCCGCGCCCGGTAACGCGGTGCTGTGGGGCATCGCCGCGTCGTTCAACATGCTGTGGGCTCTCGGCGTTGCGCTGACTGTCGCGTTCTTTGCAATGGCCGGGCTCTTCTTCGGAGCCATTGGCTACTTCATTTACTATCTGAGCCGTCACGATCGTCCTCCTCCGCGCCTCGACGGCGAGTGATCGATTCTTAAAACCCCGACCGTGCGGTCGGGGTTTTTCTTTTTCGTCAGATTTTCTTCACCTGGAGGAAGTCGAGCTCGACCGGCGTCTCGCGTCCGAACATGGAGACGAGCACCTTGATCTTGCCGCGCGATTCGTCGATGTTCGCCACCTTCCCTTCGAATCCTTTGAACGGGCCGTCGACGATCTTCACCGGCGAGTTCACTTCGACGTCGATCTTGTATTCCGGCTCCTCGACGCCCATGCGCTTCTGGAGCCCCTTGATCTCTTCGTCGGAGACCGGCGTCGGGATCGTTCCCGTACCGATGAATCCGGTGACGTTCGGCGTGTTGCGCACCACGTACCAGGAATCGTCGTTGACGATCATCTCGACGAGCACGTAGCCGGGGAAGATTTTTTCCTCGACGATCTTGCGCTTGCCGTTCTTGATTTTGATTTTTTTCTCCTTCGGAATCATGATCCCGAAGATCTTGTCGCCCATGTCCATCGACTCGATGCGCTGCTTCAGGTTGTGGGCGACATTCTCTTCGTAGCCGGAGTACGTGTGGATCGCGTACCAGCGCCGGCCGAGTTGTTGCACTTGTTTCGGCATAGGATTAGCGGACGATCAGCGTCTGCAGGCCGTAGGAGAGCGCGTAGTCGATCGCGCCGAGGATCGCTGCGAGCGCGACCGAGACGCCGACGACGACGAACGTGTCGCGCAGCACCGTCTTGCGCGACGGCCACGTCACTTTTTGCAATTCGTTTTTCGACTCTTTGAGGTAATTGATGAGCGGATTGTTGCCGAGCGACGCCATAGTTTTTCGGTTCAAAAAACCGCCTTCGGCGGCGGGGGATTGAATGTCATCGGCACTATAGCACGTCTTCCGTGAGTTGACAAGGGGGTGCGGTTCGGCTACGCTGATACGTTCTTTTCAAAGAAAGGAATCCCGCAT
The DNA here is from genome assembly GCA_964487195.1 of uncultured Gammaproteobacteria bacterium. Classification (GTDB taxonomy): domain Bacteria; phylum Patescibacteriota; class Patescibacteriia; order SG8-24; family SG8-24; genus CAZAPV01. The sequence goes on along the minus strand of CAZAPV010000003.1, from coordinate 17,975 downwards.
GCGCAGGTTGTACGAAAAGTTCATGGACCTCCATTGGCTCGCCCAGCTCGCGCTCGTCGCCGGCACCGCGTTCACGCTCCTCGTGCTGACCGACCGCAACGCGCTGCTGCAAGTCGTCGTCGTTTTCGGGACGTGCGCGTTCATCTTCCTACGGCTCGTGCACGGACGCCCGTCGCGGGCGATCGCGGCCGACCCTGATGATCGGCCGTTCTTCCGGAAGATCGCGTCGTACGGCGAACGGATCGCGACGGCGCATCTCTCGGACGCGTTCGTCGAGCAGCAATATGTTACTGCCGGCTGCTCGGTCGGGGCGCTTCTTTCGAAGCTCCATGCCGCGTACGTCGAGACGCCGGTCGAATGGCTCGATCTCGAAGACTCGGTCGCCAAACTCGAAAAGTGGGAGCGCATCTACGCGCACCGCGGTTACCGCACGATGCACGTGAGCGCGTTCGTGCGCCTGGCAGCCTCCGAGGATCCGCTCCCGTCGCTCGGCATCAAACGCGCGGACGGCGAACCGCCGGTGCTGTACGCGGAAACGTTCCGGGCGTGGTTCCTCGAGCGGATGCATTCCGCTTCGGATCTTGCCCAGCTGCAGCGGTTCGAAACGCAGCTCGATCCGCGGTCGCCGCCCGTCGATGTCGATCACGTCTATCATTAATCCCCCGAAGCCTTGGCGAAGGGGGATTTTTTTCATTATGCTATACTGCAATCGGTATGCCGGCCGACAAAAAAACGTACGACGAGATGATCCGGTATCTCCGATCGCAGCTCGTGACGGTGATCGCGACGGTGTCGCCGGACGGGAAGCCGCACGCGGCGACGGTGTTTTTCTGGATCAATGACGTGACCGATGCCGGTTTCAAACTGTATTTCGTGACGCGCCGGCACACGTGGAAGTACAAGAACCTGCGCGGCGGCAACGACGCGATCGCCATGGTGATCGGAACCGAATTCGCGCCGGTGACGGTGCAGATCGACGGCATGGCGGAGCTGCTCGAGTCGAACGACGGCATGGCGAATCTTCCGGATCTCAAGAAACAGCTCGCGAAAAAGCCGTTACAGTCGCGGCTGTATGCCGGCGCGTTTTATCCGAAGAATCCGTTCCCCGACATCGCCGGCGAAGATTTCGCCGTTTTTAGGATCACGCCGCTGCGCGTGCAGTATATGCGGCGCAAAAAAGGCGCCCGTGCGATCGAACACGTCCAAATACTTCCATAAATAAAAAGCCGCTCCGCGCGACGTCGCGCGGAGCGGCTTTTTAGATGTCCAAATTTTTCACGTTCTTCGCGCGCGTCTGGATGAACCGTTTGCGCGGCTCGACGTCGGAGCCCATCAGGATGTCGAACACTTCGTCGGCTTTCGCGGCGTCGTCGATCGTCACCTTCAGCATCGTGCGCGTCGCGGGATTCATCGTCGTCTCCCACAGCTGTTCGGCGTTCATTTCGCCGAGACCTTTGTAGCGCTGGATCGTGATTCCGCCGACGTTCGTCACCGACTCCTCGCCGCTCTCGCCCTCGACCGGCGCCACGGCCTCGACTTTCACTTTTCCCGCCTTGGCGGACGCCTCGGCTTTTTTGGCGAGGAACGCCTGCACGTGCTTGTCGCGTTCCGCCTCGTTGAACGCGTAGTGGAATTCTTTCCCCTTGCTCACGCGGTAGAGCGGCGGCTGCGCGATGAACAGATGGCCGCCGGTGATCAGCGCGGGGAAGTAGCGATAGAACAGCGTCAAGAGCAGCGTGCGGATGTGCGCGCCGTCCACGTCGGCGTCGGTCATCAGCACGATTCGGCCGTAGCGCAGCTTCGCAATATCGAACTGCTCGCCGATGTTCGTGCCGAGCGCGATGATCATGTTTTTGACCTGTTCGTTCACCAGGATCTTGTCGATGCGCGCGCGCTCGACGTTCAGGATTTTTCCCTTGAGCGGCAGGATCGCCTGCGTTTCGCGGTCGCGCCCCTGCTTCGCCGAACCGCCGGCCGAGTCTCCCTCGACGATGAACAATTCGGAGCGCGCGGCGTCGCGGCTGGAGCAGTCGGCGAGTTTGCCGGGGAGCGTCAGTCCTTCGAGCGCGCCTTTGCGCAAGACGGTGTCGCGCGCGGCGCGGGCGGCGAGACGGGCGCGCGAGGCGAGGATGCATTTTTCGATGATCCCTTGCGCGTCCTTCGGATGCTCTTCCATGTACACTTCGAGCGCGCTCGAAAATACCGACTCGACCGCGGATTTCGCTTCCGGATTGCCGAGTTTCGCTTTCGTCTGCCCTTCGAACTGCGGCTCTTTGATTTTTACGCTGATCACCGCGGTGAGCCCTTCGCGGCTGTCGTCGCCGGAGATGTTTTCGTCCTTCTCTTTGAGATACCCCTGCTTGCGCGCGTAGTTGTTCAGCACGCGGGTGAGCGCGGCGCGGAAGCCGGCGACGTGCGTGCCGCCGTCCGGGTTGAAGATGTTGTTCGCGAACGCGAAGACGTTTTCTTTGAAATCGTCGACGTACTGGAACGCGAGTTCGCAATCCACCCCCTCGGCGTCCTTGTGCGCGTAGAAGATCGTCGGATGTTTCGCTTCCTTCTGATGGTTGAGGTGCCGGACGTAGGAGCGGACGCCGCCTTCGAAGTAGAAGCCGTACGATTGTTCCTTGCCGCGCGTCCGTTTGTCGACGATGCGCAGCCGGATCCCTTTGGTGAGGTACGCCTGCTGGCGGAGGTGGTTCAGGATCGCGTCCCAGCTGTACTCCACGGTCGCGAAGATCGTCGCGTCCGCCTGGAACGTGATCGTGGTGCCGGTGCCGCGCGCGTTCCCGACCGCCGCGACTTTCTTCACCGGGACGCCGCGTTTGTATTCCTGCACCCACAGCTTGCCGTCCCGTTTGACCTCGGCTTTGAGATGCGTGGAGAGCGCGTTCACGACCGAAACGCCGACGCCGTGCAGGCCGCCGGACACCTTGTAACCGCCGTCCCCGAATTTGCCGCCGGCATGCAGCTTCGTGAGCACGAGCTCGAGCGCGGAGACTTTATATTCTTTATGGAGGTCGACCGGGATGCCGCGGCCGTTGTCTTCGACCGACACGTAGCCGTCCGGGAGCAGCGTGATCGTGATGTCGTTGCAATAGCCGGCCATCGCCTCGTCGAACGAGTTGTCGACGACTTCCCAGATCAGATGGTGGAGGCCGTCCGGACCGGTCGTGCCGATGTACATGCCGGGACGGCGCCGCACCGCCTCGAGCCCCTCGAGCACGGTGATCTGTTTGGCGCTGTAGCCGTCGTTGTTTTTGCCCTTTTTCGGCGTTTCTTTGGCCATAGAGAAAATCCGCATCATGCGGATCAGTGCAGGAATCGTACCATTACGGACCGGTTTTTACAAGCGGAAATCGGCGATAAAAAAGTCCCGACCTCGATGAAGAAGTCGGGACGGAAATCAGCCGAACAGCTGATTCACGATGACGTTGTACACGATGATGGCGGCGTAGATGGCGCCGAGACTGCAGATGACCGCGCACAGGATGCCGAATGTCCAAGAGCGTTCCACGAGCGCGATCGAGACCATGCATCCGCCGACAGCGATCGCAACGACGATCCCGCATCCGCCGAGAATGATGACGCCCATGATCGCGATCTTTCCAACCATGAGCAGCGCGTTCGGAGCGAAGAACCAGAGGGTCATCATGATCGCGGCCGCCGCGACCATGATGATCGGCACGACGACGGTGGCGCGATTCTTACCCGATGAATCCATGATCCCTCCGATCAGCCCATCAGGACGAGGAAGAGGACCGCTTGGAGCACCGGCGGGATGACCAGTCCCCAGTTGCCGAAGCGTTCGTCGAGATTGTGTCGCAGCGCGACGACGCCCGCCGTGACCGCGAGCGCGATGCCGGCGATGAAGGCGCCGGCGGCTCCCTGGCCCTCATTGGCATGGGCCGCGGCGAAGCAGATCATCGCCGTCGTCCAGAGGCCGCCGACGATGAAGGGGGCGAGAAATGCGCGCATGTCCACCAATTCGCGAGGGGTGATCATGCATAAGAGCGATGTGCCTCCCATCACGCCGATAGCGGCCGCAGTCGCCATGAGGTACGGATGATCGTGGCGGTTTCCTGCGTACATGAGACCGCTCATCACCGTGAGCGCGATCCATGCGGCGAGCCAGCCCTTCTTGACCGGCATTTCGATATCGTTTTCCATTCTTCCTCCGTTGGCAAAGAGCATCCGCATCGTATATCGCCGACATCGCCAGGTCAAGTGAAGTCCCGTGAGGATACAGCGACCCCGTCATTCGACGGTCTTTGCGAGCGCCCTCAATAGGCGCGAAGCAATCCCGTCCATGCATGGGATTGCTTCGTCGCTTCGGCTCCTCGCAATGACAAAAATAAAACCGCCCAAGGGTGGGCGGTTAGTTAGAACGACATGAGCGGAACGAACAGGGCGCACTGCAGGATCGGCAGGGCGACGACCACCGGCCAATCCGGACGGTCGGTGAGACCGTGTCGCAGCGCGATGACGGCGGCCCATGCGGCGGCTGCGATACCGGCGATCAGGCAGCCGACGTTCGCCGACGGATCGGCGGCCGCGAGCAAGGTGTTCGCGATCGTGCTGATGCCGACGACGGTCGTCATGAACGCGACGGCGCACAGACCGGTCGCCATCCGGACCGGCTGGAACAGCCGAAGGAATCTCGCCGCGCCGATCGCGATCATCGCGGCGAGCGCGATCACGGCGAGATGCGGACGCGTTTCCCGATTGACGTAGAACCAGAGCAGACTGATGGACGTGAGCATGAACCACGTGATCAGCCATCCCTTGATGTCGGTACGTTGCAGGATACGGACGTGAACCTTGTTGAACATCGTTGCCTCCGGGGTTGATGGGAAAGATCGACGCGAGAGCATACCGCATTTTTCGTCCCCTGTCAAGGCGGGTGCCATGTTTGCTACAATGAAACCGTTATGCCGAACTTCGAGCCGTCCCGGGAGTCGCAGCTCACGAACCAGGGGCTGACGTGGGGATACTGGTGGGTAACGCACAAGGTGCGCGTGCGCCGCGTCTTTTCGGTCGTGATGATCGTCGTCGACCTCGCGCTCGTCGGCTACGTCGCCTACGGATTCGGCGATTGGTACTTCGGGAGCGGGGTACGCGAACGCGCACAGATCGCGCTTCTCACCAAGAACCTCACTGACTACGCCGGCTTCCGACAGCACTTCGCGCCGAAGGATCTGGGGATCGACGCGCCGATGGTGCTCGATTCGGGGGAGAAGACGTACGATCTGATCGCGCGCGCGACGAATCCGAACGCGCAGTGGCGGGTGGAGTTCGACTATACGTTCGGGTCGGGCGCGGACGTTCCGGCGAAACACGCCGTGATCCTGCCCGGCGAAACGCAGTGGCTCGCGGCGCTCGGCGTCAAATCCGACGCGCGTCCCGCGGTCGGCGAGGTGACGATCTCCAATCTTCAATGGCATCGCATCGACCTCCACGCGGTGCAGCCCGATTATCAGACATGGTCCGCGGCGCGGCTGAATTTCGTCGTGAGCGACGCGAAGTTCACGCCACCGGCGCCGACTGACCCGATCCCGATCGGCCGTGCGTCGTTCACGGTGACGAACGACACCGCGTTCGGCTATTACGGCGTCCCGTTCTTCGTGACGCTCACGAGCGGCGCGCGCATCGTCGGCGCGAACCAGGTGGTGATCAGCGATCTTCGTCCGGGCGACACGAGGCAGGTGCAGGCGAGCTGGTTCTCCGAACTGCCGCAGATCACCAACGTGGACGTCCAGCCGGTGCTCGACATTTTCGACAGCCGCGTGTACATCCCGCCGGGGCAATGAGACACGAGCGTTTTTCCGGCGTTTCTGGTATGAAGATGGCGTGACGCCATTTTTTGTTCACTGAAGAGACGATGCCGATCAACCTTTCTTTCGTTAGAAAATTCGACTGGGTGCTGTTCGGCGCCGCGCTCTTGCTCGTCGCATTCGGTCTCGCGGCGATCTACAGCACGTCGCTCCCGACAGGTGATGGGACAGCGGGCGATTTCTCCAATTTCTGGAAGCAGCTCGGGTACGTCGGGATCGGCGTCGCGTTCGCGTTTTTCGTCGCGGCGTTCAATTATCGGCATCTCGCCGGCTACGCCCGCATCTTCTACATCCTTTCGATCGTCCTGCTCGTCGCCGTGCTCATGTTCGGCAAGACGATCCGCGGCACGCGCGGTTGGTTCGGGTTCGGCGGGCTCGGCATCCAGCCGGTGGAGTTCGTGAAGTTCCTGCTGATCGTCTACCTTGCGAAGTTCTTCAGCGACTACTCGCGCGATCCGGGCGGCCTCAAACAGATCATCGGCTCCGGCGTCGCCGTGCTCGGCGTCGTCGCGCTCGTCTTTCTGCAGCCGGACTTCGGCTCCGCGTTCCTGATCCTCGCCACATGGGGATCGCTGCTTGTCGTCTCCGGGATCAAGCGGCGGCATCTCGCGGTGATGGCGATCCTGCTCGCCGCGGTCGCGCTCGTCTCTTGGTTCGTCATCCTCAAACCATACCAGCGGGATCGCGTCGCCGTATTCCTGAATCCGGAGAAAGATCCGTTCGGCAAAGGGTACAACGTCACGCAGTCGATCATCGCGATCGGCTCCGGCGGGGTAGTAGGGAAGGGGCTCGGATTCGGATCGCAGAGCCAGCTCCGATTCCTGCCCGAACGCCAGACAGACTTCATCTTCGCGGTGGTGGCGGAGGAACTCGGCTATCTCGGCGTGGCGTTCGTCGCCGGCCTGTTCGCCGTCTTCTTCTATCGCGGCTACCGGATCGCCGCCCGGAGCCAGGACGACTTCACGATGTTCCTCACGCTCGGGATCATGGCATCGATCGCGATCGAGACGTTCGTGAACGTCGGCGGCAATCTCCGGCTGCTGCCGGTCACCGGCGTCACGCTTCCGTTCTTGAGTTACGGCGGCAGCTCGATGCTCGCGAAATTTTTGATGGTCGGCGTGCTCGAATCCGCGGCGGTGCGCCAAAAAACGTGATGGGTGTGCATAAACAGCGTTGACCCGAGCGTCAAAAAATGCTATACTGAACAGGTGATGAGAGACTGCAGGCGAGGCCGAAAACAAAAAATTCCAAAACAAATATGCCGGTTCCGTCCAACCAGTCGTCGCCATTTTTCGATGAAGGCGTCAAGCTGATCTCCTACTGTCCGCTCTGCGAATCCAGCTACAATCCGCAGCAAGCGCGGGTGCTGGGCGAGAAGGAAGACAGCCACTTGCTGCACATCCAGTGCGGTAACTGCGCGAACGCAATCATCGCTCTCGTGCTGATCTCTTCGGCCGGGGTGAGTTCGGTCGGCCTCGTCACCGATCTCGTGTTCGACGAAGTCAACCGCTTCAAGCAGGCGGCGATGGTGTCGACCGACGACGTGATCGAGACGCATCATCTGCTGCAGAATGAAGGCGCGTTCTTCGACCGGCTCGCGGCGTAAGGAAGGGCCTTGCCAAAAAATTTCAGATGCGGTATAAAGAGGCGGCAACGAAACCTCTTTTTTGTTTCCACATCCATTTCATCACGCTATGGACGCGCTCAATCTGCAGGCGAAAACCAGGGAGATCAAAGGCAAAAAGGTCCGCGCATTGCGGGCTGAAGGTTTGATTCCGGCGGTCGTGTACGGCCACGGTTTCGAGTCGCGGTCGCTCGCGGTCGATTACCGCGCGTTCGAGAAAGTGTTCGCCAAAGCGGGCGAATCGAGCCTCGTCGATCTCGCCGTCGGCGACGGCGCGGCGGTGAAAGTGCTGATCCAGGACGTCCATTACGATCCGCTTCGGAGCACGTTCACGCACGTCGATTTCCGCCAAGTGAAGATGACCGAGAAGCTGGAAGCGGAGATCATCCTGAAACTGGTCGGCGAAGCGCCGGCGGTGAAGGAACAAGGCGGCATCCTCGTCCGCAGTCTCGACGCGATCAGGGTGCGCTGTCTGCCGGGCGACCTCGTGCACGAAATCGAGGTCGACATCACCGGCCTCAAGAATTTTGATGATTCAGTGAAGGTCGCCGACATCACGCCGCCCAAAGGGATGGAGTTCCTGGCGAGGCCGAACGCGGTGATCGCGGTGATCAACAAGCCGATCTCCGAAGAGGAGCTCGCGGCGCTCGAAGCGAAACCGGAAGCGGACGTCTCGGCGGTGAAGGTGGCGACGGAAGAAAAGAAAGCCGAACGCGACGCCGCGAAGGCCGAAGAGACGAAGAAGGAATAAAGGAATACACGCGCGATGAAGGAGGTGAACAAAAAAGTTGCGCGGTGGAAGAAGATCGCCGGATGGAGCGCGGTGATCTTTTTTTACGCGCTCGGCAGCGCGGCGATCTGGTGGACGTACTGGTCCGGGAACGGCGCCGAGTCCGTGATGGGTTTCGCGCTGCGGCGGAAGCCGCCGGAGAACGCGAGCGCGCCGACTGCGGGGCAGGCGCCGCGCGCGATCGACGGCGTGCTCGTCGACGCGTCCGCGCCGGCGGCGCGGTACTTCGCGGTGATGATCGACAACTTCGCGACCGCGCGTCCGCCCGCGGGAATTTCGAAAGCGTCGCTTGTCTACGAAGCGCCGGTCGAAGGCGGGATCACGCGGTTCATGGCGGTGTATGCCGACGACGCGGCTGTCTCGAAGATCGGACCGGTGCGTTCCGCGCGGCCGTACTATGTCGACTGGGCCGCAGAATACGATTCGCTGTATGCGCACGTCGGCGGCAGTCCGGAGGCGCTCGCAAAACTTTCATCCGGCGGCGCCGTGCGAGACATAAACCAGTTCTCTTCCGGCAATACGTTCTGGCGCGACACGATCAGGAGCGCGCCTCACAACGTCTACACCTCCACCGACCGGATGAAAGCGATGGACGACGCTCGATTTGCGACGCGCACCCAGCCGCCGCTCGACGGCTGGAAATTCAAAACCGACGCGGCGCCGGAGGACCGTCCGCAGTCCGCGTCGCTCGCGATCGACTTTTCGATCCCGGAGTTCCGCGTCACGTGGACGTACGATCGTTCGACGGACGACTACGTCCGCAGCCAGGGCGGCGCGGCGTCCAAGGACGACGACGGCGCCGCTATGCGCGCGAAGAACGTTGTTGTACAATATTGCAAGGTGCAAACGATCGACGAAGCCGGACGCAAGCGGATCGACGATCTCGGCCAAGGCGACGCGTCGTTCGCGATCGACGGCGCCGTGGTGCATGGCACGTGGAAGAAAGACGATTCCCGCTCGCGCACCCGTTTCTACGACGCGAGCGGCAACGAAATAAAATTTAACGCCGGGACGACGTGGATCGAAGTCGTACCGACCGATGCCAACGTCACCGCTTCATAAATATGCAAAAGGCGCGGCGCAACGGATTCACGATCATCGAATTGCTCATCGTCATCGCCATCATCGGTCTTCTCTCCGCGCTCGTGCTCGTCGGGTTCACGAACGTGCAGGCGAAACGGCGCGACGTCAAACGGGTGGCGAACATCGCGGATCTGCAGAAAGCGATCGCGCTGTACGCGCAGAACCAGGCGTTTCCGGTCTACACCGGCTGCATCAACGGCAGCGATCCGGTGACCGCCGCGCTCATCTCCAAGGGGCTCATCAACGGCGCCGCGAAACTGTACGACCCGTCATATCCGAGCGACCTCACCAAGTGTTATTATTACGTGAGCGCCGGGGCGAAATACACGCTGCGCTACACGCTCGAGTCGACCTCGTCGTCCGGCGCGGCCGGCAATCACACCGTCGTGCCGTAGAGATCGGCGGCGAGTCCGACCACCGTCTTCGAAAAGTTCAGGATTTCCTCCGTTGCCGCGCGGGGGAAATTTTTTTTGATGAACGCGGCGAGCGCGGCATATTGCTCGGGGAGGATTTCGCAGATGAGCGTCGTCTGGTGCGCCGAGGCCGCGCGGAGCTGCAGGACGAGTCGCCGGTACAGATCGAGTCCGTCCTTTCCGCCGTCGAGCGCGGTCCGCGGTTCGAACCGGCGGATGTCCGTGATCAGTTTTTTGATCTCTCCCGTCGGTATGTACGGGAGATTAGCGACGATGACGGCGGGCGATGGAATGGCGCGGACGGATGAAAGAAGATCGGCGCGGATGAAGCGGATCCGCGCGGCGCTGCCGAGACGGCGGGCGTTTTTTTTCGCGAGCGCCAGCGCGGAGGCGGAGGAGTCGGTCGCGATCACCCGCGTGTTCGGCAGTTCGAGCGCGAGCGAGATCGCGATGCAGCCGGAGCCGGCGCCGACGTCGACTGCGATTTTCGCGCCGATTCGTTTCGCGGCGGCGACTGCGGCATCCACGATATGTTCGGTCGCGGGGCGGGGGATCAGCGTTTTTCTGGAGACGAGAAATTCGCGGCCCCGGAACCACGCGGTCCCCAAAATATAGGCGAGCGGTTCGTGGCGCAGCCGACGGGCGACGAGCAGTCGGAACCGTTTTTCCTGGCTGGGCGTGAGCGCGCGCTCCGGCGCGGCGGCGAGCCGTTCGCGCGTGGTGCGCGCCGCATGGACGAGAAGCACCTCTGCTTCGCGCGCCGCATCCGCGCCGGCGCAGCGGTGCCGCGCGAGCGCCGCGATGGCGGACCGCAGCGCATCACGCGCGTTCATACAGTCGTTGCGCTTGCCGCAGTTCTTCCGGCGTGCCGACCGGCATCCAAAATTTCGCCTCGACGATGCGCACCGGATGATCTTTCGCCATGCGCGCGATCGTCTGCGGCAGGCCGAACTCCGCGCCGTCTTTGATGGGGACGAGCGGATACTCGAAGAAACGGCGGTCGAGCGCGTAGGCGCCGGTGTTGATCAGCTCTCCGGGCGAGAGCGACGCGCCTTCGATGATTTCGGCGAGCCCGCCGCGTTCGTCCATGCGAATCGCGCCGGAGATGCGCGCCACGTCGGTGCGCAGCGCGAGCATGGCGAGCTCGTTGCCGGCGAGCGCGGCGAGATCGGCGGCGTCGTACAGGTCGTCGCCGTTCACGACCAGGAATTTTCCGGTCAAAAGTTCGGCCGCGCGATGCACCGCGTCGCCGGTCCCTTTCAGTTCGCGCTGTTCGACGTACCGGATGCGCCGGCCGCGCCACTCGCCGCCGAAATGCGCCATGATTTTTTCTTTCAGGTAGCCGACGATCAGGATGACGTCATCGACGTCCGGCGGAAGGATCTCGATCGTCCGTTCGAGGATCGGACGGCCCGCGAGGTCGAGCATCGGTTTCGGCGTTTCGAGCGTGAGCGGCCGCAAGCGCGTACCGAGTCCCGCGGCCATCACCACTGCCTGCATATCATTCTTCGTCATCGCTCGGCGCGCCGAGCCGGCCTTCCAGCGCGGCGGCGCGCACCGCGGCGATCAGCGGATCGAGTCCGCCGTCGAGAATCTGCGGGATGTTGTGCCACGATTTCTTGATCCGATGATCGGTGACGCGGTCCTGGGGGAAATTGTACGTCCGGATTTTTTCGGACCGTTCGCCTGTGCCGATCTGGCCGCGCCGCAGCGCTTTTTCCGCCGCCGCCCGCTTCTCTTCTTCGATCGCGAACAGCCGCGCGCGCAGGATGCCCATGGCGCGTTCCTTGTTCTGCGTCTGCGACCGCTCGTCCTGGCACTGCACGATCATGCCCGTCGGGAGGTACGTCACCCGCACGGCGGAGTAGGTCGTCTGCACGCTCTGGCCGCCGTGGCCGCCGGCGAGGAAGGTGTCGACGCGGATGTCTTTCGGGTCGATCTTGAGATCGATCTCCTCGGCTTCCGGCATCACGGCGACAGTCGCGGTCGAGGTGTGGATCCGCCCGGCTTTTTCCGTTTCAGGAACGCGCTGGACGCGGTGCACGCCGCTTTCGTATTTCAGATCGCGGTACGCGTTCTGCCCTTCGACCAGGAACACCGCTTCTTTGAGCCCGCCGAGGTCGCTCCGGCTCGACGAGGAGAGCACGGTCTTCCAGCCGCGCCGTTCGGCGTACCTGCTGTACATCCGGAACAGCTCCGCGGCGAACAGCGCCGCTTCGTCGCCGCCCGTTCCCGCGCGGATTTCGACGTAGGAATTCTTGCTGTCCATCGGTTCCGGCGGCACGAGCGCCGCTTCGAGGTCGATCTTCAGCCGTTCCTCTTCGGCCGCGAGGCGGGCGAGCTCGTCCTTCGCCATCGCGGCGAGTTCGCCGTCTTTTTCTTCGGCGACGGTCTGCTCGGCCTCGGCTTTCGCGCGCGCCACCGCGTCATAATGGTCGGCGATCGTGAGGCACTCCCGCACGTCATTGTATTCCTGATTGAGCGCCTTCAGTTTTTTTGAATCGGAAAACGTCTCGGGCAGCGTGAGCAGATGCTCGAGTTCCTTCGCGCGCGCTCTCTTTTTTTCGACCGCGGGAGTGATATCCATAACAAAATGACGGAGTCGCCCCCGTCATTGTAGCCCAACGCCCGTTACTTGGCTTCTTTCTTCGCTTTGCGTTTGGCGGTTTTCGCTTTCTTGCCGGCGGCGGGCGCGGCGGTTTTCTTGGCAGCGCGTTCCTGGAATTTCTCGACGCGGCGGGCGGTGTCCACCAGCTTCTGCTTGCCGGTGTAGAACGGGTGGCAATTCGAACACAGCTCGACGTGAAGCTCTTTCACGGTCGAACCGACGGTGAACGTGTTGCCGCACGCGCATTCCACTTTCGCGTCGGGATAATATGTCGGATGGATGTCGGTCTTCATACGGATATGCAATGCGGGGAGAGTAGCACCGCCGCGAAAATTTGGCAATACCCTTGCCAATTTCCCTCCGCTCCGGTAGAGTATCCGCATTAATCTCACATACGCCTTCAAAACGTGTCGGATCCTCCCTGTCGGATGACGGGGCCCGCCACCGAGGCGTAGCGGTCTAAAAGGAATTTTATGCCAAAACTTCCGACGCTCCTGGAGCTGCTCCAGGCGGGCGTCCACTTCGGACATCGCGAGTCCCGGTGGCACCCCAAGATGAAAGAATTCATTTTCGGTTCGCGAAACGGGATCCACATCATCGATCTCGAGAAGACGCTCGTTCGTTTGCAAGACGCGCTCGACTACGTGCGCGACACCGTCGCGAGAGGCGGAGTCGTTTTGTTCCTCGGCACCAAGACGCAGGCGCGCGACATCGTGAAGAAGTACGCCGAGGAGTGCGGCGCGCCGTACGTTTCGGGGCGCTGGCTCGGCGGGACGCTCACGAATTACAATGAAGTGATCAACCTGGTGCGCCACTACAACGACCTGAAGATGAAACAGGCGTCGGGCGAGCTCGCCAAGTACACCAAGAAGGAGCAGGCGAATTTCGGCAGGGAGATCGAGGACCTTGAAACGAAAGTGGGCGGCATCAAGAACGTCGTCCGTCCGCCGGACGCGTTGTTCATCGTCGACATCATGAAAGAGAAAACCGCGGTGCAGGAAGCGCAGGTGCGGCACATCCCGATCGTCGCGCTCACCGACACGAACGTAAATCCTGAACTCGTCGCCTATCCGATCCCGTCGAACGACGACGCGGTGAAGACGATCGAATTGATGACGCGGCTCGTCGCCGAGGCGGTGAAGGAAGGCCGCGATCTGCGTGAAAAGAAAATGCACGAGGTCGCGCAGGAAAAAGCGAACGCGGGGGAGCCGCTCTCAAAATAATCGTATGGCTGACACCAATCTCGTCACCCAACTTCGCGCCATGACCGGCGCGGGGATCGTCGACTGCAAGAAGGCGCTCGACGAAGCGAATGGCGATCTCGTCAAAGCCGCGGAAATCCTCCGCAAGAAGGGGATCGCCAAAGCCGGCAGCAAAGGCGAACGCGCCACCAACGAAGGGATCGTCGATTCGTACATCCACGGCAACGGCAGGGTCGGCGTGCTCGTCGAGGTGCTGTGCGAAACGGATTTCGTGGCGCGCACCGACCAGTTCAAGGAGTTCGTGCACGACGTCGCGATGCAGGTCGCCGCGACCAATCCGCTCTACGTCAGCCCGGAGCAGATCCCCGCGGAAGTGATCGAGAAAGAGCGGGAGCTCGCCATCGCCGAGTTCGCCGGTTCCTCGAAGCCGAAAGAGGTGGTGGAGAAGATCGCCATGGGAAAACTTGAGAAATACTACAGCGACGTCTGCCTCCTGAACCAGCCGTACATCAAGGACGAGGACAGGACGGTGGGGGAGCTGCTCAAAGAGATGATCGCGAAGACCGGGGAGAACGTGCAGATCAAGCGGTTCAGCCGCTTCGCACTCTCGGAAGCATAGAAACTATCCACATTGAAGGCAAAAACGACCGATGTAGCGCGGTCGTTTTTGTGCTAAAATAGAAGAAGGTTTTTCGTTATGTTCGAACGCCTGCGCAGGCAGCGGTTATTTTCGACCTGTCTTCTCTCGATTTTCGCGATCGATGGTTTTTTTCTCGTGTTCGGGACCTCCTTTGGCGCGAACGCCGCGGTGCTGAACGATTACCGTTGGCGCAACGACAACGGCGACGAGGCGAGTGCGACGTTCGTCGCGGCCGAGGACACGGCGATCGACGTCACCAAGAACGCGCCGATGCGTTTGCGGTTCGGCGTGACCGGGCCCAACCCCTC
>CAZAPV010000003.1:0-3373 GCA_964487195.1 uncultured Gammaproteobacteria bacterium | reverse complement strand
TACGTCGCCAATAACGGCAGCAACACCGTCTCCGTGATCCAGACCTCGGACAACACCGTGGTCGGCTCGCCGATCACGGTCGGCTCATCGCCGAGCGGCGTCGCTATCACGCCCGACGGCAACCATGTCTACGTCGCCAATAACGGCAGCAACACCGTCTCCGTGATCCAGACGTCGGACAACACCGTCGCGACAACGGTCACCGTCGGTGCAAATCCCGGCTTCATCGCCATCACCCCGGACGGCGACCACGCATACGTGACGAATACGACTGACAACACCGTCTCCGTCATCCAGACCTCGGACAACACCGTGGTCGGCTCCCCGATCACGGTCGGCGGATTTCCTGACGGTATCGCCGTCACCCCGGACGGCAATCATGTCTACGTGACCAATGGCACCGACAACACCGTCTCCGTCATCCAGACCTCGGACAACACCGTGGTCGGTTCGCCGATCGCGGTCGGCAGCGGGCCGTTCAACGTCGCGATCACTCCGGACGGCAACCACGCATACGTCCCCAATACGAACGACGACACCGTGTCCGTCATTCAGACCTCGGACAACACGGTCGCGGCGACGATCACTATCGTAGCGTCTCCGTTCGGCATCGCCATCACCCCGGACGGCAACCACGCCTATGTCACCAACAGCGATGACAAGACCGTCTCCGTCATCCAAACCTCGGACGACAGCATCGTCGGCTCGCCGATCCCTGTCGGCACAAGACCGGGGCACATCGTTATCACCCCGGATGGCGCTCATTTGTATGTCACCAACAGCGATGACAACACCGTCTCGGTGATCCAAACATCGGACAACACCGTGGTCGGCTCCCCGATCGCGGTCGGGAATGATCCGTTCGGTCTCGCGATCACCCCGGACGGCAACCATGTCTATCTGGTCAACAGCGGCGACAACACCGTCTCCGTCATCCAGACGTCGGATAATACGGTCGTCGGTTCGCCGATCGCGGTCGGCGGTACCCCCGCCGAGGTCGCGGTCACTCCCGATGGCAACCATGTTTACGTCGCCAATTATGGCGACAACACCGTCTCCGTCATCCAGACGTCGGACAACACCGTGGTCGGTTCGCCGATCGCGGTCGGCACCAATCCGTTCGGCATCGCCGTCACTCCGGACGGCAGTCATGTGTATGTCGCGAACGAGGGCGGCACCGTCTCCGTCATCCAAACTTCGGATAACACCCTGTCGGCTACGGTGACGGTTGGAACCACGGCTGTCGGCGTCGCCATCACTCCGGACGGCGACTTCGCGTATGTCACCAATGCCGGGAGCGGTAACGTCTCCGTGATCCAAACTTCGGACAACACCGTGACGGCTACGGTCGCCGTCGGAACCACGCCTGTCGGTGTCGCCGTCACTCCCGACGGCAGTCACGTGTATGTGGCGAATTTGTCCAGTAACACCGTCTCCGTCATCTCGAATGCGATCGCCGCTCGTCTCGAATACGGCACGAAGATATCGACGTGCGCGGCGATCTCGAGCTGGACCGAGGTCGGTACCGGCGGGATTGAATGGGACATGGCGGACTCGTCCCGTTTCAACGACGGCGATCCGACCACCGACAACGCCGGCCTCACGAACGGCGGCGTGACGTTCGTTCCCGGCGAAATGAAAGACACATCTGCCGAAACGTCGGCGATCGCGATCGGTACGAACGATTTCACCGAAGTCGAATACAGCATCAAAGCGACCGACAACGCGATGCTCGGCAGCCGGTACTGTTTCCGCCTCACGAACGCCGGCGACGCGACGCCGATGACGTTCGATCAGTTCGCCGAAGCGACGGTGATCGGCAACCAGCACGACTACCGCTGGCGCAACGACGATGGCACCGAAGTCACCGCCACCTTCAAAGCGGCGCAGAACACGGCGATTAATCTCGCCAAGAACACGCCAAAACGGCTCCGCTTCGGCATGGCCGGGCCCACGGCATCGAACACGTTGATGGATCCGGTCACCGTCGGCACCAATCCTCCCGACGTCGCCATCACTCCCGATGGCGCCTATGCCTATGTCACGAATTTCACCGCCTTTGGTCCTCCCGACGGTACCGTCTCCGTCATCCGCACGTCGGACAACGTCGTCACAAAAACGATCACGGTCGGGGAAAGTCCTGTCGGTATCGCCATCACCCCGGACGGCGCGCATGTGTATGTCGTGAATCTCGCGGATTGGACCGTCTCCGTCATCCAGACGTCGGACAACACCGTCGTCGGGTCCCCGATCAATGTCGGAGCATATCCCGTGGATGTCGAAATCACCCCGGACGGCGCCCATGCCTACGTCACCAACAACGGTGACGGCACCGTCTCCGTCATCCAGACGTCGGACAACACTGTCGTCGGTGATCCGATCGCCGTCGGCGGGGCCCCGGTCTTCGAGGCGATCACCTCCGACGGAGCGCATGTGTATGTCGCCGACGGCACGAGCGACAACGTCTCGGTCATCCAGACGTCGGACAACAGCGTTTCGGCCACGGTCAGTCTCGCGAGCGGAGCCGATCCTCGAGACCTCGTCATCACCCCGGACGGCGCGCATGTCTACGTCGTGAACGCCAACGGCACCGTCTCCGTCATCCAGACCTCGGATAACACCGTCGTCGGCGATCCGATCGTCGTCCAAGCAGGCGGCAGCAGCGAGATCGCCGTCACCCCGGACGGCCTCCATGTGTATGTCACCGCCGCCGATGCGGCCGATATCGTTTCGGTCATCGATACGACCAGCAACACCGTCGTGAATACGATCACCGGTTTCGGCGTGAAGCCCGCCGGCATCGCCATCACCCCGGACGGAACTCGCGCGTATGTCACCAATTATGGCGATACGATCGTTTCTGTCATTTCGAACATAAACGGCAGCCGTTTCCGTCTCGAGTACGGCACGAAAGAGACAAGCTGCGCCGATATTTCAAGCTGGACGCAGGTGCCATCCGGTTCTGGCGCAGCATGGCAGATGGCTGCATCGGCGAACTTCACCGACGGCGATCCGACCACCGACAACGCCGGCCTCACGAACGGCGGCACGTCGTTCGTTTCCGGCCAAATCAAACAATCCTCCACTGAGACATCCCCGATCGCGCTCCTCGCAAGTGAGTTCACCGAACTCGAATACAGCATCGAACCGACGACCGACGCCGTCATGGGCACTACATATTGCTTCCGCCTCACGAACGCGGGCGACGATTCTTCCTTCACGTACGAGCAATACGCGATCGCCACGGTTGCGACCTCCGACGCCGGAGGCTCCGGCAACTCCACCCCGCCCCCCACGACCGGCCCCGCGATCAGCTCGGTCACCGTCCCCCCGTCTTCGCTCACCACAACCTCCGCCACGATCACCTGGACCA
>CAZAPV010000002.1:0-37285 GCA_964487195.1 uncultured Gammaproteobacteria bacterium | reverse complement strand
GGAGAGCGTTTTATGATAGCGAGAACGGTTGATTTCCTCTTAGCGTTGGCTGGCTCCCTGACCGTGGCAGACCTCGGTCTTGAAAGGAAAATCATACCTCGCCCCGCCGTACGAAGCGACCGGTTTCCCCCACTCCGTGCTGCCGATGGGCCGGTACCAGGCATCGCCTCCCGCGTATGGATTGCCGACCGGACCGTTGGCGACAAAGCAATTTACAGACGAGGCGGGCGTGAAAACGATCGCGAACTTCGCGCCAGCCGGAAAGAACACCGGATTCGAAAGCGAGAGGTTGGCGAACGTCGTAAACAAACTCGGCGAAAGACTCGCTTGCGGATAGACCTGCGACGCCAGCACCGTGCCGTTCGGCCGGCCGCCCGTGACACCTCTGATCTCCACCTTCAGACTGCCGCCCGACGAGCAGGCTACTGGAAGGCTGACGCGAGTAAGGCTTCCGGAAACGCCCTGCGTCACAACTTGCGCGTGCTCGTAACCGTTGAGGAGGAGCGCGCCGATCGTCGTGCCATCGATGACCGGCTGGGCTTGATCGACGCCGCATGATTGCGTTTCCGCATTTCCGGCCCTTACCGGAACAAAAAGGGACAAAAGCAATAACATGGATGCGGCGATGAGGAAGCCGGCCGCCATTGAAATCCGTGAATTTTGCCCCTGTCCGATGATTGCAACATTGGTGCGAAGCATAGGAACGCGCGTTACCGTCGTACAAATGATTTAAACGTGACACTACGACAGTAGTGCCGCCTCGGGTTGCTGTCAAACCGCGGCAAGATTTAACTTTTCTTGCGGTTGGTCTATGCTGTATGAATGTGCGCATCGCATCGCTGATAATCTATGACTCCTGAAGAGCTGAAATCATTGGGAACAAAAGTGGGAAATGGGTCCGCGACCCAAGAAGAGAAGACGATTTTTTATAAAGAGTTAAACGCCGCCATAGACCAGATGCGGCAACTTTTATCAACGGCGAAAATCACGAAAGAATAATCTATGCCTGAACGATTCGAGGGCGGCGTAGGCGAACGAGGCGCGGATCAAGAGACGCCGGAAGCGCTGTATCGAGCCGCGGCTTTGCAATTTGAATCGAATGCAAAAGGATTGGCCGAAGATGTGAAGAGCGTGGACGTGCATGCAATGAAATCGCTGGACCCCAAGCGCAAGACGGCCCAGGCAAGATTAATGATCGCTGCGGGAGCGGCCCTTGCCGCATCGCCCATGATCGCGAACGCCGTCGCACCGGAAAAGATGCAAAAATTATATGATGCGGCCTCTGCAGCGATGCCGCAGATGTCAGATAAAACCGTCTTGGAAATAATTCTGGCAAGCTCGACGGTATTCGCCGCCTGGGTGGGCTCTGAAGTTTTCAAGGAAGAGAAGGCAAAAAAATTGAAGCCGAAAAATCCCTACGAAACTAAATAAAAACCCTCCGATGAGCGGAGGGTTTGTCTTTATGCCGGCTCGGGATCGTCGGTTGCCGGCCGCGGTCCGAGCATCGCCTCGATCTCGGCGCGGTCGAGCGTTTCTTGCTCGATCAGCCTCGCTGCCATCTCATCCAGCTTTGGCTTCCTCGTCTTGAGGATGTCTTTGGCGCGCTCGTAACACTGTCGCAAGATAGTATCGATTTGGCATTCGATCTTGCGCCTCGTGTCCTGGCTGTAGTCCTGCGCGCTCGCGCCGAACATCGTCCCGCTCTCCCTGCCGCCGTAGACGCGCGGAGGGCCGAACTTGTCGCCCATGCCGTACTTTTCGACCATGGTGTGGGCGAGCTCGGTCGCGCGCTCCAGATCGTTGCCGGCGCCGGTCGTGACGTGCTCGGGGCCGAACGCTATCTCTTCCGCCGCGCGGCCGCCGTACAGTCCCACGATCTTGCCCAGCAGTTGCTCCTTGGTGAGAAGGTGTTGATCCTCCTCCGGCAGGTACCAGGTGCTGCCGAGCGACATGCCGCGCGGGATGATCGTGACCTTGTTGGTCGGATCATGCCAGGCGGTGAAATATCCGGCGAGCGTGTGGCCGGCCTCGTGATAGGCGATGACCCGTTTCACGCGGTCCGAAAGGACCATGCTGCGTTCGGCTCCGCCGCGAACCTTCTCGCAGGCCGCGGTGATGTCGCGGAGCTCGATGACGGATTTGCCGGCGTCGGCGGCGAAAATCGCCGCTTCGTTCAGCACGTTTTCCAGGTCCGCGCCGGTCATGCCGGGCGTGCCGCGAGCCAACGCATGCAGGTCGACGTCGGGCGCGAGCGGCTTGTTTTTGGCGTGGACTCGGAGAATTTTCTCGCGGCCGCGGATGTCCGGAGCGGGCACCGCGATATGTCGCGTGAATCGGCCGGGACGGAGCACCGCCGGATCGAGCACCTCGGGACGGTTGGTCGCGGCGATGACGAAGACGCCGGCGTTGGGCTCGAAGCCGTCCATCTCGACGAGGAGCTGGTTCAGGGTGTGTTCGTACTCGCCATTCGAAAAGCCGCCGCGCTTCTTGGCGATCGCATCGAGCTCGTCGATGAAGACGATGCAGGGGGCGCGTTTCTTCGCCTCCGCGAACAGATTGCGGACGCGAGAGGCGCCGACGCCGACATACGTCTCCACGAACGCGGAGCCGGCCTTGAAGAAGAACGGCACCCCGGCCTCGCCCGCGATGGCGCGCGCCAGGAGCGTCTTGCCGGTGCCGGGCGGACCGATGAGCAGGCAGCCGCTCGGCATCTTCGCGCCGATCTTCGCGTACTTCGACGGGTTCTTGAGGAACTCCACCGGCCCGCGGGCCTCGGCGACCGCTTCATCCGCGCCGGCCACGTCGTTGAACGTCGTGGGCGGTATTTCGCTCTGCGGCTTTGCCTTGCTGTTGGCGGGCTCCGTCTGCTTCGCGAAACCTCGTCTCATCATGAAGACAATGCCCACCATGACGATAATCGGCAGCATCGATATGAGCACAGGCCAGAACGCCGACGGTTCCGCCTCCGTATACGGAACCTTCTTTTCATCCAGGACACGCATCAGTTCCGTCTTGTCCTTGGGGTATCTGGCGAATGAGGACACTTCCTTCGGCTCCTTGGGAGTCGTCGGCTTCACCTCGGCCACGATACGACGGTTCTCGAACATGACGTAGATGACGCTGCCCGATTCGGCCTTGTCGATCAGCTCGTTGATCGGCACTTCATACGACGTGGGCGCAGTCTTGGCCAGGATAACGCCGAACAGCACCAGTCCGGCAACGAGCGACAAACCGACAAAAAGAGGTTTGCGGGACATGGGGTCTCCTTCATGCTGATTGAAAGGAACGTGCGCGGCCCGAAACGAGCCGCCTTTTTGACCTTGGCAGGTACGACGAAAAGAAGCAATCTGAGAGGACTCCCCCCAATTGACAACCACCTCCGTCTGCGCTAGCGTAGGGGCGTCAACCGTGACGACGCAAAGGAGGTTCCGGATGACGACCGCTGTTCATTCACAAAACGCCGCCAGGCTCGAACGGGCGATCGCGCCGTATCAAAAACCGCTCTCGATGCTCTGGGGAAACAAGTACCCGTATCTGGTGCGGTACCTGACGTTCGCGACCGCGCCGTGGCAGCACAACGTCCGTCATCTGCAGCAATCGATCAAGCAGAGGCCGGGCGCGCCGACGCTCGTCCTGGTCGGCGAACGCGGCTGTCCGGCGGACGGCTCGGTGAACGGCCAGCTCACCGCGGCGGTGCAGGCGGTGAAGATCGCCGAGAACGCGGGCAACCCGTTCCACGTGCTGTTCACCGGCGGGGTCTACGGGCTGGAATCGCTATACGGCGAACGTCCGGCCGCGGACCTGTACGACGATTTCAACCGGCTCACCGCGAATGCCTACCGGCGGCACTGTTCGACGGAGCAGCTGTCGCAAAACACCGGCCACCAGGCGCGGGTGATCGGGCAGATGATCGCGTCGCTCGGCTTCGGCCGCGCGGTCTCGTGCATCCCGATCGAACACGTCGCGAGGTTCACCGCCACGCTCGCGTTCGATGTCGTGGAGCGCGAACTGGCGCTCCATCTGATCTGCTTCGGCAACGGCGACTGGAGCGAGCTGATCCCGCAGCGCAACATGACGCGCGCGCACGAAGCGTTCGGCCCGATCCAAACGCCGGACGATTCGGACGCGATGCTCGCGACGAAGCTGCTCGGCGGCGAGTACGGCGAGCGCTACTTCAAGGAGCAGTCCGCGGCGTACAACAAAAATTACGCCTGCGGCGCGGTTGACCCCGAGATGATGGTTATGTGGTTCGGCGCGTCCAATCTGCTGTGACGCGGACGACGACGCGCGAAATCCCCCTTCTTCTCGGGGGATTTTTTATTCTTCCCAGCGGTAGCTGAACGCGTCGATCGGGAGGTTGCGTCCTTCGCCCTGGCGGTGCGGTTCGGTCGAGCAGTTGGCGATAAGGGCGGGCGACGCGCCGTCGTTGCGCCAACCGTACGCGACGCCGGGCGGGATCGTGAGCAGCTTGTAGTCGTCCTCCCCGAGCGCGACCTCCTGGAAAGCGCCGCGCGTCGGCGACGTGTCGCGGCTGTCGTGGAGCACGAACGTCGCGCGGCCGACCGGCACGGCGATGTTCGCGGAGGCGAGGTCGTGCACCTTCCATGCTTTCACGGCGCCGGGGTTGATCAGCGAAAAATACGCTTCGCCGAATTTTTGGAAATGCGGCGCGTCGGCGCGGAGCATGTGCATCACCTGTCCGCGCTCGTCCTTGATGATCGTGAGCGGCGTGACGAGCACGCCTTCGATCTGCGCCATCGTTCAGGACATCAGCGCGTCCGCGTACGCGAGCGCCGGGCGGACCTTTTCGGACGCGAGATATTTTTTATACCACGCCACGGTTTCCGCGAGCCCTTCTTCGACGGAATACGACGGCTGCCATCCGAGCAGGCGCTTCGCCTTTTCGCTCGACAGCGTCTGGTCATGGATCTCCGCCTTCGCCTGGTTCAGGATCACCGGCTCGTGGTCGCTTCCGACCGCCTCGAGCACTTTCTTCACGATGTCCACCACCGTGAATCGGTTGCCGGTGCTGAAATTGAACGCCTGTCCGACGATGTCGGGGCGGTGCATGTTCTCCGCGAGCGTCAGGTAGGCATTCGCTGCGTCTTTCACGAAGAAATAATCGCGGATGAATTTGCCGTCGCTCCTGATCACCGGCGCTTCTCCGGAGAGCGCGCGGCGGATCGTGTCGGGGATGATCCGGCTGAAGTTGAGATCGCCCGGGCCGTACAGGTTGCCGCAGCGGGTGATGCACACCGGCAGGCCGAACGTGACGTGGTACATCCCGGCGAGCAGATCGGCGCAGGATTTGGAAACGTCGTACGGATGCGTCCCGCGGAGCGGGGCGTCTTCCGAATACGGCAGCACCGGCTGCGCGCCGTACGCCTTGTCGGACGACGCGACGAGCACGCGCTTCACGGTCGGCGACAGCCGCGCCGCTTCGAGCACGTTCACCGTGCCCATGATGTTCGCTTTGAGCGTCGGAACCGGCGCGCGGTTCGCGATCGGCGCGATCGCCTGCGCGCCGACATGGAACACCGTGTCCGCTTCGTAGTCGTTCAGCGCGCGGTAGACCGCATCGTAATCTTCGAAATCGCCGTTCACGACGGTGACGTCCTTGATCGCCGCGGTCTCGAACAGCCGGCTCGCCGGCACATGATCCCGTTTCAACACGACGACGCGCGCGCCGAGCTCGTACAAACATTCCACGAGCGTGGAGCCGAGCAGCCCGAACCCGCCGGTGACGAACACGTTCCGGTCCTTCCAAAATCGCCGCCGTTCGGAAGAAAATTGCATCATAGCTGCGCGGTCGCCCGCTGTTTCCATACCGCCCATTTCGGGTCGGTCATCCACATTTTTTCCAAATCTTCCTTGTCTTTGTACGTATCCATGCAATGCCAGAACCCCTCGTGCGGATACAGCGCGATTTTTTTGTCCGCCGTCGCGTCGATCAGCGCCTCTTCCACCATCCGTCCCGGTTTGCAGTAGTGAAGGAAATCCTGCTCGAGCACCATGAACCCGCCATTCGTGTAATCCGGAAGCCGCGGCTTCTCGACGAAGGAGGTGACGACGTTGTCGTCGTCCGCGTGCACGAGGCCGTATTTCGACTTCGGATGGATGCCGGTCACCGTGCCGACGACGTCGGTGGACGCGCGTTTTTCTTCATGGAAGCGGCGCAGCGCATCGAGAGAAATATCCGCGACGCCGTCGCCGTACGTCAGCATGAATTCGCGGTCGCCGAGATGCTTCCGCGCGCGCAGCAGCCGCTCGCCGGTGAGCGTGTCGACGCCGGTGTCGACGAACGTGATCCGAAAATCGTCGCCGCGTTCCGCGCCGAGCGGCGTCGCCACGTTCGTGGCGAGATCGAGATGGAAATCGCCGTTCAGCAGCCGGTGGTTCAGGAAATATTCCTTGATCTGCTGGCCGCGGTAGCCGAGGCACAGGACGAAATCCTTGTATCCTTGGTGCGCGTAGATTTTCATGATGTGCCAGAGAATCGGCCGGCCGCCGATCTCCACCATCGGCTTCGGCTTGAACTCGGTCTCTTCGCGCAGCCGCGTGCCCAAGCCGCCGCACATGATGACGACCGGAACTGATTGACGTTTGACCGCGTTTTCCATACGATAGGCGGGATCAAGTGACGAATCTACTGTAGTCATCGCGTACCCGAGCGTCAAGTTATGCAGATGAGCGTCGTGATCGTGAGCTGGAACGTCCGCGAGCTGCTGCGCGCCAATTTGACGCGCCTATTTTCGCTCGCGACGCCGCTCGAATTCGAGGTGTTCGTCGTCGATAACGGGTCGCACGACGGGACCGCGCGCATGGTACGCGAGGAGTTCCCGCGCGTCAAGCTGATCACGAACGACTGGGATGCGGGGTTCGCCGGGCCGAACAACCAGGCGCTGCGCCTCGCGAAAGGCGAAGTGGCGGTCCTGCTCAATCCGGACATGCTGGTCGAGCCGGGGGCGCTCGAAATGACATACGAAAAACTGCTGCGCGACCGTTCGATCGGCGTGCTCGGGATCCGGCTCGTCGGCCAGAACGGCAAGCCGATCAATTCGGTCCGGCGTTTTCCGGACGTCTGGTCGCAGCTCTTGATCCTACTCAAACTCGGGCGCGCGTTTCCGAACCTGCTCGGCCGTTACATGTTTTCGGACTTCGACTACGGCCGCTCGCAGGACGTGGACCAGGTGCGTGGCTCCTTTTTCGCGTTCCGCCGCGAACTGCTCGACACGGTCGGCTACCTCGATGACGGATTTCACATCTGGTTCGAGGAGGTGGACTACTGCCGCCGCGTGCGCGCCAAAGGACTGCGCATCCGCTACGCCGCCGAAGCGACCGCACGCGATTACGTCGGCCGGAGCGTCTCGCAGATGAAACGGCGGGAGACGCAAAAAATATTCGGCGCGAGCATGGTGCGCTACTTCCGCAAACATCATCCCGGCTGGCGTGTCGCGCTGCTCGAAACGACGCGGCCGTTCGGCCTCGCCGCCGCGGCCGCCGCGGACGGCTGGGACTGGCTGAAGAACAGCATATGAAACTCGCCCTGCAACTCTCCTGCTACAACGGCAGCCGCTACCTCCCCTCTCTGTTCCGCTCGCTCGCCGAGCAAACCGATCGCACCTGGCGGCTGTTCGTGCTGGACAACGGCTCGCGCCCCGAGGAAGCGGAGGCGATCCGCCGCGCGGTCGCCGACTCCGGACTTCCTGCCGAACTCCATCGCGTCGAACAGAACGTCGGTTTCGCCGGCGCGCATAATCTTCTTTTTTCGAAACACGACGGCGAGTACGTCCAGCTGCTGAATGACGACGCGATCCTCGAACCGGATTATCTGCGGCACTGCGCCGCATACCTCGGCGCGCATCCGGAATGCGCGGCGGTGTCAGGAAAAATCTACCGCTGGAATTTCGACCGGCGCGCGGAACCGGATCGCGGCAGGACGCGGATCATCGACTCCCTGGGGCTCGCGAAAAAACGGACAGGCGCGATCGCGGACATCGGCGCCGGAAAACCGGAAGGGGCGCCGACGATCGTGCCGACCGACGTGCTCGGCGTGTCGGGCTGCCTTCCGATGTATCGCGCCGCGGCGGTCCGCCGCGTCAGCATGGACGGCGCGCTGTTCGACGCGTCGTACGTATCATATAAGGAAGACGTGGACCTCGCGCTGCGGCTGTGCGCGGGCGGCTATACCGCCGCCGTCGTTCCCGCGGCGGTCGCCTACCACCGCCGCTCGGTCGGCGCGGGGGTCGCGCGGACCCCTTCTCCTGCAGCGCGGTATCAGTCATACCGCAACCATCTCTGGACGCTGTTCGCGCACTGCCGCTCCCCGTTCTCTTCCGAAAACATTTTCGTCCTCCCGTATGAGGCGGCGAAGGCACTCTACTGGCTGTGCCGGCGTCCGGATTTCCTGTCGCGCGCAGTCCGCGACACCGCCCGCGCATGGACGCATCTGATGGAAAAACGGCGGTTCGTCCGGCGGCTCGCGATCGAACGGCCGGCCGATGACGCGCCATCGGAAGCGGATGTCGCCATCATCATGGTGTCGCACAACGATCTGAACGACGCCTGCCTCGCGTCGCTCGCGAACGCGCGGCGGATGACGAAACTGAAGATCGCGCTCGTCGTCGCGGACAACGGCTCGGCCGCGTACCGCGCGAATGAGCTGGTCGCGAAATATTTCGACGACGCGCGCGTGCTGCTGCGCGGCGCGGACCACGGCTTCGGCCGCTCCTGCAACCGCGGCGCGGCGGAGATCCCCGCCGACTATTACTTTTTCCTGAACCCTGACACCGTGCTCGACGATCCGGCGATCTTCGATAAGCTGCACGACTATCTCGCCGCGCATCCGAAGACCGGCCTCGTCGCGCCGAAGATCCTGTACTTCGACGGACGGCTGCAGGAAACGTGCCGCCGCTTCCCGGCGTGGTACATGCCGTTCATCCAGCGCACGTCGCTCAAAGAAACGGCGTTCGGCCGCGCGTACACCGAAAAATTCTCGATGGCGGACTACGATCACGCCGCCGAACGCGCGGTCGACTGGGTGCAGGGCTCCGCGATGTTCGTGCCGCGGACTGTCTGGCGCGAGATGGGCGGCTTCGACGACCGCTACTTCATGTACTTCGAGGACATCGACCTCTGCCGCCGCATCCGCCTCTCCGGCCGCGACGTCGTCTACCTCCCGTCGACGATGATCAAACACGCGTACGGCAAAGAGTCGGCGCGCATCCCCGGGCTGCTCAACAATCTGCTGCGCAACCAGATGGCGCGCGCGCACCTCGCGAGCTGGGGCAGATATATGGTGAAATGGAAGTGGGAGAAACCGCCCGCATCGCTATGAACGAACCGCGCGTCGCGATCATCTACCTGACGTATAACGGGAAAAATTCCCGCGAAGACATCACCCGCTGCTTCCGGTCGCTCGAACTGCTGGACTACCCGCGCGAACGGGTGGAGGTGATCTGCGTGGAGAATCCGTCGCCGCACGGCGCGAGCTGGCCGTTCATCGAACGGGAGTGGATGCCCCGCGCGAACGTCTCGTTTCCGGCGCTCACGCTTGTCAAAAATGAAAAAGACGGCGGCTACTCCGGCGCGAACAACGTCGGATTGGATGTCGCCATTCAACACGGCTGCGAATACGTCTTCCTGCTGAACCAGGACTGCGACATCGACGCCGGATTCCTGCGCGCCGCGGTCGCGCGCGCGGAGCGCGATCAGAAAATCGCCCTGGTGCAATCGCTCGTCATGCTCGGCAACGAACGGAATCTGGTGAACAGTCTCGGCAACCGCTACCACTTCCTCGGCCACGGTTACAGCGGCGGCTATCGCTGGACTCGGGAGCAGGCGGAAAAATTTTTCGCCGCCGAACGGCAAACGAATCCGGACCTCGAAGTGCCGTACGTCTCCGGCGCCGCGGTGCTCGTGCGCGTCGCGTTCGCGGAAAAGATCGGCCTGTTCGACAGCCGTTTCTACATGTATCACGAAGACATCGACGCGAGCTTCAATGCGCGCGTGCACGGCTGGAAATCGGTGATCGAACCGTCGAGCGTCGTCTACCATTACTACGAGTTCGCGAAGAGCATCAAAAAATTCTACTGGATGGAACGCAACCGATTCGTCGTCCTGTTGAGTTATTACGAGATGCCGACGCTCGTCCTGCTTTCACCGATCATCCTCGGCGTCGAACTGATCTCGCTCGCCTTCGCGGTGCGGGGCGGCTGGTGGCGCGAGAAGCTGCGTTCCTGGGCGTTCTTCTGGCATGCGGGCAGCTGGCGATGGGTGCTCGCCCGCAGAAAAAAAATACAGCGCGAGCGGCTGATCTCCGACAGGGAATTCCTCGCGCGCGCCGAGAGCCGCATCCTGTTTCAGGAGGGCGACGCATCGGGTTCGTTCATGCAGACGGTGGCGAATCCGCTGATGACGGCAGCGTGGCGCGTCATTTACTTTTTGATCCGCTGGTAGCGTCCGGACGGATCCCGAACCTGCCGAGCAGTTCGAGCGCACCCGGCACGTCCTCGATGTTCGGGTATCGATAGTCGTTTTTATCGTACGGCGTCGAACCGATCGCGGCGGTGGTGACACGTTCGTCGGTCAATGGAAACAGCGCGTGGTACACGCCGGCCGGCACGCGCACGCGCGCGAGCGTCCCGTCCGCGGTGACATAGGCCGGCACGCCGTGCGCGTCCGCGGGCGCGTCGACGCCAACAATCATCCCGACCGTCCTGCCGGAACTTTGCGAACCTTCGCGGAAATCCGAAAAGATCCAGAGCGCGGTGCCGGAGAGCGTGAAGAACAGTTCGTGCAGCGCCGGATGGTAGTGCCCGCCCCGGAAACGATTTTTTCCTTTCGCGGTGAACGCGTAGACGTCCAAAATCTTCCCGCCGAATCCTTCCGGATTCTCCGTGCCGCCCGGGAGCATGTGCAGCACCGCGCCGTCCGCCTCGCCGAAGATCGGCTGCAGCTCGACCGTGAGTCCGTTGATTTCCGTCGCGATCGTCTTGACCGTCATACTTCTTTCAAAAATGCATGAAACGCGTCCTGCCACGGCCGCATCGCCGGCAGTTTGGTCGACCGCAGCACCGAGAACGCGGGGCGTTTCGCCGGACGCGGCGACGCGGACGGATCGCGCGGCGTCACCTCGGCCGGCAAGCCGAGCGTCGAGACGATTTCGCGCGCCCATTCGTACCAGGTGCAGCCACCGCCGTTCGCCATGTGATAGATCCCCGGCGCCGCCCCTCCGCCGGAGAGCAGCTGTTCGTCGAGATGCCGCGCAAGGTCGTCAACTGAAGTCGGTGCCGACACCTCCGCGTCGTTGATCGAAAACGACCGCTCGCGGTCGGCGAGTTCGCGCACGATGTCGACGAAACTTTTTTTCGCCTCCGGCGATTCGGCGGGCGGTCCGTACAGCCGCGACGTCCGCACGACGTACGTTTGCGGATTCCCGCGGAGCGCCATCAGTTCCCCGAGCCATTTCGATGCGCCGTACGCGCTCATCGGCGCCGGTTCGTCGTCTTCGACGTAGCCGTCTTTCTTGTCGCCGGCGAACACGTAGTCGGTCGAAACATGGAGCAGTTTGGCGTTCGCGGCGTGTGCGGCGTCGGCGATCACGCCGGCGGCGGTCGCGTTCAAAAGAAACGCCGCGCCTGCGCCGTCCCCTTCCGCACCGTCGACGTTGTTGTACGCCGCGGCGTTGATGATCCAGTCGGGCCGGACGCGCGCGACGACGACGGCAACCGAGCGCGGATCGAGAATGTCCGCCTCTTCGCGCCGCGGGGCGGTGATGTCGTGGCGGGATCCGAGCTGGCGTTTTATCGCGCCGCCCAATCTCCCCGACCCTCCAAAAAGAAGAATACGCATGGTGTTCCCTTCATAGTGAGCACTCCCGCCGCTCCCGTCAACGGCTGGCAGGAGCCGCCTTTTTCTGCTATACTCCCATCATATGAACCATCTCAACCCTCATAAAGTCGGTCTCGCCTTGGGCGGGCTGCTCGGATTGGCACATGTCGCCTGGTCCGCGCTCGTCGCTTTCGGCTGGGCGCAGCCGTTAATTAACTGGGTCATGGGCCTCCACATGATCCAAGAGTCGGTCGTCGTGCTGCCGTTCATGTGGCAGACGGCGCTCGGCCTCGTCGTCACGACGGCGGTCGTCGGCTATGTGTTCGGCTACGCCTTCGCGATGATCTGGAACAAGGTGCAGAAATAACTCCACAGAACAAAAAACGTCCCGCGATAACGCAGGACGTTTTTTGTATTGACGTTGACGCGAAATGATGATTCACTCTCGCCGGAGGTCTTTCACATGATCATCGACAGCCACACGCACGTCTTCTTCGGCGGCGCCGCCGGGGTCGTCGCAAAACCGGATGAGCTCGTCGCCTCGATGCGGCGCGCGGGGATCGCGAAATCGCTCGTCTTCGCGAGCGACATGAGCGACTGCCCCACGGAAAGAATGCTCGACGCGATCGCGCCGTACGAGGGGACGCTCCACGGAATCGGATCGGTGACGCCCGGAAGAACGGCGCCGCTCGTGAAAAGGGTCGAGGGATGGCTCGAGGAGAAAAAAATACACGGCCTCAAATTCTATCCGGGGTACGAATATTTTTATCCGTCCGACGCGTCGCTGCGGCCGTATCTGAAGCTGCTCGCAAAGCACGGGCGGCCGGCGATCTTCCACAGCGGGGACACGTACTGCAAGCACGGGTCCGCCAAACTGAAGTACGCGCATCCGCTGCACATCGACGACCTCGCGACCGAGATGCCCGATCTGAAAATCATCATCGCGCACGTCGGTTATCCGTGGGTGATCGACGCCGCCGAGGTGTGCTACAAGAACAAGAACGTCTACGTCGACTGCTCCGGCTTCGTCTACGGCGCCTTCACCGGCGAGGACCGCGCGCACTTCGCGCGCATGATCCGCGACTACAGGCGCGTGGCGGGATCGCTCGACCGCGTGCTGTTCGGCACCGACTGGCCGATCAGCGACCAAAAATCCTACGTCGCCGCCGCACGCGACGTCTTCGGCGCGAAGAACGACCTCGTCTTCTCCGGCAACGCCAAACAGCTGTTCGGCCTCTGATCACCGCCCCCGCTCATCGGGGGTATTTTTCTTATCCACAATTTGGGGACAGTCCCCAATATGGGGATATTGACGTCCGGGTCGTAAAATGGTTTCATGCCGCCGGAGGTTGTTCCATGAAAGAGTGTTACATCTCGGTCGACATCGAAACGACCGGTCCGGTGCCCTCGCTCTACAGCATGTACGAGCTCGGCGCGTGCCTCGTGCGCGACGACGCGACGACGTTCTCCGAGGAGCTGACGCTGGTGACCGACGCGTACGTCACCGACTATCTCACCGCCTGCGGCAGGACGATCGGCGAGCTGCGCCGTCGCGGCAGCGATCCCGCGGCGGTCATGCGCAGATTCGCAGCCTGGATCGAGAGCGTCTCAGTCGGCCAAACGCCGGTCTTCGTCGGTCTGAACGCCGCGTTCGACTGGATGTTCGTCAGTTGGTACTTCGAGTCCTTCGTCGGCAAAAACCCGTTCGGCCACAACGGCTGCCTCGACATCAAGGCGTACTATGCCGGGATGACGCACTGTCAGTGGGCGGACGCGAAGCGGCGCCGGATCGCCGACCGTTTCCGTTCCCCGCGGCCGCACACGCACGCCGCGCTCGACGACGCGCGCGAACAGGCCGAGATGTTCCGAAAGATGGTCAGCTTCAACGCTGCGCGAACCTAACGCGCGGCTTTTTTATTTCCCTTTCTTCGCGTGGAAGGAATTGTAGACTTCTTTCAGCCGCTCGTCGGTGATGTGGGTGTAGATCTGCGTGGTGGTGATCGAGGCGTGGCCGAGCATCGTCTGCACGCTCCGGATGTCCGCGCCGTTGCGAAGAAGATCGGTCGCGAACGTGTGCCGGATCGTGTGCGGCGTGATGCGCTTCGTGATGCCGGCCGCGCGCGCGTAGTGTTCGACGACGCGCTGGATGCTGCGCGACGTCAGGCCGCCATCGTAATCGCGTCCTTTGCCCGCGCGGTCCAGACTGGTGAAGATGTGCGGATTCATGTCCTTCTTTTTATTCAGATACTCCCCGAGCCAGTAGCGCGCCTGCTGCGAGATGAACACCACGCGCGGCTTGTCGCCCTTGCCGCGCACCGTGAACTCCTCGCGTTTCAGATTCACCATATCGCGCGTCAGCCCCGCGAGTTCGGAGACGCGCAGCCCGGTCGAGAACAGCAGCTCCAGGATCGCCTTGTCACGCAGCTGGAGCACCGAAGCGCCGTTCTTCATCGGGGCTTCGAGCAGCCGCTCCAGCTCCCCGGCGTCGAGGAACGGCACCGACCGCTCGGGCATGCGCGCGAGTTCGATCTTTTCCGGCGCGAGCGTCCTGATGTCGCGCTTCGCCAGATATTTCAAAAACGACCGCAGCGCGATCAGATGGTAATTCTGCGTGTTCTTCTTCATTCCCTTCCCGCGCTCGTCCTTGTACCGGTTCAGCCACACGCGGTACTGGCGCACGTTGTCGAGCGTGATCTTTTCCGGCGAGATCCCCTTCGCCCACTCGAAAAACCGGCGCAGATAAAAATCGTAATTCTTCACCGTCCGTTCGGAACGGTTCCGCTCCACTTCCAGATACGTCAGGAAATCGTTGATCAGCTTCGATGCCTCGGCCATACCGTTACATTATACGACACTCAAAACAGGCTGTCATGTTTTGATGATCGCCGTCCATTGACAACTTAGCGGGATTCTGTCAGTGTTGGGTCATTATTCGCCACATGTTGCGACGTGCGGCCGTTTCAAACAAACTGGCCCCGGCTGTGGTCTTAACAACGGCCCGTTCTCTCCACGCTCCCCTCTTCGGGAGCGTTTTTATTTATCCCGCACCGCTTGCCAGATCCGCCCCCTCCTGCTAGGATGCTTCCGTAATAAATGTACGGTCGCTCGGCGCGGGCTGGGTGATTCGTGAATAACGCGCGTATGCTGGATAAGAAGCAAAAGGAGCGTATCATCGAAAAATATAAGACGCATGCGAAGGACACCGGTTCCCCGCAGGTCCAGATCGCCATCCTGACGGCGGAGATCAAAGACCTCACCGGCCACCTCCTCGCCCATAAGAAGGACTTCTCGTCCCGCAAGGGTCTCATGCGCAAGGTGAGCGAACGGCGCCGCCTCCTCAAGTTCCTGAAGCGCGAGGATGCCAAAGCGTTCGTCGAACTCACCGATCAACTCAAAATTTCGGCCTAAACTACGGAAACGTCAGCCCATGGCTGGCGTTTACTCGTTCTATGATCAAACATAAAAACCAGCGCGTCGGCGTTTTCATCGACGTGCAGAACATGTACTACTCGGCGAAGAATCTCTATAACTCGAAGGTCAACTTCGGGGAGATTCTGAAAACCGCGGTCGCCGACCGCCAGCTGATCCGCGCGATCGCGTACGTCGTCAAGGCGACCGGCGAAGAGGCGCCGTTCTTCGAGGCGCTGTACAAGCAGGGACTCGAGACGAAAGAGCGCGAGGTGCAGGTGTTCGTCGGCGGTGCGAAGAAGGCGGACTGGGATATCGGGATCGCGGTCGACGCGATCCGGATCGGCGAGATTCTCGACGTCATCGTGCTCGTCTCCGGCGATGGCGACTTCGTGGAGCTGGTCGAATACCTGAAGCACCGCGGCCGGCAAGTCGAGGCGATCGCGTTCCGCGAAACCGCGGCGAGCAAGCTCGTCGCGGCGGTCGACGATTTCGTCGATCTTTCGCAGGACAAGGACCGCTACCTCATCAAGAGCGGCAGCCGTCCGCGCGGGGGCCGACGGGCGCCGCGGTCCACGCAGCAGCGGGAGGAGCGCGAACTGCGCGAACAACCGAAAAAATAATCACGATTCATAACCACCCGGAACGAAAGTTCGCCCGAAGACATGGAGACCTGGGACCCTTGGGGATCCGACGGTCTTGAGCCTTCCGACGAATTGAGCCGCCGGGTACGCACTATGTCAGTGCAGAGATTCGAGACGCAATGGGGCGGCAAAACACTCGCCATCGAAACGGGGAGATACGCCGCGCAGGCGAACGGCGCCTGCACCGTCCAATATGGCGATACCGTCGTGCTCGCGGCGGTCACCATGGCCGCGAAAGCGCGCGCGGGGATCGAATTCTTCCCGCTCTCCGTCGAATACGAAGAGAAGCTGTACGCTGCGGGAAAAATCAAAAGCTCGCGCTTCATCAAGCGCGAAGGCCGCCCGACCGACGAAGCGGTGATGACCGGGCGCATGATCGACCGCTCCATCCGGCCGCTGTTTCCGTACGGCGTCAGGAACGACGTGCAGGTGGTGATCGAGTGCCTGTCGGTCGACATGGAGAACGACTCCGACATCCCGTCGCTCGTCGCCGCGTCGTGCGCGCTCGCGATCTCCGACATCCCGTGGGACGGACCGATCGGCAGCATCCGCGTCGGCCGCGTCGGTAGCGAATGGGTGATCAACCCGACGTTCGAAGCGCGCGGCAAAGGTGACGTCGACGTGATCGTCGCCGGCATGCCGGACCGCGCGCTGATGATCGAAGCGAACGCCAAGGAAGTGCCGGAAAAGGATATGTACGAGGCGATCATGTTCGGCCAGAAGCATCTCAAAGAACCGATCGCGCTGATCGAAAAAGCGGTCGCCGCGGTCGGCAAGACGAAGATTGATCCGAAGTCGCTCTCCGGAGAAACCGCGACCGATGACGCGCTCATCGCCAAAGCCGAAGCGTTCCTGAAAACGCGCTTCCCCGAGGTGCTGTTCGCCGGCGCGAACGTCAACAAAACCGCGCGGCGCAACGCATTGAACAAATTGCGCGCGGAAATGGAAGCGCATCTGGAATCCGAGGGGGTGGACGAAGAAAAACGCAAAGTGGCGCACGACGAGTTCGACGGGATCGTGGAGGCGGCGGTGACGCGCGCCATCCTCGACCGCGGCGAACGGGTCGGCGGACGCAAGCTGGACGAGATTCGCTCGCTCGGGGCGGAGGTCGCGCTCCTGCCACGCACGCACGGATCCGGCCTGTTCCACCGCGGCGACACGCAGGTGCTCTCGATCGTCACGCTCGGCGGTCCGGGCGACGTGCAGACGCTCGACGGCATGGAAGAGGTCGGCAAAAAACGCTACATGCACCACTACAACTTCCCGCCGTACTCGGTCGGTGAAACCGGTCGCATCGGCGGCGCCGGACGGCGCGAAATCGGCCACGGCGGCCTCGCCGAGCGCGCGCTCATGCCGGTGCTCCCGCCCAAAGAGACGTTCCCGTACGCGATCCGCGTCGTCTCCGAAGTGCTTTCTTCGAACGGCTCCAGCTCGCAGGGCTCGATCTGCGGTTCCACGCTCGCGCTTATGGATGCGGGCGTCCCGATCACGCGGCCGGTCGCGGGGATCGCGATGGGCATCGCGACCGACGGGAGCGGCAGCTACAAAATTCTCACCGACCTCCAAGATCTGGAAGACGGTGACGGCGGGATGGACTTCAAAATCGGCGGCACGCGCGTCGGGATCACCACGATCCAGCTCGACACCAAAACGAAGGGCCTCTCGCCGAAGATCGTCGAAGAGACGCTCCATCAGGGACGCGCCGCGCGCATGCAGATCCTCGACGTGATGGAAAAAGCGATCGCCGCGCCGCGACCGGATCTGTCGCCGTACGCGCCGCGCATCATCACGATCAAGATCAATCCGGACAGCATCAGGACCGTGATCGGCCCGGGCGGCAAAATGATCAACCAGATCATCGACGAAACCGGCGTCAGCATCGATGTCGAGAACGACGGCACGGTGACGATCTGCTCGGCGAACAAAACCGGATTGGACCGTGCGGTCGAATGGGTGCGCATGCTCACCAAAGAGGTCGCCGCCGGCGAACTGTTCAAAGAAGGAAAGGTGACGCGCATCATGGACTTCGGCGCGTTCGTCGAAGTGGTGCCAGGCCAGGAAGGGCTCGTGCACATCTCGGAGATGGCGCCGTGGCGCGTCGGCAAAGTGACCGACATGGTCAAGGTCGGCGACATCATCCCCGTCAAAGTGATCGAAATCGACGAACTCGGCCGCATCAACCTGTCGCTCAAGCGGGCGAGGCAGGAGCTCGGCATTCCGCAGGAACGGCCGGCCGGCATGGCCGACGACAACGGCGGTTTCCGCCCTAAAAGATAGTATGCGACGCGCCGCCTTCGCAGGCATTGCGGCGCTCGCGTTCGCCGCGGCGTCGTTCTGGGCGACGCGGGTATTCATCGCGAGCCCGGATACGATCCTGCGTTTCGTACCGCCGACCGCCGCGCTGTACGTCCACGAAAGCGGCGACGACGTTCTGATCTCCGCGCTCCGGATTCCCGCACTCCATCCCGACGAAGCGGCGGTCTTCGCCGTACCGACGACGGACGGCATTCATTGGTCGACGCTCCTCCGTTGGCGCATGCGACCGCTCGCTGCGGACGAGATCGCCGCACTCGCCGACCACGGCGCCGTGGCGCTCGGCAGAAGAACGTTCCTGCTCGGCGACGCGTCGTCCGCGCACGGTGCATCGCTCGCCGATGCCCCGCGGGCCGCGTCCGCCCTTGTCGCGATGCGCGGGGTCGCGAACATCCAACTGTATGCGAATCCGTCCGCGTTCCCCGCGGTGCGCGATGACGTTCCAGTGACGCCCGCGCCGCTCGAACCGTTCGTCGCCGCGATCGCGGTCCATCCGTCTTCGATGACGATCGCCGCCGCGTCGGCGCGCGAGGCGGCAACGATGCGGCTGTTCGGTTTCGCCATGCCGACCGAACAGCGTCCGCTCCCTTCGTCGAACCGATCATCCGCGGACCTCTCGCTCGTCGAAACGACGCCGTCGTTCGATCCGCTCGTCGTGCTGTTCGGGCAGATCAGCGAACTCTCCCCGGCAGCGCCCGCGAGCCGCATCGTCGGCGACGCCGCGCTCGCGCTGCGCACGCTGCTCGACGCGCCGCTCTCGGTCGCGCTGTTCCCGTCGGAAAACGGCGACCGCGTCGACTTCCTGTTCCGTCTCCCGACCGTGCGAACCGGCGCCGCGACGACCGCGCTCCAGAACTACTTCGCCGCCGCATGGCCGGACGCGACGCCGTTCCGGCTGCCGGACGGCGACATGGCATCCGAATACCGTTTCAACAAAAACAGCCACCGTTTCGCCCCGGTCGCCGATGCGAATGGCGCCGAACGGGTCGCGTTCAGCGGCAATTCCTCCATCATCGTTTCGACCGATGGCGCGGACGGCACGCTGATCGCCTCCGATCCGCGCCTCCTCTCCATGACCAAGGCGAAGCAACCCGGGAACCAACCGTGCGACAGCGCTGCAGGAACTGACCGCCTCACCCTCACGCTCCCGCCGGCGTTCGCCGCCGCACTCCCGCTCATTTCGGGCGCTCTCCCTATCCCGACCTTATCCACACTCTCTGTGGTTAACTTTGGGGATAGGGCGATTCTGGCGTGTGGATACTGAAGCATCTTGGGGATAACAAACGGGGTTTGAGGCAAAATAAGGCCGTTCTTCCCGATTGACCGCACTGAACAAAACTGGTATACTGAAAGTACTGAAGTAAAGCTCTTTGACCTCGAATGAAGAGAAATGAGCCCGTCCAGTCGGGACCGTTTCCCTCTTCTTTACTACTCCTTTGCCCGACTTGAGCTTGAAATAAAAATCAAAATCAAAAAAGGGCATCCGGTATCCCCCGCTTTACCTTTGGGGGCTTCTACCACGGAGAGGTAGAGAAGTTCTGTTCTTTGACCTCGGGACAAGATCCGTTCGGGTGTGATACGTCCGCTTCAACCTTTGGAGCAGAGGTATTACACCCGTCAACGGAAGCTCCCCCAGGTACTTCTTTCGGCGCAAGTGAGCCATGAATTCTTTCATTGGGCAAAAACTTCTTGCGCCGATTTCTTTTTCCCAGGATTTGCCATC
Source organism: uncultured Gammaproteobacteria bacterium (assembly GCA_964487195.1). Lineage (GTDB taxonomy): Bacteria > Patescibacteriota > Patescibacteriia > SG8-24 > SG8-24 > CAZAPV01. The sequence continues at coordinate 17,365 of CAZAPV010000002.1, read as the reverse complement.
TTTGCGCTCAATCGGTACAGTATTCACGTAATCACACTGGTCCCGGCGACCTTATTTTTATGAGACAGGAATTCGTCAAAGAGATGGAGGATCAGCTCCGCACTGAAGAAAAACGGCTCAAGGAGGAGCTGGAAGAGTTCGCCAAACAGAACCCGAAAAATCTTGACGACTACGACGCGAAATTTCCGAACATGGGCGATAAGGAAGACGAGAATGCCGAAGAGGTGGACGCGTTCAGCACGAACCTGACGCTCGAGCGGACGCTCGAGGCGTCGCTCCGGGACGTCGAGAAGGCGCTCGAGAGAATCGGGAAGGGCACCTACGGCACGTGCAAATACTGCAACAAGGAGATCGACGAAAAACGGTTGCGCGCCCGGCCGTCGTCCAGTTCGTGCATCGAGTGCAAAAAATCGTTCACGCAGGAATTCTAAGCGGCGTATGCGAGGAAAAACACCGTGGCTCGGCTATGCTGCTGCGGTGATTTTGTTTGCCGCGGATCGGCTGCTGAAAAATTACGCGCTGTCGCTCGGCGCGCCGACACCGGCCCTGGTGCAGTTCGCGTTGTTCCGCAACACCGGGATCGCGTTCAGTATTCCGCTCCACGATGCGATTTTCTGGCCAGTGGCGTCCGCGACGTTCCTGCTGCTTGTCGCGTACTTCGTCGCGTCGGTGCGCGAAAGGCCGCGGCGCGCGGCGGTGGTGTTCGCTATCCTGCTCGGCGCGGCGTCGAATCTGCTCGATCGCGCGCTCTACGGCGCGACGATCGACTATCTGATCTTCTTCGGCCGCTCGGCGGTGAACATCGCGGACGGGATGATCGTCGGGGGTCTGCTCTTGTTGCTGCTCGGGCGGCACGTTGACACGTCCGCGGCGGCGTGATAAGACGAACATCGGTTCTTTGCCAAACAAGGAGGCGATCGAATGCCGGAAATAACGTGTACTGTGCTCGGTATGGAGACCGCGTTCGCGGCCCTGATTCCGTTCGCCGGCGCGCTGGTGCTCAAGAAGATCGGGGCCGACTTCCTCTCGGACAAACGGAGGAACTGGTTCCTGATCGGCGTCCTGTGGGTGAATGAAATGGGTTCGTTCGCCACCGGCGTCGCCATGCTCCTCTACGCCGCCCGTCTATGCGGATATCTGCTTTAATCCCGACTGCATGTCGGGATTTTTTTATCCCCAATTTGGGGACAGTCCCCATAGTGGGGATAATTTACGTAAAAAGCCCCGAGGGTGGGGCTTATTGCTGGGGAAGATTGAGAGCGCAACGCGCGGCGTGCACCTGGTATTCGTAGAACGGGACCTCGTTGCCGCAGTGCATGCAGAACAGCGAGCGCGGTGAGATTTCGCAGCTCGAGTCCATCGGAACGGCGTCCTCGCAGGAACGGCCGTCGCTATCCATCATCATGGTCGTCTCCCTCCACAAGCTTTGGCTTGGCAGGGCACGTCTTGGCGTGTCGTTCCGCCGCGAGCAACGCGATACGCTTCCGGCAATGCGGGCACACCGAGCAACACGGTCCGACATGCGCCATGTGCCCGAGACTGTGATGACAGGCGCAGGCGCACTCGTCACCAAAACCGTCATTTTTCATTTCCGCGCTCCTTTCAATGAACGGGTTTTTCTGACCGTACCAAACCGGCGCGGTGCGGTCAATCTTGACATTTTCTTTCTTCTGGAATACGCTGGCGTCGCCAGGCGAGGTCGCCCGGTTCCGGCCGTGGGAAGCGCGGTGAGGTCATTTCAACAAAAGAGGTAGCCCATGGACCAAATTTCGATTGGAACGATAGCGATGTACGGAGTGCTCGCCATCGTTGGGATCGTCGCCATCATCGCCGTGTTCGGTTCGTTCTTCACGGTACAGCAGCAAACCGCCGCGGCGATCGAACGGTTCGGCAAGTTCGTCCGCGTCGCTTCGACCGGGTTGAACTGGAAAAAGCCGTTCATCGAATCCGTCGCGCAGATCCTCGATCTCCGCGTCCAGCAGATGACGGTCGAGGTCGAAACCAAAACGAAGGACAATGTCTTCGTGAAAGTGCACGTCGCCGTCCAGTACTACGTCCTCGAAGCCCAGCTTCAGGCGGCGTTCTACAAGCTTTCGAAACCGCAAGCCCAGATCGAATCGCACGTGCTCGACATCGTTCGCGGGCAGGTGCCGAAGATGGATCTCGATCACGTGTTCGAGAACAAGGACGCCATCGCCGGCACCGTCAAGGACAACCTGACGCAATCCATGGCCGACTTCGGCTACGGCATCCAGGGAACGCTCGTCACCGAGATCGACCCGGACGAAAAGGTGAAGTCGGCGATGAACGACATCAACGCCGCGCAGCGCGAGCGCGTCGCCGCGAACGAACGCGGCGAGGCCGAACGGATCCTCGCGGTCAAGAAGGCCGAAGGCGAATCCCAAAGCAAAAAGCTCCAGGGCGAAGGTATCGCCAACCAACGAAAGGCGATCATCGATGGCCTGCAGCAGTCGGTCGAGGTGTTCCAAAAGGCGGTCCACGGCGCGAGCGCCGACGACGTCATGAAGCTGGTGCTCATGACCCAGTACCTCGACACGCTCAAGGAGATCGGCGCGAACGGGAAGTCGAACACCATCTTCCTGCCGCATTCGCCGGGCGGCCTGACCGATCTGATGCAGCAGATCAGCACCGCCGTCATGTCGGCAAACCAGGCCACCCATCCGGCATCGAGCAACGGCCATTCCGCCGCCTCGTCCGTCGAGGGGTCCGCCTGACCCACTCACCACCCATCTTGGGTGGTTTTTCTTTTGTGCACTTGCGCGGAATCCAGCGCGCTGCTAAGAAGCGGGCGCTTACTTCATTTTCCATTCTTTGTATGGCGTCGAAAATACGTTCCGCGGCGGTGGTCGGGCTTGATGCGGTGCCGATCGAAGTTGAGGCGGACATCGCGCAGGGGCTGCCGCAGTTTAAAATCGTCGGGCTTCCGGACATCGCGGTACAGGAGTCGCGGGAGCGCGTCCGCACCGCGCTCAAGAACAGCGGGCTGCCGTTTCCGCGCACGCGGCTCACGGTGAACCTCGCGCCCGCGGACATAAAAAAGGCGGGGCCGGCATACGATCTGCCGATCGCGATTGCCATCCTCGACGCGTGCGGCGCGCTGCCGTGTCCGGACGGCGGACCGACGCGTCTGTTCCTCGGAGAGCTCGCGCTCGACGGAACGCTCCGTCCGGTCGCGGGCGCGCTCCCGGTCGCGCTTATGGCCGCGAGCGAGAAGATCGACGAATTGTACGTGCCGCTCGACAACGCCGGAGAATCGTCATTCGCCTCCGGCGTTTCCGTTTTTCCGGTGCGCAATCTGCTCGAGCTCGTCCGCCATCTGACGCAGGAACCGACGATCTCGCCGATGCCGCCCGCCGCGCTCCCCGAGGCAACGGCGCCGCGCGCGGAGTTCGACTTCGCATCGATCGCCGGCCAGTTCCAGGCGAAACGCGCGCTCGAAATCGCCGCGGCCGGCGGTCACAACGTGCTGCTCTCCGGACCGCCGGGGTCCGGAAAAACGCTGCTCGCCCGCGCGATGCCGACGATCCTTCCCGCGATGACGAGAGACGAGACGCTCGAAGTGACGAAAATTTATAGCGTCGCCGGACTCACCTCCGCGAATCTCCGCGTCATCACCGAACGGCCGTTCCGTTCGCCGCACCACACCGCATCCGGCGTCGCGCTGATCGGCGGCGGGAGCTGGCCCGCGCCCGGCGAAGTGAGCCTCGCGCACCGCGGCGTGCTGTTCCTGGACGAGTTTCCGGAGTTCCCGCGGCAGGTACTCGAAAATCTGCGCCAGCCGCTCGAGGACGGGAGCGTGACGATCTCGCGCGCGAACGGCAGTCTCCGGTTCCCCGCGAAATTCATGCTCGTCGCGGCGCAAAATCCGTGTCCGTGCGGATTCGCGACCGATCCCGACGCGGTCTGCCGCTGTTCGGCAGCGCAGGCGAGCCGGTACGCCAAGCGGCTCTCCGGTCCGCTGCTCGACCGGATCGACTTATATCTCGACGTTCCGAAAATCAAGGTTGATGAGTTCTTCGCCGGCGCTCCTGCGGAACCGTCGGCGCGCATACGCGCCCGCGTGCAGGCGGCGCGCGACCGCGAGCGCGCGCGGCTCGCGGAGCACGGCATCCTCACGAACGCGGAGATGGGCCACGCGCTGCTCAAACGGCTATGCCCGCTCGCGCCGGACGTCGAAAAAATCCTGCGCGGCGCCGCAGGACGGTTGAAACTTTCCGCGCGCGCGATCACGCGCGTCATCCGCGTCGCGCGCACGATCGCGGATCTCGACGCCGCGGACGCGATCGAAACGACTCATCTCACCGAAGCGCTCCACTTCCGCGAACGCCGCCCGGCGTGATCAGCGGATGTAGTCGAGCGGGTTGACGCGGTGATGGATTTCACCGGTCATCACCTCGAAGTGGAGGTGCGGGCCGGTGGAGCGGCCGGTCGAGCCCATGAGCGCGATCACGTCGCCACGCTGCACGGTCTGCCCTGCGGTGACGAGCAGTTTGCTCGCGTGGCCGTACCGCGTGTACAGGCCGCCGCCATGGTCAATGATGATCATGTTGCCGTAGCCGCCGGTGTTCCAGCCCGACGCGATCACGACGCCGTCATCGGCCGCGTAAATCGACGTGCCGCGCGGACCGGCGATGTCGACCCCGGTGTGGATGCGGCCGTGGAAATATTGGTGGAAGTACTGCGTGATCCGGTGCACCGCCGTGGGCCAGAGGAACTGACTCGTGCCGACGCGGTCGGCGGGCGGCTGCGGATTGATGATGTCGCGAAGGTTCGACGCGATGTTCGCCGGCGCTGGGCGGACGGCGGGCGGCGGGGGCGGGAGCGGCCTCGCGCCGGGAAGCACGAGTTCCATCCCGCTCGTGAGCGACGAATTGTCCGCGAGGCTGTTCGCGGAGACGATCTTGTCGACGTCGGTGTGATACAGGTTCGCAATCTTCGACAGCGTGTCGCCGCGATGCGTCGTGTACATGATCCCGTCGACCGGAAGAATCCGGAACTTGTCGCCCGGACGGATGACGCTCCTGGAGGTCAGTTTGTTCGCGTTCAGGACGGTGGCGACGCTCAGTCCGAATTTCTGCGCGATCGTCCCGATCGTATCGCCGTTCTGCACGACGTACTGCTCGACGTGCGTGCGCGTCGTCGGGGCGTTGCTCCCGTTCGACTGCGGCTGCACGCGGACGGCGTTCCCGATCGGCGAGAGCATCGCCGCGTCCGCGGAGTCGTCATACACCTCGTCGGTGCCGTCGTCGCTACCCGACGAATCCTGCGCGGTCACCGCCTGCGCGGCGAGCGAGGACGGCTCGTTCACGGCGCCCCCCGTCGCCTGCGTCTCTTCGACCACCACCATATCCTGTGAGGGATCGGTGATCGTGGCGAGCACGCTCTTCGGCGCGACGTCGTTCACTTGCGGCGCGGCCCCGCTCGCCGAAATATTGGTTGCGGTGACGAGGAACGTCAGCACGATCACGACGACGTGGATCGCGTACTTGTTCGCGAGCAGCCCGACCGCCTTATTTTTGACCGGCACGTACACCGCGTCGAGCTTCTTCTTCAAAAGACGGTACAGTTGGTACCCGAGCGTCAGCAGCGGATGCAAAACGCCTCTATACAGCCAAAAAAGCGGCTTGCGCACCAAGAAAAGCAAAAGGGTTAAGCACTTCTTCAAGCCGATTAACCCCTTAAACGCCCAGACGAGCAGTTTGACGCTGATTTTTTTAACCGTTCGCGGCATGGATTTTTGCTGTAGTTCGCAAAATTTATCCTACCGAAAGACCGAAACGCATGCAGAGAAGATACCACCGCAGCCCGGGGGTGTCAATGGTCATTTTCATTGCGTCGCTCTGTTGACACCAGGCATCGTTTTCCTTACCATTGAAGCGGAAAACCGCTTTTTTATTTTTACGGAAATTATGTCTACCCCGTTACTCATCGCCTTACTCGCGTCGCTCGGCGCCATCGGCTACGGCGCCGTGCTCATCCGCTGGGTGCTCGCCAAACCCGCGGGCGACGAAAAAATGCAGGCGATCGCCAAAGCGATCCAGGAAGGCGCGGCCGCCTACCTTCGTCGACAGAACAAAACTGCCGCGACCGTCGCCGCGGTGGTGTTCGTCCTGCTCTGGTATTACCTGAACTTCACGACCGCGATCGGCTTCGTGATCGGCGCCGCGCTCTCCGGCCTCGCCGGCTACATCGGGATGCAGGTGTCGGTGCGCGCGAACGTCCGCACCACCGAAGCGGCGAAAACGGGGATGGCGGAAGCGCTCGCGGTGGCGTTCCGCGGCGGTTCGGTCACCGGCATGATGGTCGTCGGCCTCGGCCTCCTCGGTGTCGCCGGTTTTTATGCAGTAACGAAAAACGTGGACGCGCTGATCGGACTCGGCTTCGGCGGTTCGCTGATCTCCGTGTTCGCGCGGTTGGGTGGCGGCATCTTTACCAAGGCGGCCGACGTCGGCGCCGACCTCGTCGGCAAAGTGGAGGCCGGCATTCCGGAAGATGATCCGAGGAACCCGGCCGTGATCGCGGACAACGTCGGCGACAACGTCGGCGACTGCGCCGGCATGGCTGCGGATCTGTTCGAGACGTACGCGGTCACGGCGGTCGCGGCGATGCTGCTCGGTTCGCTCGTGTTCGGCACGGACAATGAAAACGCCGTGCTGTTCCCGCTCGCGCTCGGCGGCATCTCGATCATCGCTTCGATCCTCGGGACGTTCGCGGTTCGGCTCGGCGCGGACAAAAACATCATGAAAGCGCTCTATAAAGGGCTCGCTGCCACGAGCGTCGTCGCCGCGGTGCTGTTCTATCCGGTGACGAACTGGCTGATGGCCGATAACGGCGTGTACAGCACGAACCGGATCTACCTCGCCTCGCTCGTCGGAATCGCGGTGACCGCGCTGATCGTCGTCATTACCGAATATTACACGAGCACCAGCTACAAACCGGTGCGCGGGATCGCAGAGGCGTCGCAATCCGGCCACGGCACGAACGTGATCGCCGGCCTCGCCGTCTCCATGCGCTCGACCGCGCTCCCGGTACTCGCGATCTGCGCCGGCATCCTCGCCGCGTACTCGCTCGCCGGGATTTACGGCGTCTCCGTCGCTTCGATGGCGATGCTGTCGCTCACCGGAATGATCGTCGCGATCGACGCGTACGGCCCGATCACCGACAACGCCGGCGGGATCGCTGAAATGGCGGGCCTCCCGGAGAGCGTCCGCGCGGTCACCGACCCGCTCGACGCGGTCGGCAACACCACGAAAGCGGTCACCAAAGGCTATGCGATCGGCTCGGCCGGCCTCGCCTCGGTGGTGCTGTTCTCCGCATACACGCAGGAACTTGCAAAACTCGGAAAAGACTTCCTGTTCTCGCTGTCCGAACCCAAAGTGCTGATCGGACTGTTCCTCGGCGGACTGATCACATATCTGTTCGCTTCGATCGCCATGGAAGCGGTCGGCCGCGCGGCGATGAAAGTCGTGGATGAAGTGCGCCGGCAATTCAAGGAGATCCCGGGGATCATGGAAGGGACCGGCAAGCCGGACTACGCTAAATGCGTGGACATCGTGACGCAGGCGGCGATCAAAGAGATGGTGGTGCCGGCGCTGCTCCCGGTCGTCGCGCCGATCGTCGTCGGCCTCATGCTCAAAAACACGCTCGGACCCGAAGCGCTCGGCGGGATGCTCGTCGGCGCGATCGTCACCGGCCTGTTCATGGCGATCTCGATGACCACGGGCGGCGGCGCATGGGATAACGCCAAGAAATACATCGAGTCCGGCGTCTACGGCGGCAAGAAGTCGTTCGCGCACCAGGCCGCGGTCACGGGCGACACGGTCGGCGACCCCTACAAGGACACCGCCGGTCCGGCGATCAACCCGATGATCAAGATCCTCAACATCGTCGCGCTGCTCATCGCCTCGCTGATGGTGTAAAAATCCGGCAACGTAAAAACCGGTCCGACAAGCGTCGGGCCGGTTTGCGTTTTAGTTCTTTTTGATCTCACTGCGCGTCCCGGCGAGAAAGTTAGAGCCCGTTGGCCACATATAGTTCTCGTAGCCTTCATTACCGAGCCACACGACGCCCGCTTTCCGGGTATTGCCCTCGTCACTTCCGAGCACCGGCACGCACTGGTGGCCGTCCGGCGCGGTCCCGACATTGCCGAGAGCGACGACCGGCTCGTTGCGTTGGAACTCCGGATTTATGGCGCCGAACGCCAGGAGCTCGCGGGTTTCGGCGGCATAAAGCCCTCGTTGTTCGATCGTAATTATGGCGACTCTTGTCGTCACGGGTCGATCGAAGTGGATCAATTCGTAATCCACCTTCATTGTCCCTTCGGGTCCGCTGTCCTTGCCCAACAATCCGCTCGACTCCAGGTCGACCACGTCGTAGTGACCGGCCTCGATGAGCTTCTGGATCGGCTGACCGAAGTCGACGATCATGGTGAACACTTCGGGGTGCTGGGCAGGCGGATATGCCTGAGCACTCTCGGCGTTGAGGCGGATGGACCGAGCGTCTTCGAGCGAGCCGGTACATCCGACGACCGCGAACAGGGCGAGAAGCAGCGTTGCGAACTTTTTCATCGGTTCCTCCTTTGTGAATGAACCGTCGGCATCTCATCAGGTAGCGGACATCATGTCAAGAGCGTGTATATCTGACCCTTTAGTGTCAGGCACCAGAGTTTTTTGCCCTACCTACGTAAAAACCGGTCCGACAAGCGTCGGGCCGGTTTTGCGTTATTTTCGTCCGTATCGCCTCTTGAACCGTTCGAGGCCGGTCGGGACCGTGGACGGTGCCGCGGGCTCGGGTGCGGGAATGGCTCTGTTCGGTTCGACGTACGGTTCGATGTTGATCGCGAGCCGGTGCGGTTTCCCGCGCTTGGCATCGACGAACGTCACCTCGAGACCGTCCGCTTTCTCGCCGCCCGCGCGATGATCCCGGACGCGCGACCGAAGACGGTCGTTCATCGCGGTGTCATATGCCCAGAATACTTCTTTGCCGGAACTGATGACGACGCCGGTGGTGGCGATATGTTCGAATCTTCCTCGCAGCCGCGCGCCGTTCTCGATGAGCAGCAGCTTCCCCCACCGCGCCTGCAGGTCGAAAAATTCGTACCTGCCGCCATCGAGCGCGCGCAATGCGCGTGCGCCCTTGGTTTTCTTCCGACTCTTCGAGACGTGCGACATCGCCGAGAGCAGCGCGATCGCCGCGGCCTCCGCGCTCACGTTCGTGCCGATTTCGATGAACCATGACGTTGGCCGCTTCGCCGTCTCGCTTTTGAGATACTGGTCGATCTTCTTGAAGTCGTCGCGGCGGCGGGTGATCTGGATCTCCGACGGCTCGCGGAGTTTCCGTCCGCGCACCTTGAGAAGGGTGATGTCGATCTTCTTGTGCTTATCCTTCACTGTATCGTACGCCGTTTCGCAGCCGAGCTGTTGCAGCGCGGTCACGAAATCGCGTTCGACGTCCAATCCGGTGATCACGGGAACTCCTTTCTGTGAAAAGAACCTCCCGCTCTCTTTACCGCATATCCCGAGAATTGTCAATAAAAACGGCCCCGAGAAGCGGGACCGTTATGACGGTTTCGACGGTTTCAGAACGAGAAAGCGCCACGCCGTCCCCCATAAGTAGGCGTAATCCGCCTCCCCCGTCCGCAGGACGCGCACCGTCCGCTGCGGCGGCTGGCGGCTGTCGCCGCCGAGGAACGGCACGCCGCGCTGGCCGTCCGCCATCGTCACGATCGTGCCGAGCGCGGCGATCGGCGGTCCGCGCTGCAGTTCCGGATGCGCGGCGCCGACCGAAAGCAGCACATCGAACGTCACCGGGCTGATTCCCTGTTCCCGCATCAGCTCAAGCGCGTCGATCGTGGTCACCGAACGGTCGAAACTGATCAGTTCGACGTCCACCGATCCGATCTGCTCGTTTTTTACGCCATCCCAGAACCGCGGGAAAAACGTCGCCGTTCGAATCGCGGGATCGATCTCATCGTACCCGCCGACGAACAGCAGCCGATCGAGCGGCCTGCCACGATCGATCACGACGGTGAACGAGGGCGTCTTTTCCGGTCCGGGCAGCACCGACAGCACCGGCTTCTTCGGGGGCAAAAATCCTTCGCACCCGAACGTCATGAACGCGCAGAGCGCCAACGCCAGGCGCAACAGGACCGATTTCATCGGCACCTCCTTTCAATGACCTCTGCAAACAACACCACGCCGGCATCCCGTCGTCAAGGCGCGCCGCTTGACAACGGCCGGTTCCTCTTCTATCCTTCCAAGTCATTCATTCCCTATGTCCTGCACCATCAAGAAATTGCCGAAAGGCGCGGTCGAAATCAGCTGCGAGATCCCGGTCGAGGAGGCGAAAAACGAACTCGAATCGGCGGCGCGGCATCTCTCCGAAGAACGGCAGATCCAGGGGTACCGTCCCGGCAAAGCGCCGTATGACGTCGTCAAAACGAGGTTCGGCGAGATGGCGATCTACGAACACGCGCTCCCGGATCTCGTTCGCACGCACTACGTGAAAGCGGTGATGGACAACGCGCTGCGCGCCTACGGCGAACCGCGCATCAACGTGACGAAACTGGTGCCGGGCAATCCGATCGCGTTCACGGCGACGGTCGCGCTCGTCCCCGCAGTGCTGTCGCTCGCGGATTTCCGGACGATCAAGGTGAAGACGAGGCCGGTCGCCGTCGAAACGAAACGGGTCGACGAGACGCTCAAGGAATTGCAGCGCATGCAGACGAAAGAAGTGCGCGCGAACCGAGAGGCGCGCGTCGGGGACAAAATCGTCGTCGACATGAACCTGTCGCGCGGCGGCGTCGGGATCGAGGGCGGCCAGACGAAAGGGCACGGCATCTACCTCGACGAAGATTATTACGTCCCCGGTTTCCGCGAACAGGTCGTCGGCCTCAAGGAAGGCGACAAGAAAACATTCACATTGAAATTCCCGGACACGCACTATCAAAAAAATATCGCCGGCCAGGACGTCGACTTCGCCGTGACCCTGAATGAAGTGTACGAGCTGCGGCATCCGGCGCTCGATGACGAATTCGCGAAACGGCTCGGCCAGGAGAGCATGGAAAAACTTTCCGCGCTGCTCAATGAAAATCTCGTCCGCGAAGCGGAAGCAAAAGAACGCCAGCGCGTCGAACTCGAAATCTTGGAGAAGCTCGTCGACAAATCGAAGTTCGAGGAGTTCCCGGACGCGATCATCACCGCGGAAGTCGACCGGATGCTTGAGGAGCTGAAACGGAGCGTCACCGAACAGGGCGCCGATTTCGCGGAGTATTTGAAGAACATCAAGAAGAGCGTGGACGAGCTTAAATTGGAGTTCGCCGTCCAGGCCGTGAAGCGGGTGAAGACCGCGATTTTACTGCGAGAATTGGCGGAAAAAGAGCACGTCGAGGTGTCGGACGCCGAGCTGCTCGCGGAGGTGACGCGGCTGCTCAACGCCCATGCGAACAGCGCCGAAACGCAGGCGGAAATTCGCACCGAGGAATACCACGACTATCTCCGGACGTCGCTCCGGAACAGGAAAGTGATCGAGATGCTCCGCGAGGCGGCGATGAACTGATATGAAAATCGGCGCGCACGTTTCGGCCGCGGGCGGGCTCGCGAACGCTCCGAAAAACGCCGCCGCGCTCGGCGCCGAGTGTTTCCAATTTTTCAGCAGGCCGCCGCAGGGCGGAAAAGTCGGACCGATCAAAAAAGAAGACGCCGCCGCGTTCCGCGCCGCGTGCGACGCGCACGGATTCGACCGCTGGTACGTCCACGCGCCGTACGTCATCAACCTCGCGTCCAAAGAAGGACGGATCCGCGACACCACGATCGAGATCGTGCGCGGGGAACTGGAGCGAGGCGCGATCCTCGGCGCGGCCGCGATCATGTTCCATCCGGGCAGCGCCGCCGGCGTCGGCGAGGACCAGGGCGTCGCGCTCGTCATCGAAGGAATGAAAAAAATCCTTGACGGCTACCGCGGCGCGACGCGTCTGCTCGTCGAAATCTCCGCGGGCGCGGGAATGGTGATCGGCGACACGTTCGAAGAAGTGCGCGCGATCATCGACGGCATCTGCGATGAGCGCGTCGGCGTCTGTTTCGATACGGCGCATGCATTCGCGTCCGGCTACGATCTGCGCGATCGCGCCGCCGTCGACGAGACGATGAAAAAATTCGATCGCATCGTCGGACTCGACCGGCTCGAACTGTCGCACTGCAACGATTCGAAGGTCGGCATCGGCGAAAAGAAAGACCGCCATGAGAATATCGGCGCGGGAAAAATCGGGGCGGACGGTTTCCGCGCGATCGTCGGTTCGCCGGCGTTCGGCGACGTCAACCTGATCCTCGAAACGCCGCCCGATGGCGCGGCGGCCGACGTCGCGCTGATGAAACGGCTTCGCGACGCACGCTGATGCAATCGCGCACTATCACCGTCATCGTTCATGCGGGGAGCCGGACGCGAACCGTCGCCACGATGCCCGACAGCACCTATAAAATAAGGACACCGGTCGCACCCGAGCACGGTAAAGCGAATGACGATGTTGTGGATATGCTTGCGGCCCACCTCAACGTCCCGCGCTCATGCATTATCCTGGTCCGCGGAGCGCGATCTCGGAAGAAAATATTCAAAATAATGGCTGCATAGAGCCATTATTTTCGTTTCGGCACCGGATCGATCCCACCGTCGCTCCAAGGATTGCAGCGGAAGATCCGACCGCAGGCGAGCGCCAATCCCTGAATTATCCCGAACTGATCCACAGCCCCATAGGCGTACTCCGAGCACGTCGGCTCATATTTGCACACGCCATATGGGAAAAGCCGGCGAAGCGGCCCATGGTCCGGCGAAACGAGCCGTTGGTAGATGCGGATCGTGCCGAGGACGACCGTTTTCGGCAACCGAATGACGAAAAGAAGGACGTCGTTCATGGCTGAATGAGGCGCGCCCTCCCCAGGAGGTCGAGCAGCGTCCGTTCAAGATCGCCGAACGGCAGTTTGATCGCGTCCTGTTTGGCAGTAAAGACGATATCGACTCCGCCGACGATCTTCGGCAGCTGTTTGCGGACGATTTCGCGCATCCGGCGCTTGAGCGTATTCCTGACGACCGCGTCTTTCGACACTTTCGTGCTGACGACGAAACCGAACCTGGATTCTTTCAGACGGTTCCCGACCGCGCGCATGCCGATCGCCCGGCCATGTACCGATCTCCCTTTCGCAAAAATCCTGGCGAAGTCGCGGTCGGCGGTGAGACGATTTTTTTTCGGCAACATAGCAACGAAAGAGGCCCGGTCGGGCCTCTTTTTTACGGTGTCAGACGGTCAGACGCTTTCGCCCCTTGTCCCTGCGGCGCTTGAGCACCTGGCGGCCCGCTTTCTTGCGCATGCGCGAGAGGAAACCGTGGACTCGCTTTCTTTTTCTCGCTTTCGGTTGGTACGTTCGTTTGGTGGACATAGCAAAAGCAATCTTCGCACGAACGGCGCGAAATGGCAAGCCATTTGTGGCGCTTGCGTTTTTTCTCGAAGATATCCACAATTGATACACACGATGTAAACACTTGCGACGCTTTTCAAATCGGCTGCGCTTCCGTAGACTGAAGCAATGAGTGAAAAAACGATTCTATGAACACGCATGAACTTTGGCAGGCAGTGCTCGGGGAACTGGAGGTGACGCTCAGCAAAGCGAACTTCACCACGTGGTTCAAGAATACATTTATTTCGTCGTGCGACGGCGCCCGCGTCGTAATCAGCGTGCCGAACACGTTCACGAAAGCGTGGCTCGAAAAAAAATATAACGCGGCGATTCTCAAATCGCTCCAGAACGTCACCAGCTCCGCGGTCCGCGAACTTGTTTACAAAGTGGACGTCCGACCGCAATCCAGAACGCTCGTCCAGGACGCGCTGCCGGTCGCGACGATCGTCGGCACCGATACGCAGACTGTCAATCGCACGGAATCGCTTACTGCAGCGAAAAAAGAGCAGATGAGCGACAGCAAACTGAACCCGAAATACACCTTCGATTCGTTCATCGTCGGCAAAGGGAACGAGCTGACGCACGCCGCGGCGATCGCGGTCGCGAAAAATCCCGGCACGCAATACAATCCGCTGTTCATCTATGGCGGCGTCGGCCTCGGCAAGACGCACGTGCTCCAGGCGATCGGCAACGAGGTGCTCAAAAAGAAGCCGTCGGCAAAAGTGCTGTACGTCACGTGCGAAAAATTCACCAATGAATTCATTCACGCGGTGAAGACCGGTCGCGGCAAAGAATTCAAAGACACGTATCGCACGGTCGATGTGCTCCTGATCGACGACATCCAATTCCTCACCGGCAAAGACGGCACGCAGGAGGAATTTTTTCATACGTTCAACGCCCTGCACCAGGCGAACAAGCAGGTCGTCCTCACCTCGGACCGGCCGCCGCAACAGATCCCGGCGCTCGAGCACCGGCTGATCTCGCGTTTCCAGTGGGGAATGACGGTCGATATCTCCAGTCCGGACTTCGAAACGAGGATCGCCATCCTGGAAACGAAGTGCAAAGAACGTAATTACGACCTCGACCAGGAGATCGTCCGGTACATCGCGACCGTCATCCAATCGAACGTCCGCGAACTTGAGGGCGCGCTCAACAAAATCATCGCCTACCATCAGTTTAAGAACACTAGGCCGACGCTCGAGGGCGCAAAAACGCTGCTTTCCAGTTTTGGCGCTACACAGAGCAAAAAAAACGTGACGCCGAAGCACCTCATCCAGACCGTCGCGGGATATTTCGACGTCTCCATCGCGGACATGAGCAGCAAATGCCGCGAAAAACGGCTCGCCTTCCCGCGGCAGATCATCATGTACCTGATGCGCGAAGAGATCGGATCGTCATACCCCGCGATCGGCCATGAACTCGGCGGCCGCGATCACACGACGGCGATGCATGCGTACGATAAAATCGGCAACGAGCTTGAAACCAATCCGAAGCTGCGCCAGGATATGGATCTGATCAAGCAGCGGCTCTATAACACATAAGGGATAGGATGAGGAAAACCTGTGATTGAACGCGGGATTTTCTCCGGATGAAATACAAACAAAAAAATCGACGCTCGTTTTATCAACCGTCTCCTCTCCGATCCTCACGATCAATGCACAGGGCGACGGTTTTTCTTTTCCGCGAAGCGCAGCAAAATTCCAAAAGTTTTCCCCGCTGTCCACTTCCCTACCACCGTTACCGAATATATATATCGATCTAATCGTATCGCCATGAAGTTCACGTGCACGCAAGAAAATCTGAACCAGGGACTTTCGATCGTCAGTCATATCGCGAACAAAAACATCAATCTTCCTATTCTCGGCAACGTGCTGATCAAGAGCGACGACAAGATGCTGCGCCTGATGACGACGAACCTTGAAATAGCGATCCGTTGCGCGGTAAGGGGAAAAATCGATGAATCCGGGGAATTCACGATACCGTCCAAACTTTTTGCCGATTACGTTTCGCTGCTGCCGAAAGAGAAGGTCGACATACTTCAGGACGGAAATACGCTCGGAATTTCGTGCGGGTCGTACCAGACGAAGCTGCACGGCGTGCATGCGTCGGAATTTCCGCTCATTCCGTCGGTCGATGAACAATATAAGTTTTCCGTGAAAGCATCTGAATTCCGAAAAACGATCGGGCAGGTGTTGTTCGCGGTCGCGCCGAACGAATCGAGGCCGGAGATCAGCGGCGTGCTGTTCCGTTTTTCGACCGGCGCCGACGGTCTGACACTCACGCTCGCCGCGACCGACAGTTATCGTCTCGCGGAAAAACAGATGATGGCGATGTCGGACAAACATCCGTCGCTGAGCGATCCGGTGAGCATGATCGTTCCGGCGAGAACGGTCGCCGAATTGGTGCGTATTCTCGGCGTTTTTAAGGAAACGCTCGACGTTCCCGAACGGCTGGAGATCTGCCTCGGCGAAAGTCAGGTGTTGTTCGTCTATGATTCGGTTGAGCTTATTTCCCGCACGATCGAAGGGAAATATCCGGACTATCGGCAGCTCATTCCCGAGCGGTTTGAAACCGAGGTGGTGATGGAAAAGAACGATCTCGCCCGCGCCGTGAAAACTGCGAGCTTGTTCTCGAAAACCGGGCTGAACGACGTCCATTTCCGGTTCTCCCCCGGCAAACGGATCGCGCTCGATGCGACGAACGCGCAGACCGGGGAACACTCGGTCGAGATCGACGGCGCCGTGAGCGGAAAGGAGAATAACGTCACCGTGAATTTCCGATACTTCCTGGACGGCGTGAACAACATCGACGGCGATCGCGTCGCACTCCAGTTAATCGACGGAATGAGCCCGTGCGTCATCCATCCGTATGGCGAAGGAAAACCGCTGCACGATTACCTGTACATCGTGATGCCGATCCGACAATAAAAAAACGTCCGGCATGCGCCGGACATTTTTATTTTACTTTCACGGTGATCGATTCGTGGACGGTTTCGTTTGAGATCAGCGTGATATCCGCCATCAGCTGATAGGTGCCGGCCGCCGGCGTCGGGGGCCACGGCAAGGAGAGAGTCATTGCAGTCGGATTGTCTATTTCTCCGATCTGTTCAGAATCATTATTTCCGCTCTGTTGCGCTGAAAATTTGATCGACGCGATGCTTTTAGGATCATCGATCTCGACCGCGATCGTCGTCGGGAACGCGCCAGCAGCGATCGTCGTCTGATCGGTCGGCGATATCCACCGGAACGCGGTTGGACCGGGATCGGCGGTGAAATTGATCGTGATCGACGCCTGGCTGTTGTCGTCGATGTCGTCGTACACTTTTGCGGCGAGGACGTGGAATCCTTTCGTGATGTGGTTCGGGATCGTGAGCGTCGCGGTGAACGGCGCGACGTTGGATGAGCCGACATTCTCGCCGTCGATGAAATAGACGACTCGAGCGACGCCGCGCGGCGCGGACGCGTTTACCGACACGGCCGGCGCGCGCGAAGACAGTACGCCGCCATCAACGGGATCGAGGAACGAAATTGTCGGTGCGTTCGCCGCGGAATGGACGTCGTCAGTTTCGATGGGCGGGGCGGTCGGCAGTATCCCCTGCTTTGCCGCCCAGGTCGCGACAGCCTGCTCCCAGTAGGAGAACTGCGGATCGTTCTCCGGATTTGTCGGCGCCGGTCCGCGCGGATCATTCCTATCGATGAAGTACAGAATCGAGTGCGGTACGCCGTAGCCCTGGAAGATCACGTCTTCGGGCGGCGTGAGGTCGGTCGCGAGCTTCCCGGAGATCCGGTCGATTTTTACGGTCATCTGCGCCCGTTTATCGCCGTCGAGAATCGGTTTTCCAGTGACGACCGGTTGTGGCGGCGTGAATTGCTCGACCGGCGTGCCGGCGAGCGCTTTGC
>CAZAPV010000001.1:0-46263 GCA_964487195.1 uncultured Gammaproteobacteria bacterium | reverse complement strand
CATTACGGGGGCGTCGTATAATGGTAGTACAGCGGTCTCCAAAACCGCTTGCGTAGGTTCGATTCCTACCGCCCCTGCCAGAAAAACCGGTGGCGTTTGCCACCGGTTTTTCTGTTGCGCCGCCTTGATGCCCGGATCCGTGGTATGATGCGCCTGCCCAATAAAAATAATCTAAATCTATGAAACGCATCCTCATTCTTCTTGCGGGCCTCCTGCTCATCGGCGCGGGATGCGCGACATCTTCGAAAACCGCGGCTAAGATCCCTATGAGCTACCACACGAACATCATCAAGGAGACGCAAGAGAACGGATATTTCCGGCGCGTCTTGCACACCGGCTCGAACAGCCAGCTGGTTATTATGAACATCCCGCCCGGCGGTGAGGTCGGGGAGGAAACGCATAAATACACCGAGCAGACGCTTTTCTTTCTTTCAGGAACGGGCGAGGCCGTGCTTGATGACAAGACCTTCCCGGTCGGTCCCGGCGATGTCGTCGTCGTGACCCCCGGCACCAAGCACAATTTCAAGAATACCGGCGCCGAAGACCTCAAAATTTACACCGTCTACGCGCCGCCGAATCACATCGATGGCCGCATCCACAAAACCAAAGCCGACGCCGATGCCGACATGGCAGACGAGGCCGTCGGTGAAACGGCGCCGACGAAATAACGGATGACTAGCCGCGCCGCAAGGCGCGCACGATGGCGATGAGCACGCAGGCGCCCAAAAGGGCGACGAGAAAACTGTAGAGGTTGAAACCGCCTACTCCGCTTTTCCCGATCAGGCTCATGAGGAATCCGCCGATGACGGCCCCGACGATGCCGACGATCACATCCCAGAGCAATCCTCCGCCGCCGCCCATCACCATGGATGCCACGAGTCCGACCAATGCGCCGAAGAGTATCCAAAGAAGAATCCCCATAGATTTATTTTTCCTGTTCGTTTAATTTAGCCGCGGCTTCGGGCGTCGACACGGTTTTGCCCATGCGGAATAATTTTATGATGGCGACAGCCAAGAGCCAGTACACCAGCATCGCCAGAAGCGTTGTCCATTCAAAGACGCTGCCCGCAACCTGCGAAATGCGGAAGACGGAAAGAAACGGCGCGGTAAAAATATACGTTACCCCGTAAATAAAAGCGGTAAAGCCGGCAGCGGGATTTGCGCCCAATAATTTTAAGACGAAACGAAATGCCAAGAGCACTTCGAGAAGTCCGAGAATATACCAGACGATTTGAGTGCCGCGGTAGAGAGGCTTGGTTGTCGGGGAATTAGATGAATCCATAGAGTACGCAGAGTTTCATTACGAATGTTAAATCTAGAATCAGTATACACCAAAAAATAATGAGTTGTGAGTTATCCACCCCCCCCTGCCAACGAGAACGTGCTATTCTATAAGTAATTATTTTCTTAGTCTTAGGGTCAGAGTGGCCACCACAAGATATGTATAAAATTTTTAAAAGAATTTCGGGAGTTGTAGCGGCCGTCTCTTTAGTATTCGGTCTGGCCGGACCGATCGCCGCGCTCGCGGCAACAACGCCATCTCTCGGGGCGGCGGCAACCTATGGCGTTCTTTCGGATACTTACTCTAACCCGACAGGCCCCACCACCATCAACGGAGATGTGGGATTTACCACAGCGGGGGGAGTCACTCCTTTGCCTCTGCCCCGTCCTTCAGGCACGTACCCTAATTACGGAACCGGCGGCAACTATTCCTCGGCAGGCACGGCGCAGGCCACTGCTTTGGCTAATTTGAATAGTCAACCGTGCACATTCACTTTCGTTGCTCCCGCAGTCGTTCTCGATACCACCCTTGAACACAGTCCGACGTATGGACCTGGCGTGTACTGCAGCACGGGCGCCATGTCTATCGGAACGGCGGGCGGAATCACTCTTAGCGGCGCGGGGACCTATATCTTCAGGAGCGGCGACGCGCTTAATGCGGTAGCCGGTTCAGTGGTTCACTTGGGCCCAGGCGCATCGGCTTGCGATGTATTTTGGACTCCAAACGGTGCCACGACGCTTAATGCCAACTCCACTTTCATTGGAACCGTCATTCCCGTATCACAGAATATTACGGTTCTCAGCACTACGAATTGGACCGGAAGAGCCTTGACATTCGGCCACACGGTTACCACTCCTGATGCCGATGTCGTCATTACCGTACCGACATGTACGGTCCCGCCGCCCCCATCCAGTGGATCACATGTTGGGACGATCACCGTCGTCAAAACGGTGATCAACGACAATGGCGGAACCAAGACCGTCGCCGACTTCCCGCTGTTCGTCAACGGTACGCCGGTCGCCTCCGGCGTGACCAACAGTTTCCCTGCGCCTGCCGGTCGTTATGACGTGACTGAAACTTCCGATTCCCACTACACGCGGACATTCTCCGGCGATTGCGACATCAACGGCGGTCTGAACCTCAATCCGGGCGACAACAAGTTCTGCATCGTCACGAATAACGACATCGGCGCGCCCGTGGTCGTCCCGCCCGTCCCGCCGCTCATCGACGTGGTGAAAGTACCGAACCCCTTGGCTCTGCCCGCAGGTCCTGGTTCGGTGACGTACACGTACACGGTTCGCAACGTCGGAACGGTCTCGATGTCCAATGTCACCGTGGTCGACGATTCCTGCAGCCCTGTCTTTGTTTCCGGCGACGCCAATTCCGACGGCAAGCTCGATGTGTCTGAGACATGGACCTACCGCTGCTCCACGACGCTCTCGGAGACGCACACCAACAACGTCGTCGCGACCGGCTGGGCCAACGGCATCAGCGCGGCGGATATCGCCAGCGCGACGGTCGTCGTCGGCATTCCGCTCGTGCCGCCTTTGATCCATGTGACGAAAGTTCCGAGCCCGTTGACGCTGCTCGCCGGAGGTGGGATGGTCACTTACACCGAAAAAGTCACCAACCCGGGAACCGTGGCATTGAGCAACGTCATTCTCACTGATGACAAGTGCAGCCCGATGACGCGCATTTCCGGCGATACGAACGGGGACTCGAAGCTTGATACCACCGAGACGTGGACGTACACCTGCAAGAAGAATCTCACTGCGACCACAACCAACACCGCAAGCGTGAGCGGCGAAGCGAACGGTTTCACCGTGAGAGACTTCGCGATCGCGACCGTCGTCGTGGCCGCCGCCCCGGCACTGCCGAAAACGGGTTTTGCCTCTGCAGGAGGCGCCCTCGGATGGGGTATCGCCGCGGCCGGCATCTTCGCGGCTTCGCTCCTCCTCTACGTCATCCGGAAAAAACAGACCGCGTAGTCGATCATTGAGAAGAATTCGTAAAGAAGAGAGAAAGAAGAGAGCCGGACGACGTTCGTCTGGCTCTTCTGTTGGAGGGTCTATGTCCAGGAAGACATTCGTGATCGTCATAGCGGCGCTCGATGTCCTGATTTGGTGCGGCGTCCTCGCATATGATGTACGTGCCCCTGCCGTGCAGGCAAACGCCGGAGTGCCGCCGGTTCCTGCCGCGTGGGCGAGAATCGGCGCGCCCGCACGCATCAGGATCCCCGGCATTGCCGTGGACGCGGCGATCGAGAAGGTCGGTTTGGCGGCTGATAAATCGATGGGCGTGCCCAAGGACCCCCTCAACGCCGCGTGGTTTTCGTTAGGCCCCCGTCCGGGAGAAACGGGGAGCGCCGTCATCGCCGGACACGTGAATTGGTTTTATGGCGCGACTGGAGCGTTTGAGCATTTGCACGACGTAAAGACGGGCGACACGATCGTCGTGCAGGATGACGTAGGAGCGTCGATTTCCTTCGTAGTTCGTGAAATCCGGACGTATGACGCGGCGGCGGATGCGACCGAAGTTTTCAGCTCGCATGACGGCAAGGCTCATCTGAACCTGATCACCTGCGACGGAGTGTGGGATAAACGGGACAAACAGTATTCCAAGCGGTTAGTAGTGTTTGCCGATAGGGAGATGGAATAAGAATTGCTTGTTCGGCGGCGGGGTTGCAATTTTTCAGGAGTGCAGTAAGGTCGGGGCAGGTCTTTCAAAAAGGAGCCGTCATGACCCCATGGAACATCCTGCTCGTGACGTTCCCGAGCCAGTATCTGGTGGCGTCGACGTTCATGCGGTTCCAGGAACATTACGAATCGCCGGAGTTCCGCGGCCGCACGTTCACGCGCGAGCAATTCGAGGATTGGTACGCGAAAAAAAAGGGCAGATTCAGTTATTACGAGGACTGGGCCGGGTTCAACCTTCCGGCCAGCGCCTTCAGTCCGTTCCTGTGCGGCGACTTCGCGTGGCTGACGCGCAAAGAGCGCTGGCTGATCGATCAGGTCCGTCATCTGTCGAAGCCGTTCTACGTCATCGCCATGAAGGCGGGAGATGAGAAGAACGTGTTCGCGCATGAAATGACGCACGCCCTGTACGGCCTGTTCCCGGCGTATCGTGACGACGTCATCCGGACGCTGCGCGGCTTTCCTCTCGGGAAGCTGCATCGCAAGCTCAAAAAGGACGGCTATAATCGCGCTGTCTTCGACGACGAGTCGAATGCGTACCTCGCAACCGGACTGTGCCAGGATTGGCGGCTGAAGGGGCTTGAGCCCGCCCAGCGCGCGGTCCGCGCCGTCTTCGCCCGCCATTTCGGTTTCCGGATCGAGTCGCGCCGCGCCCTGCGATTGCTCCGCCGACGCGTCCGCCACGTTCATTTCCCTTGCTGATCCCCCGTAGCCTCGTGCGAAGGGGATTTTTCTTTTGTGCTATACTTATATACCTATGTGTTTTTCCGCGACGGCGAGTTTCGCCGCGGGGGGCGCGCTCACCGCGATCGGCGGCGCGACGCTCGCGAAAGCGAAGAAGCGATCCGAACTGCCGTTCGCCGCGATCCCGCTCCTGTTCGGCATCCAGCAGCTGATCGAGGGGATCATCTGGCTCTCGTTCGGCGCGCCCGCGGTGCAGGCGTCGGCGACGTTCGCGTACGCGATCTTTTCGCAGGTGCTCTGGCCGATCTGGATCCCGCTCGCGATCATGCTGCTCGAACCTGATCCGTCCCGCAAGAAAATCCTCGGCGGATTTTTTCTCGTCGGGCTCGGCGTCGGATCGTACGTGCTGTATTTCACCGTGACATCCCCGATCACCGCGACGCTCACGGCGCACAGCATCGCGTACACCTCCTCGCACGCCTATCCGCTCGCGACGATTGCGCTGTACATTGCGGCGACCTGCATGAGCTGCCTGTTTTCCAGCCACAGGATGGTGAAGCTGTTCGGCACCGCGCTGTTCGCGTCGTTCCTGCTGTCGTACCGCTTATACAGCGCGACGCTGTTTTCGGTCTGGTGCTTCTTCGCCGCGCTCACGAGCATCATCGTGTATCTGCATTTTAAAAAGGGAAGAATCTTGAAAAGATAGACCTGTATGACAAATCCGGAAAATCGACAGCCGCCGGAGAGCCGGGAATACGATAAGGAGAAGTGGGAAACGATGAAAACGAAAGTCGAAGGAGTGTTTTCAGTGATCGATCAGGGGAAGGCGATGGGCGTCCCACAGGATGAATTGGACAAATACGCGTATTCGCTCGTCGAAAAGGGGGTCGAATGGGGAGATGCCTATTTCGTCAGGGTTTTCATGAATAAACTGAACTTGGGGAGCGAGGAAGAGCGCGCGGGATTTATTGAACGCGCGACGCAAGCGCACGGAAAAATTCTTGTCGAACGGGCGAAGGCGCTCGAGGAAGAAGAGGAGCAGCGATCAAAGGAGGAACCGAAACGATTCAGCATTTCTTCGGAGACGACGTTCCCGGAGTTGTTCGACATGATGGATTTGGATCAAGACGCGGATTTTTGGCTCGCACTGGACGATCAATTCAGCGATCACGTTGAGGAGGTCGTCGATCTGCTGACGTCGGAGGAAGGGAAGACGATGACCGTGCTCAAATTTTTCAAGGATCGTGGCTATACGAAATCCGACGTAGAGGTTTTTTTGCCGATCAAATTCAAACGCGCGAAAAAGAAATCGTCAAAACCTTCTCATGAATAACCGGCCGTCGAAATTGCCGAGGAACGTCGTGATCGTCGCGTTCGTCGCGCTCGCGTCGGGATTCGGACAGGACTTGATCACGCCCGCGCTGCCGGCGTATCTCGCGGCGCTCGGCGTGAGTACGGCGGGGATCGGTCTTGCGGACGGTTTGCTCCAGGGCGCGACGAACATTTTCCGGTTCGTCTCCGGCATCCTTTCCGACCACATCCGCCACCGGAAGGGCTTGGTGTTTATCGGCTACGCCTTCTCGTCCGTGACGCGTCCGCTGCTCGCGCTCGCGGGTTCGTTCGGATCGATTGCGACGCTGCGCCTGCTCGATGGCGTCGGGAAGGGGACGAAGGACGCGCCGCGCGACGCGCTCGTCGCCGATTCCGCCGCGGCGGGCGGACGCGGCCGCGCGTTCGGTTTTCACCGGTTGATCGATACCGCCGGTTCGGTGTTCGGTCCGCTCACCGCCGGCGCGCTGCTCCTCGCGCTCACGCCATCGCTCCATACGTATCGTTTGATCTTCCTGCTCTCCGCGATCCCCGGCGCGATCGCGCTCGCGCTGATCTGGTTCGGCGTCCGCGAACCTGCCCCTGCGGTGCCAAAGATGGTGACGGTATACAAGCCGCTGCCATGGCAGTTCTGGATGTTCGTCATCGGCTCCACCGTCGCGATGCTCACCAAAATCAATGACTCCCTTTTTTTGGTGCGCGCCGCGACGCTCGGCGTGCCGAAGGGCTGGATCCCTGTCGTGTTCGCTGGCTTCACGCTGATCTACGCGCTGTTCTCGTATCCGATCGGCATCTGGAGCGACCGCGTCGGCAAAATGCCGTTCATCGTCGGCGGATGGTTCGTGCTCGCGTTCGTCGAATGGGGGTTTTCATCGGTCGCCGCGCTCGCGCCGGCGCTCGCGCTGTTCGCGCTGTACGGACTTTTTTTCGCGATGACCGAAGGGTCGGGCCGCGCGCTGATCGCCGACCTCGTGCCGCAGGAATCGCGTGGGAGCGCCTACGCCGTTTTTTATACGCTCACCGGCGTCGCACTGATCACCGGCGGCTACGCGCTCGGGCATCTCTGGGACTCATTCTCGCCCGCAGCCGCATTCCGCGTCGCCGCAGCAGGTTCTCTCGTCGGCGGCCTGATGTTCCTTTTCATGATGCGATCCAAAAAAGAGATGCCGTTGCGCCAAGCCTGATTTTTTGCTATAATAAAGAATAATTATTCACAGGTTTATTTTTTTTGACTATGTATAAGAAAATTTTAGCGCTCGCGGCTGCGCTCGTGATCGTCGGCGCCGGCTGTCCGGGGTCGTCCCAGAACGCGCCCGGATCGGAGACGTCGTCCTCGACGGCGGGCCGTCAGCGCACCGTCACGCTCGTGGCGGTCGGACATTCGGGCGAATCCGGCACCGCGGTGTTCACGGAGTACGGGAAAAACACGAGCGTATCGGTCCGGATGACCGGCGCGCCGAAAGGGATCGCGCAGCCGACGGCGATCGTGCTCGGCGATTGCGCCACCGCGGCGGGCGACACCAAGTGGGCGCTCCCATCGGTGATCGACGGCAAGGCCGATACGACGCTCGGCGCGAAGTTCGACGACCTGTTCACGCCCGGCGCGATCAGCTACTCGATGCGCGTGCAGGGCAGCGCGGTGCTCACCACGGCGCAGGCGTTCGCGGCGTGCGGCGATCTGAAATAACGTCGATGAAAAAAGAGGGCCGGCTCGGCCCTCTTTGCGTTACGTCGGTTGCGGATTCAGCCGCTCGATCGTCTGGATGACGTACTTCCACGGATCCGGCCCGCGCAGATGTGCTGCCAGGCCGGCGAGGAAGTCGGGATGCACCGTGTCGGTGAGTTTGTACGACTCGATGATGCGCGCGTCGACCGCGAGATGCGATCCTTGCGCCGCGTTGTAGCGTTCTTCGTAGTGCAACGGAGGGAAGCCGGGCGCGCCGGCCGTCCATTCCTCGAACGAAAGCGTCGCCCACGCGTGTCGGTCGTCGGTCGGCTCGCCTTTCCAGAATCGCGCGCCGTAGATCGGGAGCCGAGTTTGATCGCCGATCAGCTCGCAGATCCGCCGATACTCCTCCGTGCTCGTGAACGCATTGCGCCATTCGAAGACGAACATGGCGCACTCCGTCAGCTCGATGCGGCGTCGGTTACGGAGATCGGCGATCTTGCCAAGACGGCGATCCTCCTTTTCCCTCGCGCGGATCTTCCGGGTCGTTTCGGCGAACCGGCGCATATCCGCGTCCTTGATCGCATACCGCACTTTCGCGGGAACATCCAGTTTCATCGCTCCTCCTTCTCATCAAAAGAGCTGCGGCCAATCTAGCATCGTACCCGGCCGGCGTCAAACGTCGTCGTTTTATAATCCGCCAGCACCGCGTCGAGGTCGGCGACGGTAGAGACGCGGACGAGCCGGTCGCGGTATTCTTTCGCGCCGTGCACGCCTTTGAAGTACCAGACGAGATGTTTGCGAAACGAGACGAGATCGCCGTACTGCGCCGCGTGCAGGCGCGCGTGGTCGGCGACGACGGCGATGCGCTCGGCGAGCGTCGGCGGCTGCCAGGACTCGCCGCGGATCGCGGATGCGATCTGGCCGAAGATCCACGGATTGCCGAGCGCGCCGCGGGCGATCAGGATCCCGTCGCAGCCGGAAATTTTGAGCGCGCGGATCGACGCGTCGGGCGAATGGATGTCGCCGTTGCACAGCACCGGAATGGAGACGTTTTGTTTCGCGCGGCCGATCATCTCCCAATCCGCGACGCCGCTGTACCCCTGCGCTTTGGTGCGGCCGTGGATCGTGACGAGCGCCGCGCCCGCAGCTTCCACCACTTTGATGAACTCCAGCACCTCGGTCGGATCCGACCAGCCGAGCCGCAGCTTCACCGACACCGGCTTCGCCGTCGCGGCGCGCATCGCCTCGATGATGTCGGTCGCCAGTTTCGGCTCGCGCATCAGCGCCGCGCCGTTGAAATTGGAAACGATCTTGTAGACAGGGCACCCCATGTTCACGTCGAACCCGTCCGGCGAGTACGCCTCGTCGATCATCCGCACCGCCTCTGCCATCGATTTCGGATCCGCGCCGAACAGCTGCTGGATGATCGGCCGTTCTTCGGATTCGAAACGGCCCATCTCGAACGACTTGGCGCTCCCGTGCACCAGCCCCTCGGCGCTGATCATTTCGCGGAACACCACCGGCGCGTGAAACCGCTTCGCGATGCGGCAAAACGCCGAATCGGTCATGTCAGCCATCGGCGAGAGCGCCACGATCGGTTTTTCCATGTCGGCCCACCTGAACATATCCGGCTAACGATAGACGAAAAATCGCCCCGCGTCAACGGTGATCCGGTTTGAAATGCGCGAGAAAGATTGGCATACTTCCTTGACCGGAGCGCCGGAGCGCGCTACCAAGAGCACGTATGCTGAAGAAAAAAGGCCGCGTCCCGGAAAGGATCGCCGCCACGATGTTCTACAAATACGACTCCTGCCCGCACTGGCTGTATTTCGACGCGTACGGCGACCTGAAAAAGAAAGCGAAACTCTCCCGTTTTTCCGAGATGCTGCTCGAGATGGGGACGCTGCACGAAAAGCAGGTGATCGCCGGGGAGAAGTTCGTCGAGGTGAAGGGGCGCGGGGAATCCGCGTTCAAGACGACGCTCGAACTGATGCGCGAAGGCGCGCCGCGCATTTACCACGGCGTGCTCATGACCGACCGGTTCATCGGCATCCCGGACATTTTGGAGAAGCGCACCGACAAATCGTCCGCATTCGGGAATTATTATTACGTCGCGATCGATATCAAAAGCTCCGAGCGGATCAGCGATGCGCACAAGTACCAGCTCGTCTGCTACGGCGAACTGCTGAAGGAGATCCAGGGCGTCCGTCCGGAAGAGGGGTACATCCTGAACGTCTCGGGCGTGCTGCTCGGTTTCCCGCTGCATGAGTTCGAGCAGCAGTTCCACAAGGCGGCGGGCGAGGTCGAACAGGCGTTCGCTGGCGTGGAGCCGCCGCCGCACGTGTCGTCCGGATGCAAGCAGTCGCCGTGGTTCAAGGAGTGCATCGCGCTCGCGAAAAAGACCGACGATATCGCGCTCTTGTACAACGTGAAGAAGAAGGCAGTGCTCGCGCTGCGCGAGGCGCGCGTCCGCACGATCGAAGACGCGATGAAGATGAACGTCGAGCTGCTCGCCGGATCGTCCACGGCGCTCACGCGGCATCTGCTCGAACGGATCGTCGTGCAGGCGCGCGCGCTGATCGAAAAGCGGCATTTCATCCGCGAGGAGATCGAACTCCCTCGCGCCGCGACGGAAATCTTTTTCGACATCGAAGGGGATCCGCTCCGCCAGATCGAATACTTGTTCGGTTTCCTGGTGCGCGAGAACGGCAACGAACGGTACGAGTACCAGCTTGCCGAGAAACCGGAACAGGAAGGCGCGATGTGGAAGGAGTTCCTGGAATGGACCCTACGGCTGCCGGACGACTACGTCGTTTATCACTACGGCACGTACGAAAAAGCGCGCCTCACGATGCTCGAAGCGCGCCACGGCGGTTCGCCGGCGCTCCCGCGTTTCCGCGATCGCATGATCGACCTGAACGAGATCGTCAAGGAGGCGATTGTGTTCCCGCTGTACTTTTACGGCATCAAGGACATCGGCGGGTACATCGGTTTCAAACGGTCGAAAAAAATCCGCGGCGGTGGCGAATCGATCGCGTTCTACGAAGATTGGCTCGGCAAGAAGGACAAGAAAAAAATGGCGGCGATCATCGAGTACAATAAGGACGATGTCGTCGCCACGCGCTATCTGAAAGACTGGCTGGATGCCGAAGCGGCGAACGGCGTCACCGCCTGATCAGCGGCCCAATTCGACGAGCGCGCCGGTGATGTCGTCCGGCTTGGCGCGATCCGTGTCGCCTTCGGCAACCCTGCCCGCGGCGAAAATCAGTTCTTGGATGTCGCCGCCGCTCGCGAGGATCTCCTCGATCTGTTCATCGGTCAAGTTGTCGTGGACGCCGTCCGAGGTCATCAAAATTTTGTCGCCCTTCTTCACGCGGAAGACGCCGGTCGTCGGTTTCTCGTTCTTTTCCAGCCCGATCATTTTGTAGACGACATTGCGATTCTGGAACAGGATTCTGTCCTTGGGGAGCACGTCGTTTACGCTTTTGGCGTTGACGATCTGATCGTATCTCTCCCGCGTGATGTTTCCCTTTCGGAAATCTTCACCGGCCATGCTGTCGTCAATCGTTTCCGCGCGCAGCTTTTTGGTTTCGCCGTCGAAAACGTAGATGCGGCTGTCGCCGGCATGACCGTAGGCGACATCGAACGTCCCGTCGCCGTTATCGACCATGCGGACGATATCGGCGGTCGTCGCTATTTCCTCCAGGTCGGCGCGGCTGCGCTGATACTCCATCACTGCGCCGGTCGCCGCTTCGAACGCTCGTTCGATCCATTGCCTGCTCTGTTCGGCGTCGGCGTCCGGAGGGATCGCCGCCATCGTTTCCGCGATCGCGCCGGCGGCGATGCGGCTTCCGATGATGCCGTAACCCCTGCCCTCGCGGCCGGAGACGCCGTCGAACAAACCGTAGACGTTGCGTTCCCGCAATGCTTCGGCGGCCGCGGCTTCTTTTCCACCTGCCTCGCGAATCGCGGCGAGGTCGGCGTTCGGATCCTTCGTGTCCAATGCCGGCGGCGTCGCGCGTTCGTGATCGATGCGCGAGACGTCGCCGAGCGCCGCGTCTTCGTTCCGGTCCGGATGTTCGGAAGAAGCGCGCGATTCGATTGACGCGCTCACCGCGGCAGGTTTCATCTCCCGCATCTCCGGCCCGCTCATTTGTTCACCACGAATCATAACGCTCATTCTAGCACATTTTTCGTATTTTTTCAAGCCCATATGCGTCGTCTTTCGTTTCGTCCTTCTTATGTTATAATGAGGCCGTTATGCGAAACGGTCTCGTTACCTACGATTACGCGCGGATGCTCGCCGATCGGGCGGCAGGCGGGACGCCGAACGCCGACCTCGAACTGATCATGCGCGAGCTCGAACGGGCGCACGCGGCGCTCGACGAGCAGTGGCGCGCAAAAAAGGTCGGATTTTTTTCGATCCCGGAACGGCGCGACGATCTCCGGCTCGTCGAACGGATGGCGCATGACGTCGCCAAGCGGTTCGGTTCGCTCATCGTGATCGGGATCGGCGGTTCCGAGCTCGGCGCCCGCGCGATCATCCGCGCGCTCAAGACGCGGGGGAAGGGGATGGACGTGCATTTCATCGGCGCGAACACCGATCCGGAAGAGATCGCCGCGCTGCTCGCACGCGTGGACCTCGAAGACTGCGCGCTGAACGTCATCTCGAAATCCGGCGACACCGTGGAACCGATGGCCGCGTTCCTGCTGCTGCGCGAACGGCTGATCAAGCGCGTCGGCGAGAAACGGCACCGCGAGCACGTCATCGCGACGACCGATCCGAAGGAGGGGACGCTGCGCGCGATCGCGGACCGCGAAGGATACCGGACGCTTCCGGTGCCCGCGGATATCGGCGGCCGTTGGAGCGCGCTCACGCCGGTCGGATTGTTTCCCGCCGCGTGCGCCGGAATCCCGGTCGTGAAGCTGATCGCCGGCGGCGCGAAGATGCGCGACGAATTTTTCGAATCCGCGCCCGCTGATAACGGCGCGCTCATGTTCGCCGGACTGCATCATGACGGCTACCGCCGCGGCGAGCGCATCACCGTGCTGATGCCGTACGCCGACGCGCTCAAAGATTTCGCCGTCTGGTTCCGCCAGCTGTGGGCGGAAAGTCTCGGCAAGAAACTGGACCGCCGCGGCAACGTCGTCCACCACGGACTGACGCCGGTCGCCGCGCTCGGCGCCGCGGACCAGCATTCGCAGATCCAGCTGTACAACGAAGGTCCGGCGGACAAGATCGTCACGTTCCTCGGTATCGAATCGTTCCGCGACGATTTCAAGGTGCCGAAGCCGTATCCCGACCTCGGCGGAATTTCATATCTCGGCGGCCACGCGTTCGGAAAGATCAACGCTGCGGAACGGGAGGCGACTGCGGCGGCGCTCGCGAAGAGCGGCAGGCCGAGCGGCACCATGACGATCCCGAAGATCACGCCGGAATCCTTCGGCGCGCTGCTGTTCTTCTTCATGCTCGCGACGGCGGCGATGGCGGAACTGCTTGACATCGACGCGTACGACCAGCCCGGCGTCGAAGAAGGGAAGCGGATGATCGAGACGATGCTCGGACGGAAGAAATAATTTTTACGCGATGCGCGAATCCATCCGGAATTTTCTGCGGCGGTTCCCTGCGATCACGACCAAGCGCGGCGCGGTGATCCTCGTCGTCGCGGCGGTGCCGGCCGCGATCTATTTCGCGGCGCAGCTTACGGTGCCGGCGTCGTTTCCCGTTCCCGCGTCCGCGGACAAACCGGGGATCGCGGCGGTGCGTGCGGAGGAAGGACCGGAGGCGGCGCCCGTGCCGCTCGTGACGCACGTATCGACGCCGGATTTCGTGAAAGGGATCTACGTCACCGCGGCGACGGTCAGTTCATCGAAACGGTTCGCCGCGCTCGTCGATCTGATCGGTCGGACCGAACTGAACGCGATGGTGATCGATCTGAAAGACGGCGGCGGGCCGCTCGCGTTCGCGCCGCAGACCGCGGAACTCCGGCCGTTCGCCGAATCGCGGCCGCCGATCGGCGACCTCGCGGCGTTCACGAAACCGCTCCACGACAAGCACATCTATCTGATCGCCCGCGTGTTCGTATTCGAGGATCCGTCGTTCGCGTCGAAGCGGCCCGATCTCGCCGTCCGCTCTTCGGGAGGCGGCATCTGGCGCGACCGCCGCGGCGTGATGTGGCTCGACCCGGCGGCGACCGACGTCTGGCGCTACAACGCCGCGATCGCGAAAGAGGCGTATGCGAACGGGTTCGACGAGGTGCAGTTCGACTACATCCGTTTCCCGACCGACGGCAATCTGAAAGCGCTGTCGTTTCCGGTGTACGACGGCAAGAAGCCGAAAGCCGACGCGATCGCCGATTTCTTCGCGTTTCTGGACGCCGAGCTCCGGCAGAAAGCGGGGATCCCGATCTCCGCGGACCTGTTCGGCCTCACGATGGCGCAGCATCACACCGACCTCGGGATCGGCCAGCGGCTGGACACCGGTGCGCGGCATTTCGATTTCATTTCGCCGATGGTGTATCCGTCGCACTACGCGTCCGGCTTCGACGGATTCGCGAATCCCGCGGATCATCCGTACGAGGTGATTTACGACAACATGGTGCGCGGCCAGGAGGTGTTCGCCGCGCTCAAGAAAGAGAGCGACGCCGCGCGCGCGCAGAATCCGCAGGCCGGCTTCACGGTCGCGACCGCGCGGCCGTGGATCCAGGATTTCAATCTCGGCGCGACGTACACCGCGGCGATGGTGCGCGCGGAGATGAAAGCGGTCGCCGACGGCGGCGGGTCGGGATGGCTGATCTGGAATGCGGGCAACGTCTACACCGAATCCGCGTTCGGGCCGAAGACGGCGGATTGATATGCGGCGCGAAGAACGGATCGCCACGTTGCGGCGCGGCATTTTCCGTTGGTTCGGACGGCACCGGCGCGATCTCCCGTGGCGCAGGACGCGCGATCCGTGGCGAGTGCTCGTCTCCGAGGTGATGCTGCAACAGACGCAGGTGCCGCGCGTCGTGCCGAAGTATCTGGCGTTCACGCGACGCTGGCCGACGCCGGCCGCGCTCGCGAAGGCACCGCTCTCCGACGTGCTGCGCGCATGGAGCGGACTCGGATACAATCGCCGCGGCCGCAACCTCTGGCTCGCCGCGAAAGCGATCGTCGACCGTTTCGACGGCCGCGTGCCGACCGCGATCGACGAACTCGAAACGCTGCCCGGGATCGGACGGTACACCGCGCGCGCGGTCGCGGCGTTCGCGTTCAACCGCGGCGCGGCGTTATGGGATACGAACATCCGCAGGATTTTTTCCCGATATTTCGCCGGCGGTGAGTTCGGCGCGCCGGTGTCCGATCGCGCGCTTGACGTGCTGCTCGCGGCCGCGTTGCCGGCAGGGAAGTCGCGCGACTGGCATGGTGCGTTGATGGATTTCGGTTCCGCGGTCTGCATCGGCCGCGATCCGGATTGCGCGGCGTGTCCGTTGCGGCGGTCCTGCCGCGCGGCGCCGCATTTTTTGGCGGAACGCGAGCCGAGGCGCGCGCTGCTCCGGAAACAGCCGGCATTCAAGGGGTCGTGGCGGCAGGGACGCGGCGCGATCCTCAAACTGCTCGCCGGCGATCCGACCGGCCGCATCCCTTCCGCGGCGCTTGCGGTCCGCACCGGCCGCGACGACGCCGACGCGCTCGCCGCTGAATTAGTCGACGAAGGATTGCTCGTCCGGCACGGGCGCGACGTCTGTTTGCCTTGATGCTTTTTTGTTATCCTTCCCGCATGAAGAAATTACCGCTCATCGTCACGCTCGGCCTCGTCGCGATCGCCGGATTCGCGGTCGGACAGCTCACCGGTTCGTTCGGGACCGTCGCGGGCGGTTTTCCGCTGCTGCCGACCCCGCCAAAGACGTCCGTTCCCGCGAAGATCGCCGCGGTCGCCAAGGATGAAAAGAATCTGATCGTGGAAGTGCCGCTCAACGGAGCGAATCTCCTCGATTCGTCGTTCGATGTTGCCGGCCGCGCAAAAACCGGCGCCGGCGCGGTCCGCATCGCGCTCGTCGATTCGAACGGCGCGACGATCGCCGTCGCGACCACGGACGTCCAAGCCGCGCCGGGCGATGTGTACGGCCGGTTCGACAAGACGTTAGTCGTACCGTCCCCGGCGCCGCTCGCCGCCACCGTCGAGGTTTCTCTCGGCGATGGATCCGAATCCGTCACCCGCACGGTGACGTTCGGTCCCGCGAATACCGTCGCCGTGAAACTGTATTTTCCAAGCCATGCCCTCGACGCCGGCGGCGCGTGCGACATCATCTTTCCGGTCCAGCGCCAGGTGTCGGCGACCGGCGCCGTGTATCGGTCGACGCTCGAAGCGCTGCTCAAGGGACCGGATGCGACGGAGGGAACGGACGGGTATTGGTCGGCGATCCCTTCCGGCGTGACGCTCAAATCCGCGACCGCGGACGGGAACGGCGTCGTCACCGCCGACTTCAGTTCGCGCATGAACCGGGGGATCTCGGACAAATGCCGGGCGAGCATGATCCGCGCGCAGATCGGCGCGACGCTCGAACAGTTCCCCGAAGTGCGCGACATCGTGATCGCGATCGACGGCCGACCCGAAGCGGCGTTCCAGCCGTGAAGAAGCGCATGCAGATTTTTTCCGTTTCGCAATTCATAGAATTTTTGAACGCGGCGCTGGCGTCCGCGGTTTTTCCGGAAGGGGTCGCGATCGAAGGCGAGGTCGCGGAGTACCGCGTGTCGCAGGAGAAATGGATCTGGTTCAAATTGAAAGACGAACAGTCGATCGTCGATTGTTTCGCGACCGTCTGGCAGCTTCGGGCGCCGCTTGAGGACGGGATGAAAGTGCGCGCGTTCGGTTTGCCGAAGATCCACGCGAAGAGCGGCCGATTTTCCATGAACGTCGAGCGCGTGGAGTTCATCGGCGAGGGGGCGCTCCGCCGCGCGTTCGAACTTTTGAAGAAAAAACTGGATGCCGAGGGGTTGTTCGCGCCAGCGCGCAAGCGGCTGATCCCGCAATTTCCGTCGCGTATCGGCCTGATCGCCTCGCGCGAGTCGGCGGCGTACACCGATTTTTTGCGGATTCTCAAAAACCGTTGGGGCGGCGTCACCGTGAGCTCGGCACACGTCCAGGTGCAGGGGCGCGACGCGATCCGCGACATCGTCGGCGCGTTTCGCTATTTCAACGCGCATACGGAACTCGCCGAGGTCGTCGTGCTCACCCGCGGCGGCGGCTCGCTCGAGGATCTGCAGGCGTTCAATTCCGAAGAGGTCGCGCGCGCGGTGTTCGGCTCGAAAATTCCGGTGGTGGTCGGCGTCGGTCATGAGCGCGACGAATCGCTCGCCGATTATGTCGCCGACATCCGCGCCTCCACGCCGTCGAACGCAGCGGAGCTCGTCGCGCCCGACAGGAGGGAGATCGCGTCGATGATCGACGGTGGCGTCCGGCGGATGGATGCGGGGATGCGTAGCGCGCTCGCCGCGAAAGCCGCGGCGGTGCGAAGCGTCGCCGCCCGGATCGACGCGCACGCGCGGCGGGGGCTCGCGGCGGCGGGTCACCGCATCAGGGACGTGTACCGTCGGCTCGATCTGTTCGTCATCGACCTCAAAACGCGCCTCGAACGTCTCGACGCCGCGGTCCGGCTGCTCGCGACGCTCGATCCGCGCCGCCCGCTCCGCCAGGGATACGCGTTCGTGCGCAGCGCGGGGAAGATCGTCCGCGATGCCTCGCAAGTGGACATCGGCGCGCGCGTGGATATACAATTGTACAAAGGCGGCCTTGTCACCGAAGTGAAAGAAAGGATATGACCAAGAGCAAATCCGACAAAGGATTCGACTTCGGCGCGGCGTACAAGGAGCTCGAGCAGATCATCCAGTGGTTCGAGCGCGACGACGTCGATCTAGAGGAAGGGCTTCGCAAATTCGAGCGCGGCCTCGACCTCGCGAAGCGATGCAAGGCGCGGCTGAAGGACGTGGAGAATAAAGTCGTCGAAATAAAAGCGAAGTTCGGCGCGCTCGAAGAGGGCGAACCGGAGAACAACGCATGAACATCCCTGTCACCAGACGGACGCTCGCGCGGCTCATCCTGCTCACGGTCGGCGGACTCGGTTTCGCGCTGCTCATCCCGGTGTTCGTCCCGGTCGATCCGGACGCTCCGATCGCGCATCTCGCCGTCGCCGTCTTCACGGTAGTCATCATCGCCGCGCTGTTCGCCGAAGCGTCGCGCCGCCGACAGAAATTGTTCGAAGCGGTGCGCGTCGAACTGAACAAACTCCGCCGCATCTACCACGTCTCCAAGAACATCGCCGAGACGTCGCCGAAATTCCGCCCGTGGTTCACCGAACTGCACGGACGGCTCTACGAATATCTGACGATGTTTTCCGGCAAGGATTTCGGCGCGTACGACGGGTTCAACGCCGGCTTCCGCAAGTTGAGCTACCACATCTACACCATCCCGGACGTCGACACGAAAAAAGAAGAAGCGCTGTTTCAGGATCTGCTCCGCACCACCGCGACGGTCGCGGAAGCGCGCCAGCAGATCAAGGAGCTGTGGGACAACCGGCTCTCCGCGTACGGATGGACCGCGGTGTTGCTGATCGCCACTGGGTACGCCGTGACGGCGGTGCTCGCGATGAGCGATACGCTCGTGTCGAGAGTGGCCGGCGGGATCAGCATCGTCGTCGCGCTCATCGCGCTCGACATGCTCTGGGAGGTCGACACGATGGCGTCCGAACGCCGCGCGATGGCGAAGCGGTATGTGGACAACGTGGCGCGGCTCGAATTGGGCCGGAAAGAAACGGTATGAAGAATCACGCAGGCGGCCACAGGAAAAGCGGCCCGGGGTATCGCACGTCGAGCGCGTTTCGTTTCACAACGCAGCAGCGGACACGCAATCAGAAAGTGAAGAATAAATACTCGTCCAAGCCCTGACGACGTCAGGGTTTTTTCGTATGCACCGCGACACCATCGTGCTCTCCCTCGGCGGATCGCTGATCGCGCCGCCGGACGGAATCGACGTGAAATTTCTGAAGGCGCTCCGCGCGCTGATCCTTCGCCGCGTGCGCGCGGGGAGCCGGTTCATCATCATCTGCGGCGGGGGAACGACCGCCCGCGCGTATCAGCGCGCCGCGGCCGGCGTCGCGAAACTCACGCGCGACGACCTCGACTGGCTTGGCATCCACGCGACGCGCCTCAACGCGCACCTGCTGCGCACCGTGCTGCGCGACGTCGCCCAGCCGAAGATCGTCACCGATCCGCGGGCGTTTTCACGGACGCAAGAGCCGGTGGTGATCGGCGCCGGTTGGCGTCCCGGATGCTCCACCGATTACGACGCCGTGCTGCTCGCGCGCAAGGCCGGCGCGCGCACGCTCGTGAACCTTTCGAACATCGCGTACGTCTACGACAAGGATCCGCGCAAATTCAAAAACGCGAAGCGGCTCCTCGCGATCCGCTGGCGCGACTTCCGCAAACAGTTCGGCGGCCGCTGGCATCCGGGACTCAATTCGCCGTTCGATCCTGTCGCCGCGAAGGAAGCGGAGCGACTCGGCCTTTCGGTCATGATCGCCGACGGCAGGGATCTCAAAAACGTCGACGCGATCCTGCGCGGCAAACGGTTCCGCGGTACGGTGATCGGCGCTCCACGACGATGATCCGCCCGCGCATCACCATGCGCGCGCTCCCGCTGGCGCTCGCGATCGTCATCCTGCTCACGGTCGGCGTCGTCGCGCTGCGCGACTACAGATCGCTGTTCGCGCGGCCGCACGACGATCCGCCGATGATTGAGTTCACGTGGACCCCCGACGGCCGCGTGTCGCTCAAGGAAATGAAAGCGCTGCTCGTCATGCGCGATGACTACGCGCTCGATTTCACGACGTACCGCATGACGCTCGTCGAGCTCGACAAGACGATCGATCTGCCGATCCCCGGCCTGATCGGCAAGGACTACGAGCAGCCGATCTCGTTTTCGCTGATCGCGGACGATCCGCGTCTCGCCGACGAAAAGAAGCTCACGGTGCGCATCTCCGTCGCCGACGACCGCGGCCAGCAAACGACGATCACCCGCGAAATCCCGCTTAAATAATGCTGATTTTCAGCGCGCTTGACACCAAACGGCCCGACCGGTAGGATGCCAACAAATCTTCGATTACCGTAGACAATGGGTCCGAAAGGTTAAGCGGTCGACATCCGTCGGCCGGCCCATCGAGGTAGAACTCGGGACGCGTTCGCGTCCGTTGTCTGCGGCGATGTCCGCGGATTTTTATTTTAAAGGTCGAGGAACAGGGGGAAGAACGCAACGCTATGGCAAAAACACGCGCACAGAAGCAAACGGAAGTGCAGGAATTCGTCGACGGCTTCCGCGCCGCCAAATCGGTGATCTTCGCCGACATGGCAGCGCTCAAAGTCAACGACGCCTCCGCGCTGCGCCGTACCGCGAAAAAAGAGGACGTCGCCGTCAGCACCGCGAAAAAAACGCTGCTCCGCCGCGCGCTCAAGGACGCGGGGATCGCCGCGATCGACGTCGAGCAGCTGAAGGGGAGCGTCTCCATGCTGTTCGGGATGGCGGACGCCGTCGCGCCGGCCAAGGTGCTCGAGCAGTTCCGCAAGGATCACGACAACGTCAAAGTGCTCGGCGGCTATTTCGAATCGCAGTGGATGTCGATCGACCAGGTGAAGGCGCTCGCCAAGCTGCCGTCGAAACAGGAATTGATCGGCCAGGTGGTCGGCACGATCGCCGCGCCGCTCTCCGGCTTCGTGAACGTCCTGCAGGGCAACATCCGCAACCTCGTCTACGCGCTCGGCGCGATCAAGGATTCTAAAACCGCATAACCACACGTCTATGGCAGAAATGAAAAACGTCGACGTGCCGGAGAAGTTCAAGGATCTCGTCTCCTCGATCGAGAAGATGACCGTCCTCGACCTCGCCGAGCTCGTCAAAATCCTCGAAGACAAATTCGGCGTTTCCGCCGCCGCGCCGATGATGGCGATGGCAGCCCCGGGCGCCGCGGCCGCCGCGCCGGTCGAAGAGAAGGCGGCGTTCGACGTCGAACTCGCGGACGCGGGTTCGAACAAGATCGGCGTCATCAAAGCGCTCCGCGAGCTCACTCAGATGGGTCTCAAGGATGCCAAGGACCTCGTCGACGCCGCACCGAAGATGGTGAAAGAGGGCGTCGCCAAGGCCGACGCCGAGGCATGGAAGAAGAAGATCGAAGAGGCCGGCGGCAAGGTGAATCTGAAGTAACGGAAAAACAAAAAAGGCCTCGCGGCGACGCGGGGTCTTTTTTATTGCGGCAACGTGAATTTGAGCACCTGGTTGGCTTTGGCGACGAGAAGGGCGTGGGCGGTTTCGTCGACGGCGAAGTCGGACGCGTCCGCGAGCGCGTCCGCGACGTACTGCGCCTGGAGCAGGCCGGTTTTTTTGTCGAAGCGGAGGATGCGGGCAGGGGAGGAATCAAGCACGTAGAGCGAGCCGGATGCGGACGCGGTCCGGATTTTTTTCGCCGCGGTGACCGCCGGATCGACGGCCTGCACCGCGAACGGTTCCTGCAGTCCTTTGACGATCCGGATGATCCCGCCGTCGCGGCGGAGCAGCCACACCGCGCCGTCGATCGCCATGGAGACGGTCTGCGACAGGTCGGTGCCGTCTTTCAGGTAGAACTGCGCGGCGCCGAAATTCTGTCCGTCCGCGGCGTGGCGCACGATCCTGTTGTGCGCGGCGTCGAGCACGTAGATGCGCGCGTTGTACAGCTGCGCGTCGTTCGCTCCGGCCTCGGTCGCGTCGAGCGCGACAGTGAGCGGTTGCGGCGCGCCGTTCGCGATGAGCGTCGCTGATCCGTCTTTGGACGCGGCGAGCACGCCGCTGCCCGCGGCGAGGAACAGCGCGGGCTCTCCGGCGATCGTCGCGAGCTTCGTCATTTTTCCCTGCCCTGGGAATGTGAAGACGCCGCCGTCCGCGGTCGCGCCCCAGAGCGAATCGCCGAGCGCGGCGAGGCGGACGATCGTCGCCGCGTCGGCGCCGCTCCCGACGGTCGCGATCACCTCCGGCGCGGCGAGCGCAACGACGTGGCGGAGCTCGTCTTTTTTCTCCGCGATTTCTTTTTCAAGATTTTGCCGCATCGATTTTTGTTTCGCGTTGCCGGGACGGAGCGCTACGGTCGCGGCATCGGCGCCGGCGAGCGACGTTTTGGCATGGTCGTCGTCATGGTAGATGATGCTCGCTTCCGCGGCGTCGATCTGCTGCTGCGCCGCGGCGACGTCGGCTTCGTACGCTGCTGCTGCGCGCAGACCGTCGCGGTTCCACGCGCCGATCATCGCGCTCATGTTCACCGCGGCGAGCACCGCGAGAAACGCGAACAACGCGGCGCGCCGGCGCGCGGTGAGCGCGTTCAGGTTGTCGACGATGGCGGTCATCAATCGGTCCGGCGACCGCTTGATCGCGGCGAGCGTCGGGAGGCGCGGAAGACGGAGTGGCGGAAGACGGAGGCGCGGAAGGCGCGGAATGGAAATTTTCAAGGACGGCGACATGATCTCTTTGGTGCGCGAAGCGGTTTGCCGCAGCGCGTCGAGCGATTCTTTGGTGGATCCCGGAAGCTGTTCGATGTAGCGTACGTCGGCGACGTCGATTACGAGCGCGGCGAGCGCCAAACTTTCCGCGGCCGGGGCGAGCTCGATCCGGATCGCTTCGGTAGCGTTCATCGGATCCATGCCGAGCACGATCTCCGCGAGCCGATCGCCGAGCAGGTTTTCCAGATTCTGCGTCGCGAGCAGCAGCCGATCGCGTTTGCCGATCGCGCCGGCGATGATGCTCCCGAAGCAGCGGCGGGGCATGGCGAGCCGCGCGTGCGACGGTTTTTCCGTACGGCTGTCGTCGACGAGATTCAGCACGCGATCGCCGGACGTCGACGGATGGAACAGGAGCAGCGACGGGGATCCCCAGATCGCGGCGGCGACGTCGCGGTCTCGGACGGCGACGAGCGCTGCGGTGACGCGTTCCGGGTCGACCGGGAGGCCGTTATCGCCGAGCAGCCGTTCGGCGGCGTAGTTGACCGCGCCGATCGCCATTTCGAACGCCGTATCTTGCGGGGCGTCGACCGGCAGCTTCCGCATCGCCATCGCGATCCCGCGGTTCAGGGCGTCTTCGATGTGGGCGACGAGCGCATCGCCGGTTTTGGCGACCGCTTCCACCGCGACCACGCCGAACACCTTCCCCAGCCGTTCGGCCGCTTCCTTGCCGGGGTCGACGGTGATCGTCTGGACGTACGGTTCCGCTTTTTTGCCGTTCCAGCGCACGATGGCGCCGGCGCGCGATTCGGATGTCGTCATAATCGTTGACCGTTGCGTTGCCCGGGTATTATACTACACCGGTAACGAGGGCGAAACATGCTTGAACAACTGTTTGGTTCAAAAACAAGGGTGCGGCTTTTGCGCCTTTTCCTTCATAACGACCAGAGCGCTTTTTTCGTTCGCGAGCTCACCCGCAAGATCGGCTCGCAGATCAACGCCGTCAGGAATGAATTGAACAATCTGGTCGGGATGGGGGTCGTCGTCGGCGCGGACGGCGCGGCGAAGGCGGCGACGCGGCAGCGGCGGTACTACCGGTTGAACACCTCGTCGCTGCTGTATCCGGAGCTGCGCGCGTTGTTTTTGAAGTCGCAGGTGATGGTGGAGAAAGACTTCGCCCAGAAGATCACGCAGCTCGGCAGCGTCCAGTACCTCGTGCTCACCGGATTTTTCACCGGGGACGACACCGCGCCGGTCGACCTGTTCATCGTCGGCAGGGTCAATCACGACCGCGTGTCGTCGCTCGTGCGCGGGTTCGAACGGACGCTCGGCCGCGAAGTGAATTACACGATCATGTCCCCGCAGGAATACAAATACCGCCGCGACGTCACCGACAGATTCCTGTACAGTATTCTCGAGTCGAAGAAGATCGTCGTCCTCGACACGATCACCGAGAAACTCGGCCTCGCCGTCGTCCCATGAAGCCGGTGCTGTTCCTCGATTTTCGAAATGACGGCGCGACGATCGGCGACGTCGGCGGACGGCGCGTGCGTTGGTCCTCGGCCCCGCGCGGGAAGGAATTCCGCCTGCTCGCCGCGGCGATCTCGCGGATGAAAGGATGCGCCGCGATCGCGGTCGCGCGCTCCGCGCGCGGGAGCGGGCGCGACGCGAGCTGGAGCGTGATCCGCGCCGCGGTCGCGACCGGGAATGCGCTCGCGTTCGCGAAGCATGTTCCGGTCGTTGATCTCGCGCTTTCGGGAAACGAAACCAAAGACGATCTTGCTGCGCGCATCCGCGGAGCGGCGAAACGGGCGAAGAAGCGGCGTTGGATCAAGGCCGCGTACGACGGCGAGCCGAATATCACGAAGGCGAAACCGGCGTTGTAGCATGACCTGGCTGTACGAGCGGAGGAAAATTTCAACGATCAAAAACGGGACGATGACGCTGTCCCGTTTTTTCGGCCGCTGGAAATTGGCGCACGCGGACGGCACCGAACAGAGCGGGCCGTTCATGGACGCGCTCTGGTCCAAGGCGCTCGCGGCGGCCGCGCGGCGGAAACCGGACGTCCGGCGCTGCCTGCTGCTCGGCGTCGGTTTGGGGAACACCGTGAATTTGCTGCGGCGATATTTCCCCGACGCCGAGATCGTCGGCGTCGATTGGGACGGCTCGCTTTTCGCGCTCGGCCGCGAACTCGGCATCGCCCCCGCGGACGCGCGCGTCCGTTTTTATGAAAGGGACGCGGCGGCCATCGTGCCGTCGCTCGACGGAACGTTCGATCTCGCGCTCGTCGATCTGTTCGCCGGCCACAAGGTCGCGCCGATCGTCTCCGATCCCGCGTTCCAGGATGCGATCAGCCGTCTGCTCGCGGACGACGGGATCGTCTGCGTGAACGGCTACGACCAACCCGCGGTGTTCGAAGAATGGAAACGGCGGCTGCTCGATCTGCGTCCGACGGTGCGGCTTCGCACGAACCGCGTGATGCTGCTGACAAAAAAGAGCCCCGTCTGACGGAGCTCCGGGAGGATGGACGGTCATGTGCCGCCCTTTTTTCGTCCGCGGAAAAAAATTTCCGCGGTCATTTTCCAGTCGATCGGTCCGGCGACGTCTTTGCCGGTCGGATGCGGCGCTGGCGCGGTGGGATCGGTCGGCCGTTCTTTCGGATCGACCGGTGACGGTTCGTCTTCCGCGTCTTCGGAGACGTTGTCGATCACCGCGATCGCGGTGTCCGCCGCCTCCTCGGCGTCGGTGCACGGCATCTCCAGTTCCTGGCCGTCGATCGAGATCAGGAACACCGTCGACCAGCGGATCGGCGTCCGGCATGCGGCGCACGCGGTTTCGTGCGGCTCGTGGTCCAGTCCGCAGTGCAATGCGCCTTGCCGCGCCCGGTAGATCTCGACGCGGTGCGAGCGGAAGCCGAACTCATCCACGCGTTTGCGGTTGCCGTAAAAGGACATGGCCGGAGTATACCCCGCCGCGCGGAACAGGCAAGCGGGGTTGAATAAGCGGTCGTTCCCTGCTACTCTGCGTGCGTGCATATGGAAGCGACAGACGTAAAAATGAGCGTGACCGCGAGCGACGCGGAGGGGCGGCGGCGGATCGGGCCGCGCGCGTATCGCCTGCTCGAAATCATCCCCGGCGGCCTGGTGTGGACGACGCTCGTGCTCGCCGTCGTTTTGTCGTTCATCGCGCCGCTCGCGGTGATCTATTTCATCATCATCTTCGACCTCTACTGGCTGTTCCGCGTCTGCTTTTTCGTTTTCTCGCTCGCGGTCTCCTGGGATCGGTATCGGCGCGAAGGGAAGATCGACTGGTTGGCGCGGGTAAAGGCGATTCCGCGTTTCGACGATATCC
The DNA here is from genome assembly GCA_964487195.1 of uncultured Gammaproteobacteria bacterium. GTDB lineage: Bacteria > Patescibacteriota > Patescibacteriia > SG8-24 > SG8-24 > CAZAPV01. The sequence goes on along the minus strand of CAZAPV010000001.1, from coordinate 20,765 downwards.
GCCATTTGATTTTCATGCCGACGTATAAGGAAGATCTCGCGGTGTTGCGGACGTCGTTCGCGAGTCTCGCCGCGTCGGCGTATCCGATGAAGGAGCGCTGCATCGTCGTGCTCGCGGGGGAAGAAGGGGATCGCGAACGGTTCGCGGCGGTCGCGGACGCGATCGTAAAAGAGTTCGGCGATAAATTTTTTCGCCTGCTCGTCACCGTGCATCCGCGCGGACTCGCGGACGAAATTCCGGGGAAGGGATCGAATCTGAACTGGGCGGGGCATCGCGCGCAGGAGCTGATCGACGAACTGCGCGTGCCGTACGAGCACGTGATCGTCTCGTCGTTCGACATCGACACGTGCGTCCATCCGCAATATTTCGCGCGCCTCACGCACGCGTACCTGACGCATCCGACGCCGCTCCGGACGTCGTACCAGCCGATCGCGCTGTACAACAACAACATCTGGGACGCGCCGGCCGCGGTGCGCATCGCGGCGTTCGGCACCACGTTCTGGCTGATGACCGAGCTGACGCGTCCCGAACGGCTGTTCACGTTCTCGTCGCACAGCATGCCGATGCGCGCGCTCGTGGACGTCGGATTCTGGCAGAAAGACATCGTCACCGAGGATTCGCGCATCTTCCTGCAATGCCTCCTGCGCTACGACGGCGATTACACCGTGACGCCGCTCTCGATTCCGGTGTCGATGGATACCGTCGCCGGCGACACGTACTGGCAAAGTCTCAGGAATCTGTATAAACAGCAGCGGCGCTGGGCGTGGGGGGTCGAGCACCTTCCGTACCTCGTGAGCCGGTTCGTCCGCAATCCGAGTTTCCCGCTTCGCAAAAAAATCTTCCATCTCTGGACGCTCGGCGAAGGGATGTACACGTGGGCGACCGCGCCGCTCATGATCACGCTTCTCGGGTACCTGCCGTTCTGGTTCGCGCCGGACTCGCTGCGCGCCGCGGTGCTGTTCCAGAACACGCCGCACACGCTCGCGCTTCTTATGCGGCTCGCGCTCGTCGGCGTGTTCGTTTCGGCGGTGATGAGTTTCACGCTGCTCCCGCCGATGCCGCAGCGGAAACGTCCGCGCGCGTGGCTCGTCATGATTTTGCAATGGATGCTCGTGCCGGTGACGTTCGTGCTGTTCGGGTCGCTCCCGGCGATCGACGCGCAAACGCGGCTGATGCTCGGCCGGTATCTCGGATTCAACGTCACGCAGAAAAAACGGACGTAGTATGTCGCGCATCGTTATCTCCATCGTCACTTCGAACAGCATGCGACACCTGCCGGAGGCGCTCGCCGCGATCGGCGCGCAGACGCGGAAGGATTGCGCGCTGCTCATCGTCGACAACGCCTCGATCGACGGCGCGGAATCGTTCGTTCGGAGCGACTATCCGCGCGCGATTTTTTTGCGAAACTCCAAAGATCTCGGCGGCGCACGCGCGCGCAACCAGGCGATCGCGTACGCCCGCGCGCACTTGCGGCGCGACGGCGACGATCTGTTCATCCTCACCGTGAATCCCGACGTCGTTCTTGCGCCGGATTGCGTCGAACGTCTCGTCGAGGCGGTGGAGCGGCGGCCGGATGTCGGGAGCGCGTGCGGAAAACTGCTGCGCGTGGTGAGCCGCGGCGACGGGGAGATGCGTGAAGGTGAGCGGACGAACGTGATCGACGGCGCCGGGCTCGCGATCAGGAAATCCAGGCGCGTCGTGGCGCGTGGTGCCGGAGAGACCGACGGCGAGCGGTACGAACGGACGGAGGAAGTGTTCGGCGTTTCCGGCGCGCTCGCGCTCTACCGACTCGCGGCGCTCGACGACGTCGCGTACGGCCACGAAGTGTTCGACGAGGATTTCTTTTCGTACAACGACGACGTCGATCTCGCGTGGCGGCTCCGGCTCCGTGGATGGGCATCGCTCTACGTCCCGCGCGGCCGCGCGTATCGTTATCGCGCTGCCGGCGCGCCGGCGAAATCGCGCGCGGTGAATTTTTATCGCAGCCGCAACCGCCTGCTCGTCCTCGCGAAGAACGAACAGTGGACGAACGCGCTCCTCCATTTTCCGCGGATTCTTTGGCGGGAAGCGTGGCGGCCCGCGACGTTTGCGGCGATCCCGTCGTTTCTGCGGCTGCTCCCGCGCGCGCTCGCGAAACGGCGTCTGACGATGCGCCGCGCGCGCACGACGCCGAAGCAGATGCGGTCGTGGTACACTTAACAAAGAATATACGTCGATGTTTTTTAAGAAACGGCATCACAATTTGCTTTCCGCGAGGCGGCTGCACGGATCCGCGAAACACGACAGCGGACGGAGCGCGGCCGCGACGGCCGTGACCGCGTTGCTCGTCGTTCTGCTCGCCGCCGCGGCGGTGGTCGCGCCGTTCTGGTACCTCGGCGCGAGCGTGTACGCGCGCGCGAACGCCGGCAAGGACGCGCTCGCCGCCGCCGAAACCGCCGCCCACGCGCTCGACATTCCGACTGCGCTCGAACGGACCGCCGCCGCGGACGCGGATTTCGCCGCCGCGCAGCGAGATCTCGCCAAACTCGCGCCGCTCCGCATGCTGCCGGGCGTCGGAACGGGGATCATCGCCGCGGATCGGATATTGGTTTCCGGACGCGCGAGCGCCGCGGCCGCGCGCGACGTGCTCGGCGCCGCCCGTGACGTTCTCGCCGCGCTCCCGTCCGGCACGGTCCGTTTTGAAACGATCACCCACGAACAGACGCGCGGCATTCTCGCCGCGCTCGCATCCGACGCCCCGGCGCTCCGCGACGCCATGACGCAGCTCGATGCCGCGCTCGCCGCGCTCGATGAAGTGCCCGACACCGGCGTCGCCGCGACGCTCGGTCCCGTACTCGCAGGCGAACGCGAAAAACTGATCACGTTCCGGCAGCAACTCGGCGCCGCGCTCCCGCTCGCGGAACTCGCGCCGGCAGCGCTCGGCTATCCGACGGAGAGGCACTACCTCGTCTTCTTCGAGAACAACACCGAGCTGCGCCCGACCGGCGGCTTTTTGGGGCTGTACGGCCTCGTCACCGTGAAGGACGGCCAGCTCGCGTCGCTCCGCACCAACGACGTCTATGCGCTCGACGGGCCATCGGAGAAGACGCCGCGCCCCGCGCCGCCGGCCCCGCTTCGCGCGTATCTCGGGGTCGACCGCTGGTTCCTGCGCGACGCCAACTGGTCGCCGGATTTTACCGTCGCGTCGAGCGTGATGACGCAATTTTACAAAGAAGAGGCGACTGCGGCGTATGGATCGTCCGCGATCACCGACATCGACGGCGTCCTCGCGTTCACGCCATCGTTCGCGGCGGACATCCTGCGCGCCACCGGTCCCGTCACCGTGGACGGCGAAACATTCGACGCGGACAACCTCGTCGACGCGCTGGAGTTCCAGGTGGAGCGGGCGTTCAGGACGCAGGGGGTACCGGCATCGCAGCGCAAAGGGATCGTCGGCGATCTCGCGAAGGAAGTGATCAACCGTCTTTCGACAATGTCGCTTCCGCAGCTGCTCGCGGTCGCCGCGACCGCCGGGCGCGATCTCGACGAGAAGCAGATGCTGCTCTCGATGAACGAGCCGCAGCTCGAAGCGATGATCCTGGCGCGCGGCTGGGGCGGCGCGCTCCGGCCGGTGGACGACGATTACGTCGCGGTTGTGGATGCCAACCTCGCCAGCCTGAAGAGCGACGCCGTCGTCAGCCGATCGATCCGCTACGCCATCGCCCCGTCGCCGGACGGCTTCGTCGGTTCGGTCGCGATCACGTACGAGAACCATGGCACGTTCACCTGGAAGACGACGCGCTATCGCACCTACACGCGCGTCTATCTCCCCGCGGGGACGACGCTCCTCGGCGCGGACGGCGCGATGGTAAACGACAAGCTGCACGATCCGGCCGGCCGCGCAGGCCATGTCGACGTCGGCGAAGAGCTCGGCCGCGCGGTGTTCGGCGCGTTCATCTCGATCGAGCCCGGCGAGACGAAGACGCTGCAGTTCCGTTTCCGCCTGGCGTCGTCGGTCGTCCAAAAGATTTCGGAAGGCGTCTACGCGCTCGACGTCGACAAACAGGCGGGAACCGCCGGCCATCCGTTGACGCTCGATCTGGAATTTGGTAAGAAGCTCACGAACGCCTCTCCTGCCGAGGACTCCTCGCAGTGGGGCGATACGCGCTATCGCGTCGTCACCGACCTGCGCGCGAACAGGCATTTTGACGTCAGCTTCTAAAAATGTTCATCAAGAAAATCGGCATCGATCTCGGCACCACCACGGTGCTGGTCTACGTTCCGAAGCGGGGGGTCATCTTGAATGAACCCTCGGTCGTTGCCGTTTCTTCGATCGACAAAAAAATCCTGGCGGTCGGCAAGGAGGCGAAGGACATGCTCGGCCGCACGCCGGACACGATCATCGCGCACCGTCCGCTCAAGGACGGCGTTATCGCCAACTACCGGATGACCGAAGCGATGCTCCGCTACTTCATCAACAAGGCGCTCGGCGGCGCGCGGCTGTTCCGTCCGGAGGTGATGGTCGCGGTGCCGGGCGGGATCACCTCGACCGAGCGGCGCGCGGTGGTGGACGCCACGATCCGCGCCGGCGCGCGCGCGGCGTACGTCATCAAGGAACCGATCGTCGCGGCGATCGGCGCGGACATCCCGATCGGCAGCCCGTCCGGCCACATGATCATCGACATCGGCGGCGGCACGATGGAGGCCGCGGTGATCTCGCTCGGCGGGATCGTCTCCTCCGCGTCGGTGCGCATCGGCGGCAACAAGTTCGACGCGGCGATCCAGGAATTCATCCGCCGCAAGTACGGCCTCGCGGTCGGGGAGCGCACCGCGGAAGAGATCAAGATCCAGATCGGCTCCGCGATGTACATGAAAGACAAGCTCTCGATGGACATGAAAGGCCGCGACATGGTGACCGGCCTTCCGCGCATCGTCACGATCACCTCGGACGACGTCACCGAGGCGATCCATCACGAACTGGACGGCCTGATCAACGCCGTCAAAGAGGTGCTGAACGTCACGCCGCCGGAGCTCTCCGCGGACGTGATGGAGAAGGGAATGATCCTCTCCGGCGGCTCGTCCCAGCTGCGCAATCTCGCCGAGCTGTTCGCGCAGGCGACCGGCGTCCCCGCGTTCGTCGCGGACGATCCGCAGCTGTGCGTGGTCAAAGGGACGGGGATCGCGCTCGAAAATCTCGCGTCGTTCAAACGCTCGATCCTGACGACGAAGTAAAAGAAAAAATCCCCTTCGCTGAAGCTGAGGGGATTTTTGTTATGAAGATTTGCCGAAGAAGCATTCGGCGAATCGATCCGCGACGCGGAGGACTTTGCTCTTTGCGCGAAGGCCGTCGATCCATTCCTTGGGGATGCCGGCGATGCCGACGCGGACGCCGATCATCGCGCCGACCATGCTCGCGTTGGTGTCCGCGTCGCCGCCGGCGTTCACCGCTTCGAGCACGCCGCTTCGGAAATCATCCGGATATCGGAGCGCGGTCGCGATGGAGAACGGGACGGATTCGAGCGCGGAAAATCCCGGGCCGACCGTTTTGCGTAAGAACTCGGCGTATTTCAGTCCATTGAGCGCGAGAACGAGTCGGGCGCTGAACGCGGGATCGCCGCATGCGTATTCGGCATAATGTCTTTCGGCATGAAAGACGAATCGCAGAAGAACATCGTTGCTGCCGAGCAGGCGAAGCTCGTCGCATCCGAACAGATTGATGGCGTGACCGACTGCGAGGGCGGCGAAACTCGAGCGCAGATCCCCATGGGTCTGGAAGCCGAGCCTCATGACCTGATGGTCGAATGAGTTATAGCCCGGGCCGGTTTCGCCGAACTGCAGGGAGGCGAGCGCGAGCGGCGCGATTTTCATGGCGACGCCGTTGCCGCCTCCTGTGCCGGGTCCGCGCATCCTCGGAGGCGCGTCCATGTCGGGACGCCGTCCTTTCGCGCCGTTCGTTTTGAACCATTTCTTGAGTTCCTGCGCGCCAGCCGTCGTGGACTTGCCCCAGCCGAACGTGGTGCGGTCGAACTCGGCGACGAGCTCGCGCGCTTGATCGTACGCATTGAAGCCGCCGCAACGGATGAGCGATCGCGCAACCGCGAGCGTGAGCTGCGTGTCGTCGGTCGTCGATCCTGGTTCCAGTTTCCTGGTCCCCTTGATTTTCGTCTGCATCTGCGGGGCGTAGCCAGTGATCTCCGCGTGGTTCGTCGCTTTCAGGATCTGATAATGCGTCATCGTTTCGACCGGCGCGCCGAGCGCGTCGCCGATCGCGACGCCGAGAAAGCAGCCGCGAATTTTGTCCTTGAGCGTTTCGTTCATTTTTTCCTCCGTGTGAAATGAGCTGATGCGCATGGTACACTCATCGTTGCCTATGTCAATCACGATCGGGATCGACGCGTCGCGCGCCAACGTGGCGCGGAAAACCGGCGTCGAGTGGTACGCGTTCGAAGTCATCCAGCGGCTCAAAACGATCATCCCGGCTTCGTACCGGGTCGTGCTGTATTCGCGCGAGCCGCTCCGAGGCGGCATGGAGCAGCTGCCGCCGAGCTGGGAGAGCCGCGTACTCCGTTGGCGGCCGCGGTATCTGTGGACGCAGCTGCGGCTGTCGTGGGAGATGCTGCGCCGTCCGCCGGACCTGCTGTTCGTGCCGGTGCACGTCTTGCCGATCATCCTGCCGAAGCGGTCGGTGACGACGGTGCATGACGTCGGATTCATCGCGGTGCCGCGCGCGTATCGCACCGCCGCCGGCAGGTGGTATCTCCGCTTCTCCGCATGGTTCGCAGCGCGGTTCGCGACCGCGATTCTCACTGTCTCCGACTTTTCGAAACGGGAGATCGTGAAATATTTTTCCGCGGATGCGAACAAGATTTTCGTCACCCCGCTCGCCGTGGACCATGAGCGGTTCCGTCCGTCGGATTCGGAGGAGATCGCGCCGCAGCTCGCGCGGTACGGCGTGACGCGGCCGTATTTCCTGTTCGTCGGACGGCTGGAGATGAAAAAAAATCTGGACGGGCTGTTCGCCGCGTTCAGGACGTTCAAGGAACGCCGTCCGTCGAACGATCCGACGACGCTCGTACTCGTCGGCAAGCGCGGCGTCGGCGGGGATGCGGCGCTCGCCGCCGTCGAGGGAACGCCGCTCCAGCGATCCGTGATCGAACTCGGCTACGTCGACTCCGCAGCCATCCGTCATCTGTATGCCGGCGCGACCGCGTTCGTCTTTCCGTCCTGGTATGAAGGATTCGGCCTCCCGATCCTCGAAGCGTTCGCCTGCGGCGCGCCGGTGATCGCTTCGAACGCCGGTTCGATCCCCGAAGTTGCCGCCGATGCGGCCGTACTGATCGATCCCGCCGACTCCGGCGCGTTCGCCATCGCGATGGAACGGTTCGCCGCCGACCCCGCGCTGCGCGCCATATACGCCGAGCGCGGCCTCGCGCGCGTCCGCGTGTATTCCTGGGAACGTACCGCAAAAATGACATGGGAGACGATAGAAAAATTGGCCAAGAGATGACTGTCATCAATCTTTGACAGAAATTTGCGGAGATGGTACGGTTGCGGCGATTTATGGCGTCTCTCGAACACACCTTGCAGGCGATCGGCCTCTCTGAAAAAGAAGCGCGCGTGTATTTGGCCGGCTTGGCGCTCGGCCCGTCGACCGCGCAGCTGATCGCCGCGAAGGCGACGGTGAACCGGCCGACCACCTACATCATGATCGAGTCGCTGATGAAGCGCGGCCTGATCAGCGCGTTCGAAAAAGGGAAGAAGCGCCACTTCACCGCCGCGCCGCCGGAGCAGCTGCTCGCCGTGCTCGCGCATGAACGCGAGGACATTTCCAAAAAAGAGAGCGCGGTGAAAGCGGCGCTCGGCGAGATCCGCGAAGCCAGCCGGACCGCGAAAGCCGCGGTGCGGGTATACGAGGGGGTTGACCCCGCGACGATTCTCGGACAGGATATGGATGGCGAGGGCGCGATGGTCGCCGCGAACGGCCGCGAGCGGAAAGCCGCAGCCGACATCGCCGTGCGCGGCTCGCGCGTCGCGCTCTGGGCCGCCGGCAATTCGCCGATCGCCGTCGTCATCGACGACGCGCGCATCGCGGATCTCGCCCGCGCGCTGATCGCCGGCCGCAGCTCGTAATATGTCTCTCTTCAATTACCACGACCAGCTCAAAGAGATCGGGCTTTCGGAAAAAGAATCGAAGGTGTATTTGGCGGCGCTCGAACTCGGCCCGGCCGCGGTGCAGAAGATCGCGGAGCGCGCCGGCGTGAAGCGGCCGACCACCTACGTGATGCTGGAAGCGCTCGCCGAACGCGGACTGATGACGACGACCAAAGAGGGGAAACGCACGCGCTTCGCCGCGTCTTCTCCGGAGAAGATCATGGCGATCCTTGAAGCAGAACGGCACCGCGCCGCCACGCGGCTGGAGTCGTTCCGGACCGCGCTGCCGGGACTGATGACCGCGGTGGAATCGTTTCTCAATCCGCGCGTCGTCGAGATGGCGCGCGAAGAAGACGAAGAGTAAAGAAAAAACTCGCCCGAAGAGGGGCGAGTTTTGCGTTAGCCGAACAGCTGGTCGAACAGCGACATGACGGCGAACTGCACGGCGAACACCAGCGCGACGCCGCCGGCGATTTGGATCCAGACGACGTTCGCGGCGAGGCCGAGAATGAGGAGGAGCAGCCCCGCCGCTTCGGCGATCAGCTTCAGTTTGCCGGACGGTTTCGCCGCGATCGATCGCTCTTCGATCCTGCCGCGATTTTTCGCCATTTTGACGAGCCGCGTCATCGTGAGCAGCGCCGCGATGACGCAGATCGCCGCGACGAGCAGGATGAACGGCGCCGGCATTTTTTCGGCGAGCGCGAGGAGCGAGCAGCAGACGAGTACTTTGTCCGCGAGCGGATCGAGGAACGCCCCGAGCGGCGTCGACTGATCGCGCGCCGTCGCGAGCGCGCCGTCCACGAAGTCGAGCGACATCGCGAGCGCGGCGACCGCGAGCGCCTGCCAGTACGACCCCGCACGGAGCAGCGCGACGATCGGCACGACGAGCAGCATCCGGAAGACGGTGACCCCGTTCGGCGTCACCCACGCGGGGACGGCAAGCATCGCGCGCCGCACGAGCGTCGAGCGCTGCTTGAACGTGGCGATGCGGCCTGCGACGGAATCCTGCTCCCGGCGGAAGCTTGGCCGGCGTTCGGAAAGAACGATCACGTTCTCACCCCGTTTTTCGGGGTATTCCTTGCCGTTTTTCATCGCAGCCCCGCTTCCGCCATCGCATGGAGCAATGACTCCGCAGGGACGATATCCGTGCGATTGCGTCCGGGGTCGGTGATCACCATCATGCCGACGACCGCACCGTCCATGTCGAACACCGGCGAGCCGGAATTGCCGCGTTCGCACGCGCCAGCGATCACGATGAACGGCGGGATCGCGCCTTGACGCATCGATTCGACTTCGATGTCGAGAAAGCCGTCCGCGTCAGCCACCTTCTTCGGATTCGGAATCATCGTCGTCGGAATCGGCGAACTGTGGCCGAACGTCCTGATCGCGGTCATCAGATTCATTTCTTCATCCTTGTCGAAATTGAACGACGCGAAGCCGAGCGGCTGGTCGACGTCGAGCGGTCCGACGTTGAACGTCAGCGTGGCGCCGTGACAATCGGCGCGGACGATCGCGACGTCGCGGATCGGATCCATTTCGATCACCTCGCCGTCGACGGAGCGATCGTTGCAATGCACGGTGACCCGTTTTTTTTCGGTGAAGACGACGACGTGCGCCGCGGTCATCACGTAACCGTCCGCGATAATGAATCCGGTGCCGAGCGCCGGTTTCGTCGGGATTTTTTGCGGCACGCGGATCATCGTCGTCTGTCCGATGACGGCTTGGATCGGCGGTTCGGCATCGGTCGGCAGCGGCGGCGTCATGATCACGACGCCGTTCTCGAGGTGCGCGCCCGGCGGCAGCGCAGGCATCGTTCGTGTGCCGGAGAGCAACACGAGCGGCAGCAGCACCACGGCGGCGAACAGCATGAGCAGCCCCGCGATCGTGAGCAGCGCGAGCGCAATCGTCGACAACCGTCGACGCGGCGGAAACTCATCGTCCGGAGTCAGGTTGTCCATCGGTCGTCTCCTTGGAGATGGAAAGAGCTTCATGGACCGTAACAGCAGACCTCGGGATTTTCAAGTAATCTTCCGCGTGTTACCGTATTTTCATGCCAACATGGCTCAAAAAATTGGCGCCGCCGTTCGTGCTGGACCTGTACCATCGGACGCTCGCGCTCGCCGCCGCGGCGCGTTACGGCCATCCTTCCGAGAAGATGATCGGCATCGGCGTGACCGGGACGAACGGAAAATCCACCGTCTGCGCGATGATCGCCCGCGTGCTCGAAGAGGCCGGACGCCGCGTCGGAATGACGAGCACGGTGACGTTCAAAATCGCCGGCGAGGAACGGCTGAACGACAAGAAGATGACGATGCTCGGCCGATTCGCGCTGCAGAAGATGCTCGCGCAGATGGCCGCCGCCGGCTGCGAATACGCGGTCATCGAAACGTCGTCGGAAGGGATCAAGCAGCACCGGCACGCGGGGATCAACTACGACGTGGCGGTGTTCACCAACTTGACGCCCGAACATCTCGAATCCCATGGCGGATTCGAGCAGTACAAACGCGCGAAAGGGGAGCTGTTCGCCAAACTCGGTCGCGATCCGGTGAAACGTCTGCGCGGCGGACCGGTGCCGAAGACGAGCGTGGCGAATCTGGATTCCGCGGATGCCGCATACTTCCTCGGTTTTCCGGCGAACAAGAAGTACGGCTTCCTCGTCGAGAAAACGCCCGGGGCCGCGATCCCCGACGTTTCGCCGCTCGTCGTCGTGAAAGCGACGGACGTCGCGACGCGGCCGGACGGCAGCGCGTTCGCCGTACACGGCGTGCCGTTCGTGCTTTCGGTGCCCGGGATTTTTAACGTGGAAAATGCGCTCGCGGCGGTGAGCGTTGGCCTATCGCAAGGGATCGATCTTCCGACGATGGCAGCGGCGCTTCGGAAGTTCGGCGGCGCTCCAGGGCGGCTGGAGTTCATCGACGAGGGACAGCCGTTCACCGCGATCGTGGACTACGCGCCGGAGCCGGAATCGTTCCGGAAGCTGTATGATGTGGTGGCGATGATCCCGAAAGCGCGCGTCATCCATGTGCTCGGTTCGGCGGGCGGCGGCCGCGACCGCGACCGTCGGCCGATCCTCGGCGCCCTCGCGGCGAACAGTGCGGACGTCGTCATCGTCACCAATGAAGATCCGTATGATGACGATCCGGCCGAGATCATCGAGCAGGTCGCGGCGGGCGCGCGCCGTGCCGGAAAAAAAGACGGCGTGGACCTGTTCGCGATCCTCGATCGCGGCGCGGCGATCGCAAAAGCGGTCGCGCTCGCGCGCCCCGGGGATCTCGTGCTCCTGACCGGCAAAGGCGCGGAGCAGGCGATCTGCGTCGCGCACGGCGGCAAAATTCCGTGGGACGACCGGACGAAACTTCGTGCGGCGTTAAAGAAACGGCTATGAACGTCGGGACGATCATCAATCTCAAAGCCGACGAGCGCGTCCTGCGCGTCGTCCGCAACCATTGGATCATTTATACGCCCGCGGCCGTCCTCGCCGCCGCGCTCGTCGTCGCGCCGTTCTTCGCTATGGTGCCGCTGTTCTCGCTCGGCCGGTGGGGAGTCGCGGCGTTCGGCTTCCTCGTGTTCGTCGGCGTGCTCGACGCGCTGCACGTTGCGGTGATCGCGTACTGGAACGCGTTCGTGATCACCTCCTCGCGCGTGGTCGACGTCGACCAGCGCGGATTTTTCGACCGCACGGTATCCGCGGCGCCGTACGATAAAATCCAGGACGCATCGTATTCGGTGAGAGGAGTCCTCGGTACGATCTTCAATTTCGGTTCGGTCACCGTGCGCACCGCGGTGACGTCGTCGTCGCTCGAAATGCCGGCAGCGAGGAATCCGAAGGACGTGTATCACCTGATCACCGAGACGATGGCCGCTGCCGGCTCGGGCGGCGGCAGGAGCGGGAAGGTCGCCGCGCTGCTCGACGCCGCGGCCGATTTGAGCGACGCGGAGGCGCGCGCGTTCGTGACCTCGCTCCACCAGGGGACGCGACCGGCGCGTCCGAGCGCGCATGAAAAAGAAAAAAAGGACGATGAGCGCGGCGAATGGATCCGCCGCGTATACCGCGACGACGGCACCGAGGAGTGATCATGACTATGCGACGCAACGATTTCCGCGCGAACATCCACCGGCTGCTCGGCATGAAGCGGACGCTCGCCGTGAACGTCGCGCTGTTCGCCGTCATCGCCTGGGGATTCGCCGGAGAGTTCAGCCGAAACCGCGAGATCCAGGGGGAGATCGACCGTCTGCAATCGCAGGCCGATCAGCTCCAGACGAAGAACGGCGAACTCGCCGCGCTCGACCAGCGGTTTTCGAGCAAAGACGTCCTCGAACGCGCGGCGCGCCTGCAGCTCAATCTTCAGAAACCGGGCGAGCAGGTCGTGGTGGTGCGGGGCCTCGCGAAGACCGACGCCGTCTCGGCCGCCGGCCTGCCGGCGACGCAGGAAGCGAATCCGCGCAAATGGTGGCATTATTTCTTTCCATAGTGTACGCTGAATCCACACATCATATTTTTTATGCCCATCAGCAAAAAAAATCGTCTCATCCGTAATCTCATGCTCGGCATCGGTGCGGGACTCGGCAGCATACTCCTGGTCGGACTCGGCGTCGTCACGGTCGGGATTTACAAATTCGGCTGGCAGAATTCCGTCGCCGGTTTCACGATGCACGCGCTGCCGTATCCGGTGGCGATCGTGAACGGCACGATGATCCGGTATTCGAATTACGTGGATGACCTCGCGACGGTGCGCCGCTACTTCTCCAAGCAGCAGACCGCGATCCAGCCCGCGCCGACCGACGAACAGATGCGCACCGGCGTGCTCGACCGGCTCATCCAGACCGAAGTGCTTCGGCAGGAAGCGGCGCGCTACCACGTGACGGTGACCGATACGGAAGTGCAGACGGAGTTCGTGAAATTGACCGCGCAGGGCGGCGACCCGACCGCGCAGATCGCCGATCTGTACGGCTGGACGCCGGCGCAGTTCCAGGAAAAAGTGATGCGGCCGTATCTCCTTGAACAGAAATTAGCGGACGCGCTCGCCAAGGACAGCGCGCTCGACGCCGCGACCGTCGCGAAAGCGAAGGACGTGCTCGCGAAAGTGAACGCCGGCGGCGATTTCGCCGATCTCGCCAAGCAGTACAGCGACGATCCTGGGAGCGCGGCGAAAGGCGGAGACCTCGGATGGTTCGCGAAGGGCGTGATGGTGCCGGAGTTCGAGGCGGTGGCGTTCGCGCTGAAGCCAGGCGCGGTGAGCGATTTGGTGAAGACGCAGTTCGGCTATCACATCATCAAAGTCGAGGACGTCCAAAAAGACAAAAAAGACGCGGTGATCAAAGTGAAAGCGAGCCACATCCTGATCGCCGGCCCGTCGGTGCAGCAGTACCTCGACGGCAAGGTGAAGGATGCGAAAGTGACGAAATTCATCTCGTTCTGATCGGCAAAACAAAAAACGCCCGGCATGCGCCGGGCGTTTTTTGATGGAGCCACCTCCGGGGATCGAACCCGGGACCTCTGCTTTACGAAAGCATTGCTCTACCAGCTGAGCTAAGGTGGCGTGGAGCGGGTAACGGGAATCGAACCCGTGTCTCAACCTTGGGAAGGTCGCATACTGCCATTGTACTATACCCGCCCGCGGCACTTCCGGCGTTTTGTGAAATGACTGGACTATTATATACTGATCGCGTCGCTTGGCAAGCCCCGCCGCATGATCCGTCTCAAAAACGTCTCGAAAATTTATCCGCCGGACGTCGTCGGACTCACGAACGTCAACCTCCACATCAGGCCCGGGGAGTTCGTTTCGGTCGTCGGCCAGAGCGGCGCGGGGAAGACCACGTTCGCGAAACTGCTGATCGCCGAAGAGCGGCCGACGAAAGGGCAGATCGTCGTCGGCGGGTGGGACATCTCTTCGATCGCGTGGTCCGAAGTGCCGCTGCTCCGCCGGCAGATCGGCGTCGTGTTTCAGGATTTCAAACTGCTGCCGAAAAAAACCGTGTACGAGAACGTCGCGTTCGCGCTCGAAGTGTGCGGCGCATCGCCGAAGAAGATCGGGAGCATCGTGCCGCAGGCGCTGAAGATCGTCGGACTCGCGAACAAAGCCGATCGGTATCCGAAGCAGATCTCCGGCGGCGAGCAGCAGCGCATGGTGATCGCGCGCGCGCTCGTGCATCGGCCGAAGATCATCGTCGCCGACGAGCCGACCGGCAATCTCGATTCGATCAACACCCGCGAAATCATCGACCTGCTCACGAAGATCAACGAGTTCGGCACGACGATCGTGCTCGTCACCCATAATCGCGAGGTGGTGAATGCGCTCGCGCGCCGCGTCATCACGATGGAGAAGGGGATGATCGTCGCCGACCAGGAGGAAGGAAAATACCTGCTATGATCGTCACGCTTTCGCGCGTCGTCAAATTCGCCGGGCAGAATTTCGTCCGCAACGCGTGGCTCACCGCCGCGACGATCACCGTTCTCGTGCTCACGATCGTCTCGCTCAACATGCTGATCGTGATGAACGTGCTCGGCAACGTCGCGCTCGCCGCCGTGAAGTCGAAGATCAGCGTCGCCGTGCATTTCAAGCCGGACGTCGAGGACAGCCGCGTGCAGACGGTGAAGATCGAACTTTTGAGCATGCCCGAGGTGAAGGACGTTGAGTACGTGTCGCCGACGCAGGCGTTCTCGGATTTTTCCGCGCAATATAAAGGCAACGACTCGGTGGTCGAATCGCTCGGCCAGGTCGGCACGAATCCGTTCGGCGCGTCGCTCGTCGTCACCGCGCGCGAACTCTCGGATTATCCGCGCATCGTCCAGGCGCTCGACGATCCGCGCTACGCCGGCCTTGTCGACGAAAAGGATTTCGACGACCGTCAGGCGGTGATCGGCCGCGTCGAGTCGATTTCGAGCCGGCTCGAAATGTCCGGGGTCGCGATGAGCGCGGTGTTCGCGGTCGTCGCGCTGCTCATCATCTTGAACACGATCCGCGTATCGATCTACACGCGCAAGGAAGAGATCGGGATCATGCGGCTCGTCGGCGCGTCCGACCGTTTCATCCGCGCGCCGTTCTATGTCGAGGCGTTGTTCTGGACGTTCGCCTCGCTCGGCGCGGCGCTCGCCATCCTGTATCCGGCGATGCGGCTCGCGCAGCCGTTCCTGCAGCGGTTCTTCGGGAGCGGCACCGTCGATCTGATCGGTTTTTATGACGCAAATTTCTTCCGCGTCGTCG
This sequence comes from uncultured Gammaproteobacteria bacterium, assembly GCA_964487195.1. Taxonomy (GTDB): domain Bacteria; phylum Patescibacteriota; class Patescibacteriia; order SG8-24; family SG8-24; genus CAZAPV01. Next base: position 5,430 of record CAZAPV010000001.1, on the reverse strand, counting down.
GGCTCCAGCTGTTCGGGGTCGCGCTCATGGCCGTGGTGACGACGAAGATGGCGACCGCGAAATATCTGAAAGTATGAAGCGTCGCGCGCTGTTTCCGGCCGCGCTCGCCGTCGCCGCGCTCGTCGCCGCGACGGTGACGTTGCCGCAGCTGCTCCCGCGACGGGAAGCGGTGCACGAACGGCTCCCGCCGAATTTCGCCGCGCTCCTTCCGTCGGGCGCGATGCAGGCTGCTTCCTCGCGGCTCGAATTGCCGGACAGTCCGCAGCCGTCGTACGTCGCGGGATACAAAAACGGCGACGACGTTTCCGTATCGCTCATCGTGTGGAACCGTGACGAAAATCGTTACGTCGTCGCTTCGACAGTCACGTTGGTCGCCGGCGAAAGCAGACTCGAAAATCTGCCGACGCTCGCGCTCCAGCCGCTCGGCGGGAATGCGCCGACACTGATCGTCGCGCGCGGCGAAACCGGCGAAGGGGCGTTCGTGCTGATCCGAGAGGGCAACGCACTCCGCATCGTTTCGTCCTTCAAGGATCCGCTCGTGTTCGAAGACGTGAACGGCGACGGCGCGAAAGAGGTGATCGCGCTCGACGGCGCGACGATGCGCGTGTACGTATGGAAAAACGGCGCGCTCACGTATGATCCGAAGTTGAGTTTGGCGCTTGGCGTCGACAAAAAAGTTTTCCCGGAACCGGCGGTCGCGCCTTGACGATGCGTCGCGCCGGCCGTACCGTGTTCCGTTGATCGTCCGCACTGTTCCGGGATCGTCTAATGGTAGGACAGCGGCCTTTGAAGCCGTGAATCCTGGTTCGAATCCAGGTCCCGGAACAGTGGGGATGACTGGCGTGCAATTGACCTGCACTACAGCGCATAGTATGCTTTGGGAGATATGAATCGCGCTTTGTTTTTTTTGAAACTACGAATTTCAAATCTTCAGAACGATAACGCGCAAAAATTCGAACAGATCGCCGTCGCGATTCACGGCGTCGAGCGCGTCGATACTTGGCGAGGAAGAGCGGCGCTGACGCTCGCCGATGCGGGAACGGCGCCCGCGGTGATCGACGCGCTTCGACGGGAAGGTTTCGACGTCGCAGACCCGGACGCCGCGCGAGCGGCCTCGGTCGTCTCGAAGGTGAACATCGACGGCATGACCTGTCGCAGCTGCGAGATCATCGTTGAACGGGACTTTAAAAAAATTCCCGGCGTCAGGAAGGTCGACGTCGACGCGCACGCCGGCATCGCGCGCATCGTCTGCGACGAGGGCTCCACGCCCGATATCGAACGGCTCCAGGAAGCGCTGGGCGATGAACAGTACGTCGTCCGCAGTTTCGTCGAAACGAAAAAACAGCATCGCGATACTCGCGACGAAAAGAGCGAAAGACCGTCGTTCGGACGGCTCATCGGCCTGTTCGCCCTCGTGTTCGCCGTCGGCTGGCTGTTCTCGAAGATCGGTCTGTTCAGACAGAGCTCCCAGGTCGCCGCGTCGATCGGTTTCTTGACGGCGGTCGCGATCGGTCTCGTTGCCGGAACTTCTTCGTGCCTGGCGGTTGCGGGCGGCCTCCTGCTCTCCACCGCCGCGAAGTACCGCGAACGCTACGGCGACGCCGCGTCGATCGCGCGCATCACACCGGTCGTTCTGTTCGTGACCGGCCGCGTTCTCTCCTATGGCATCCTCGGCGGCGTTATCGGTTTCGTCGGCACGTCGCTCGCGCCGTCGCCGCTCGTCACCGGGGCGCTCACGCTCGTCGCCGCCGTTTACATGCTGATCATGGGGCTCGACATGCTCCACGTCGCACCCGCATCGCTCAAACGTCTTCTGCCGAGGATGCCGAAATTTTTGAGCCGCCGCATCATGGACGCCGAGGGCAAAGAGCACCCGGCGATGCCGTTCCTGCTCGGCGCCGCGACGTTCTTCCTTCCCTGCGGATTCACGCAATCGCTGCAGCTGTACGCGCTCACGACCGGCAGTTTCATCGCGAGCGCGCTCACGCTCGCCGGTTTCGCCATTGGCACGGCGCCGGCGCTCCTTGCGCTTGGATGGGCATCGATCTCGCTCAAGGGCAAAGCCGGGAAGCTGTTCTTCCAGTTTTCGGGCGCGGTCGTCGTCGTGCTCGGTATTTGGAACATCCAAAACGGGTTGACGATCGTCGGCTATCCGTTGTCATTCCCGGCCTCCGCGAATGACGGAGGCATGACGGTCGATGGAAATACGCAAGTGATGAACATGATCGTTGATGGCGGGTATCAGCCGAGTCAGTTCACAATCAAAGCGGGGATGCCGACTCGCTGGGAAGTTGATGGCACGAAAGCCGCCGGCTGCACTTCCGTGCTCGTGTCGCGCCAACTCGGAATCGAAAAACTTTTGGCTGCCGGACCGAACACGATTGCGTTCACGGCGCCGCAGCAACCGGGCACCTACCAATTCAGTTGTTCGATGGGAATGTACCGCGGCCAGATCACGATTATTTCAAAATCCTGACGATCTATGACAACCACCACATTCACCATCGTCGGGATGCACTGCGCGTCATGCGCGGTGCGCAACGAAAAAGCGTTGAAGAAACTCCCCGGCGTCAGCGACGCGAACGTGAATTACGCCACCCACGGCGCAACGGTCGTCTTTGATCCGGCGAAAGTGCAACCGGACGCGCTGCACGAAGCGGTCGTCCGGCAAGGATACAAGGTGCTCACGGAGTACGAGCACGGCGACCATAGGATGACTTCGGACAGCGAATTGAAGGAAGCGCGCAGACTTTCCGTCTCATCGCTCGCCCTCGCCGCTCCGGTGCTACTTCTCGCCATGCTGGACGTTCGCCTGCCCGGAACGCTGTTCGGATTCGGCGCGTCCCTTTGGATCGAATTCTCGCTCGCTTCCGTCGTCGTGTTGTATTTCGGGCGCGGGTTCCACGTCGGCATGTTGCAACAGCTGCGATTGCTTTCAGCCAACATGGACACGCTGATTTCGATCGGCACGCTCACCGCCTATCTCTACAGCGTCTGGGCGATGTTCGCCCGCGCGCCGTACGTGTATTTCGAAGTCGCGTCGGCGATCACCGCGCTCATCCTGCTCGGCGAATACTTCGAAGCGCGAAGCCGCGGACAGGCGTCGGCTGCCATCGAGAAGTTGCTCGAACTCGGGACGAAGAAAGCGCGGCTTCTCAAGGATGGCGCGGAAGCGGACGTGCCGGTGGAGTCCGTGAAGATCGGCGACCTGTTGCTCGTGAAGCCGGGCGAGAAGATACCGCTTGACGGGACGGTTGAAACGGGAGAATCCGCGGTGGACGAATCGATGCTCACCGGCGAAAGTCTGCCGGTCGGCAAGCGCGCCGGGGACGGCGCGTACGGCGCGACGGTCAACCAGAACGGCGCGCTCGTCATCCGCGTGACGAAGATCGGCGCCGACACCGTGCTCTCGCAGATCGTTCGTCTGGTGCAGGACGCGCAAGGCAAGAAAGCGCCGATGCAGCATCTCGCCGACCGCGTTTCCGGGGTGTTCGTTCCGATCGTCCTCGTCATCGCCGCAGCGACGTTCGTCGGCTGGTTCATCAGGACCGGATCGGTCGCCGCGTCGATCATTCCCGCGGTCGCCGTCCTGGTCGTCGCCTGCCCCTGCGCGTTGGGTCTCGCGACGCCGACCGCGATCATGGTCGGCACGGGCGCCGGCGCGCGCCGCGGCATCCTGATAAAAAACGGCGAAGCGCTGGAGAAGTCCTACAAGATCGACACCGTCGTTTTCGACAAAACCGGAACGCTGACCGAAGGCAAACCGAAAATCACGGACGTCGTTTCGTGCGAAGACGGCGCGTCCGAAGACGACGTGCTCCGAACTGCCGCATCCCTTGAAGCGTTTTCCGAGCATCCGCTCGCAAAAGCGGTGGTCGCCGCCGCGAAAGAAAAGAATCTGCAGATCGCGGCCGCTGAGAATTTCATGTCCGAGAGCGGCAAAGGGGTCCGCGCGCGCGTCGGCGGCGACGATATCCTTTTAGGCAATCAGAAAATGCTCGGAACCGCGGTCGCGGTTCCCGAACGGTGCCGATCGCGTTTGGAACGTCTTGAACGCGAAGGGAAAACGGTGGTGCGTTTGGCCGTTGGCGGCCGGCTGCAGGGGCTGCTCGCCATCGCCGATACGCCGAAGCCGGACGCCAAAAGCGCGGTCGAAGCGCTCAAGCGTCGCGGGATTCGCGTCGTGATGCTGACCGGCGATCATTCACGAACCGCGAACGCGATCGCCGCCGACGTCGGCATCGACGAAGTCGTCGCAGAAGTGCTGCCGGGCGAAAAATCCGCGCAGGTCAAGCGGTTGCAGGAAGAGGGCCGCTCGGTCGCGTTCGTCGGCGACGGGATCAACGACGCGCCGGCGCTGACGCAGGCCGATCTCGGCATCGCGATGGGGACGGGGACGGACATCGCGATCGAATCCGGCAACGTGGTGCTGATGCAGGGCAGTCCTTCGAAGGTCGTCGAGGCGATCGTCCTGTCGCGAAGGACGTTCACGACGATCCGGCAAAATTTGTTCTGGGCGTTCTTCTATAACGTCGCGATGATCCCGCTCGCCGCGTTCGGACTGCTGACGCCGATGATTGCGTCCGCGGCGATGGCATTTTCTTCCGTTTCCGTGGTGACGAACTCTCTCCGCATCCGGAAACTTGCCCGAATCCGGCGGGTTGCGTAGGGTGAGAGCACGTTCATTGCAGCCCAAGGAGGCGCAAAATGGCGAAGCATATCATCGTCGCACTCGTCGCCGCGTTGCTCATGGCGTTCGGTTCGGCGGAAGCCCGTGCGGACGGCGGAGCCCCGGCGCGCGTCCTGATTTCGCTGAAGGACGGCAAGTCCATCTCGAGCATGACGATGCCGAAGGGGAGCGCCGCGACGCTCGTCGCGACCGCGCTCGATGCGGACGGCAAACCGGCGACCGGCGAGATACGCTGGTCGACCGACAACGCTGCCGCGGTCGACGTGCAGCCGTCTCCGGACGGCGCGCAGGTCAAAGCGCTGCGCGACGTTTTCGACGAACCGTCGCGCCGCGAGCCGATCGCGCACGTCACCGCGTGCGTCGGCGCGGCCTGCGCGGTGATTCCCGTTCTCTGCGCGGTCGACGTCGTCGGACACTGGAACACGCATCTCAATTTCTTGCTCCTGATCATCCCGCACACCGAAGAGCGCAACCTCGTGTTCCGCCAGGAGGGGAGGATCGTCCGGTTCCTCGTTGACGGCGAAGAGCAGGTCATCGTTCTCGACGGGACGCGCATCCGGCTTCTCAAAGGGAGCGTGCTCACGAAGTTCGACGGCGCACTCACTGACCGCGGCCGCGCGTCGGGGAGTTTCTCGAGCAGGCAGGGATTCAGCGGCGACTGGACCGCGATCAGGTCGCCGTGACCTTCTTTCGACCAAAAGAAAAACCCCGCGAGAGCAGCGGGGTTTTGTTTTTCGCGC